>JAJYTY010000034.1 GCA_021792835.1 Pseudomonadota bacterium
CCAGGTCACGGACATTCCGTCGGCGCTGGTCAAGCCGGGCCAGCAGATCTCGGTGCGCGACAAGGCGAAGAAGCAGCTGCGCATCGCCGACGCGCTGAAGCTGGCCGAGGGCAACGGCTTCCCGGCCTGGATGCAGGTCGATGCGTCGAAGATGGAAGCCGTGTTCAAGAAGGTCCCCGACCGCGACGAATACGGCAGCGACATCAACGAATCGCTGATCGTCGAACTGTATTCGCGTTGATTTCCCGCCTCGGCGATCCCGCCGGGGTGGCTTTCCTGCGGGCCGCGGCCCGCATTTCAGCCTTATCCGTGTAACGAGCGGAGGGTATTGAAGGAATCGTCATGCAAACCGCATTGCTGCGTCCCAAATCCATCCAGGTCGAAAGCCTCGGCGCGCTGCGCGCGAAGGTCACGCTCGAGCCCTTCGAGCGCGGCTACGGCCACACCCTGGGCAACGCGCTGCGTCGCGTGCTGCTGTCGTCGCTGGTCGGCTACGCGCCGACCGAGGTCAGCATCAACGGCGTGCTGCACGAGTACTCGGTGGTCGACGGCCTGCAGGAGGACGTGATCGCGGTGCTGCTGAACCTCAAGGGCGTGGTGTTCAAGCTGCACAACCGCGACGAGGTCACGCTGTCGCTGCGCAAGGAAGGCGAGGGCGTGGTCACCGCCGCCGACATCCAGACCCCGCACGACGTCGAGATCGTCAACCCCGAGCACGTGATCGCGCACCTGTCGCAGCAGGGCAAGCTGGACATGCAGATCAAGGTCGAGAAGGGTCGCGGCTACGTGCCCGGCAACCTGCGGCGCTATGCCGACGAAGGCGGCAAGACCATCGGGCGCATCGTGCTCGACGCGTCCTTCTCGCCGGTGCGCCGGGTGAGCTACGCGGTCGAGAACGCGCGTGTCGAGCAGCGCACCGACCTGGACAAGCTGGTGATGGACATCGAGACCAACGGCTCGATCAGCGCCGAGGAGGCGATCCGCACCTCCGCGCGCATCCTGGTCGAGCAGCTGTCGGTGTTCGCCAGCCTGGAAGGCGCAGAGAAGGCACTGGAGGCCGCCGGCGCCGCCAGCGCGCAGCAGTTCGACCCGATCCTGCTGCGCCCGGTCGACGACCTGGAGCTGACGGTGCGCTCGGCCAATTGCCTCAAGGCCGAGAACATCTACTACATCGGCGATCTGATCCAGCGCAGCGAGACCGAGCTGCTGAAGACCCCGAACCTGGGACGCAAGTCCCTGAACGAAATCAAGGAAGTGCTGGCCGCGCGCGGGCTCACGCTGGGCATGAAGCTGGAGAGCTGGCCGCCTGCCGAGCTCGACGGCCGCAACCCCTGAAGTCGTTTTCCCGCGGCGCCCCGGGCGCCGCCGAACAGGGCCGGTACCTGATACGGCCGGCCCGATAACAACCCTGCAACAAGGACATTCATCATGCGTCACGGACACGGTCTGCGCAAACTCAACCGCACTTCGAGCCATCGCCTGGCGATGCTGCGCAACATGGCCAATTCGCTGATCGCGCACGAGGCGATCAAGACGACGCTGCCCAAGGCCAAGGAACTGCGCCGCGTCGTCGAGCCGCTGATCACGCTGGGCAAGAAGCCCAGCCTGGCCAACCGCCGCCTGGCCTTCGACCGCCTGCGCGACCGCGACTCGGTGGTCAAGCTGTTCGGCGAACTCGGCGAGCGCTACAAGACCCGCCCGGGCGGATATACCCGTATCCTGAAGTTCGGTTACCGCGTCGGCGACAATGCGCCGATGGCGCTGGTCGAACTGGTCGATCGTCCGGAACCGGCCGCCACCGACGACAAGGCAGCCGAGTAATCGACAAGCAACCCGCCACCGCGCCGCTGCTGAGCGTGCGCGGCCTGCGCAAGCGCTACGCCGGCGAGGACGTCGTGCGCGGGTTGGATCTGGAAATTCGCCGTGGCGAGTGCTACGGCATCATCGGCCCCAACGGCGCCGGCAAGACCACCACCATCCGGCTGTGCCTGGGGCTGGCGCGACCCGACGCCGGCGAAATCCTCCTGATGGGGCTGCCGGTGCCCGCGCAGGCAGCGCTGGCGCGCATGCGCGTGGGCGTGGTGACCCAGTTCGACAGCCTCGATCCGGACTTCACGGTGCGCGAGAACCTGCTGGTCTACGGGCGCTACTTCGGGCTGTCCGACCTGCAGGCGCGTGAACGCATTCCCGCGCTGCTGGACTTCGCGGCCCTGCAGGGCAAGGCCGATGCGCGCATGCAGGAGTTGTCGGGCGGCATGAAGCGCCGTCTCAGCCTGGCGCGCGCGCTGATCCACGACCCCGCGCTGGTCTTTCTCGACGAGCCCACCACCGGGCTCGATCCGCAGGCGCGCCACCTGATCTGGGAGCGACTGAAGGGCCTGCTGGCGCAGGGCAAGTCGATCCTGCTGACCACCCACTTCATGGACGAGGCCGAGCGCCTGTGCGAGCGCCTGCTGGTGCTCGACCACGGGCGACGCCTCGACGAGGACAGTCCGCAGGCGCTGGTGGGGCGCCACGTGGAACCGCGCGTGGTCGAGGTCTACGGAGCGCGGGTCGACGACGCGCAGGCGCTGGCGCAGCCCCACGCCGAGCGCATCGAACGCAGCGGCGATACGCTGTTCGCCTACGCGCACGACCCGAAGGCCTTGCTGGCCGCGCTGCAGCCGCTGGCGGACGGCGTGCGGATCCTGCACCGCTCGGCCAATCTCGAGGACGTGTTCGTCAAGCTCACGGGTCGCCAACTGCGCGACTGACCCCCGTACCGCGATGTCTGCTCCGGCCTTTCCCGAACCCTCCGCGACCCTGCCCCGGCTGCGCTTCATACCGGTGTGGCGGCGCAACGCGCTCGTGTGGCGCAAGCTGGCGCTGGCCAGCCTGATCGGCAACATCGCCGAGCCGCTGCTGACCCTGGCCGCCTTCGGCTGGGGCATCGGCTCGCTGGTGGGGAGCGTCGACGGCGTGCCCTACATCCTGTTCCTGGCCTCCGGAAGCGTGTGCATGGGGGTCATGAACGCCGCCAGTTTCGAGGCTACCTACTCGAGCTTCTCGCGCATGCACGTGCAGCGCACCTGGGACGCCATCCTGCTCACGCCCACCGGGCTCGACGACGTGCTGCTGGGCGAGTTGCTGTGGGCGGCGACCAAGGCGATGGTCAGCGGCATCGCGCTGCTGCTGGTGGTGGCGCTGCTGGACATCAGCCGCGCACCCACGCTGCTGCTGGCGCTGCCGCTGCTTGCGCTGGTCGCCGCGGTATTCGCGGCGCTGGCGCTGGTGGTCAACGCGCTGGCGGGGTCCTACGATTTCTTCACCTACTACGTCACGCTGGTGCTGACTCCGATGGCGTTCCTGTCGGGCATCTTCTTCCCGCTGTCGGCGATGCCACGCTGGCTGCAGCTGCTGGCCCACGCGCTGCCGCTGCAGGCCGCGGTCGGGCTGGTGCGGCCCCTGTTCATGGGGCGCATCGACCCGCAGGCGCCGCTGCACCTGGCCCTGCTGCTCGCCTACCTCGGTGCCGGCTGGTGGCTGGCGCGCGCACTGACGGTGCGGCGATTCCGGGCCTGAGCGCGGCGCGCCGACGAGCTTCACGCGGGCAGGCCGCATTGATGCCACAATATCAAACTCGACTGATATAGGGCCGACCGCGATGTCCCTGTTCCGCCTCCGTATTGCAGCGAAGCTCCCGCGCCTGCTGCTGCTGGCCGTGCTGGCGTTCGCCGGCGCCGCCGCGCAGGCGCAGCAGGGCAGGTTCCTGGCGCCCGACCAGGCCTTCAGGCTGTCGGTGTCGGCGAGTTCACCCAGCACGGTGCGGATGCAGTTCGACATCGCCAAGGGCTACTACCTGTACCAGGAGCGCTTCCACTTCAGTCCCGACACCCCGGGCGTGAGCCTGGGCCAGCCGCAGTTCCCGCCGGGACACCGCAAGTTCGACCCCAATCTGGGGCATGAGGTCGAGCACTACCGCAACCAGGTGGTGGTGCCGCTGCCGGTGCAGTCCGCGCCGGGGCATTTCGCGCTGAAGGTGGTCTACCAGGGCTGCTCGGACCAGGGGCTGTGCTATCCCCCGATCGACAAGGTGGTCGACGTCAGCCTCAAGGCCTTCGGCGGTGACGGCAGCGCGACCGTGCAGGGGCAGCCGTCGGCGCATGGCTCCTCCGTGCTGGGCTCGCTGATCGGCTCGCTGGAGGGCGGACGAGGCGCGGCACAGCCTGCCGGCCCGGCCTCGGCTTCCAGCTCGGCGGCCGCTTCCAGTCCGGGTGCCGGTGCCCCCACGGTGGCCGCGCCGCCCGCGGTGGGCAACCAGGGCTCGCGCATCGGAGCCGCGCTGGCCGCGGGCAACCTGCTGCGCATCGTTCCGATGTTCGTGCTGTTCGGGCTGCTGCTGGCCTTCACGCCCTGCGTGCTGCCGATGATCCCGATCCTGTCCAGCATCATCGTCGGGCAGGGCGGTGGCGATGGGCAGGTCTCGCGCTGGCGCGGCTTCGGGCTGGCGCTGGCCTACTCGCTGGGCATGGCGCTGGTGTATACGGCCTTCGGCGTGGCCGCCGGGCTGCTCGGGCACGGCCTTGCCGCGGCGCTGCAGAACCCCTGGGTGCTGTCGGTGTTCGCCGCGCTGCTGGTGCTGCTGTCGCTGTCGATGTTCGGCTTCTACGAACTGCAGATGCCGAACGCCGTGCAGAGCCGGCTCAGCCGCAGCTCCAGCGCGCTGCCCGGCGGACACGTGCTGGCGGTGTTCGTGATGGGAGGCATCTCGGCGCTGATCGTGGGTCCCTGCGTGGCCGCTCCGCTGGCCGGCGCGCTGCTGTACATCAGCCAGACGGGCAACGCCGTGATCGGCGGCGTGGCGCTGTTCTCGCTGGCCGCCGGCATGAGCCTGCCGCTGCTCGCCGTGGGGGTCGGCGCGTCGGCGCTGCTGCCGCGCGCCGGGCACTGGATGGACGCGGTCAAGTCCTTTTTCGGCGTGCTGCTGCTGGCCACCGCGCTGTACATGCTGGCCGGCGTGCTGCCGACCTGGGTGCAGATGCTGGCATGGGCGGCGCTGCTGATCGTCAGCGCCAGCTTCCTGCACGTGTTCGATCGCCTGCCCGACGCAGCGTCCGGCTGGATGCGCCTGTGGAAGGGCCTGGGCGTGCTGCTGGCGCTGGCCGGCGCCGCGCTGGTGGTGGGTGTCGCATCCGGCAGTCGCAACGTGCTGCAGCCCTTGCAGGGCCTGGGCGGCAACTCGGTGGTCGCGCAGGCCGCGCAGCGCCTGGATTTCGCGCCGGTGCGCTCGCCGACGCAGCTCGACGCCGCGCTGGCCGGCGCGCGCGGTACCGTGATGCTGGACTTCTGGGCCGACTGGTGCGTGTCGTGCAAGGAGATGGACCACTTCACCTTCGCCGACCCGCGGGTGCGCTCGCGCCTTGCGCGCCTGACCCTGCTGCGTGCCGACGTCACCGCGGACAACGCCGACGACAAGGCGCTGCTCAAGCGCTTCGACCTGTTCGGCCCCCCCGGCATCATCTTCTTCCGCGACGGCCATGAAATCGGCCGCGTGGTCGGCGACGAGGACGCGCAGGCCTTTCTGCACTCGTTGCAGCGAGTCGGCGTCAGCTAGGTCTGGAAGTCAGGCCTGGCTGGGTGGGGCGATCTGTCAGGCTTCGCTGCGCTCCACCTGCACCAGGCAGTCGTGGAAGCAGGGGCCGGCGCCGAGGTCGGTCGGGAGTTGGTGGGTCAGTTCGTTGACATTGCTCCCGCCGGGCGACAGCTTGCGCCACCACACCCCGAGCGCGACCACCTGGGCCTCGCGGGTCTCGTCGCTGACCCGGCAGCGCGCCAGCATCTCGCCGCGGTCGTTGAAGCAGCGCACCATGTCGCCCTGCGCCACGCCGCGCACGGCGGCATCCAGCGGGTGCAGCAGCAGCACGGGCTCGCGCTCCAGCGCGCGCAGCGAGTCGACGTTGACGAAGCTGGAATTGAGGAAATGGCGCGCCGGCGGCGTGATCATCGCCAGCGGGTAGCGCAACGCCAGCTCCGGGGCGCTTTGCGCGCTCTCGTAGGGCAGGATGACCTGCGGCAGCGGGTCGCGGCCGGCCTGCAGGTCGGGCGGATGGACGAACTGGCAACGCCCGCTGGGGGTTGGGAAGCCGCCTTCGGCGAAGGGGGCCGGCGGCGACGCCACCTTGCCCCAGCCCTGGCGGCGCAGCGTGGCGAAGTCCAGCCCGGCGTTGCGCGGGTCGTCGGCCAGTGCCTGCGCGGCGATCTGCTCGTCGCTATCGCCGAAGCAGGGGTCGTCGAAGCCCATGCGCGCGGCCAGGTCGCGAAAGATCCGCGTGTTCGGGCGTGACTCGCCGACCGGGGCGATCGCCGGCTCGTTGGCCACCCAGTAGCGGTGCCCGTAGGACTTGAGCACGTCCAGGTGCTCGAGCTGGGTGGTGGCCGGCAGGATGTAGTCGGCCAGGTCGGCGGTATCGGTGCGGAAGTGCTCGAGCACCACCGTGTACAGGTCCTCGCGCAACAGCCCGCGCCGCACCTTGCCCGATTCCGGGGCGATCGCCGCCAGGTTGCTGTTGTACACCAGCAGCGCATCGATGCGCGGCCCGAAATCGCCGCCTCCCGGGTGCAGCAGCGCATCGCCCAGGGTGGACATGTTGATGCTGCGGGGGCGCCTGCCGCGCAGCAGGTCGGGGCGTTCCAGCGCCTCGGTGGCGACCGCGAAATGCCCCGAGCTCGACAGCAGCAGCCCGCCCGCGGGGTCGCGCCAGGCGCCGGTCAGCGCCGGCAGGCAGGCGACGGCGCGCACCGCGTTGCCGCCGCCGCGCACCCGCTGCAGCCCGTAGTTCAGGCGGATCGCCGCGGCACGCGTGGTGCCGAGCAGGCGGGCGAGTTCGCGGATCTGCGTCGCCTCGAGCCCGCACACCGCGGCGGCGCGCTCGGCGCTCCAGCTCAACGCGCGCTCGCGCAGTGCCTCGAAGCCCAGGGTGTGACGCTCGATATAGTCGTGGTCCAGCCAGTCGTTGCGCACGAGTTCGCCCATCAGCGCATAGGCCAGCGCGGCGTCGGTGCCCGGGCGCAGCTGCAGGTGCATCTGGCAGCGCCGCGCGGTCTCGTTGCGCCACGGGTCGATGCATACCAGGGTCGCGCCGGCGCGCCTGGCGCGCTGCGCGATGGACCAGAAATGCAGATTGCTGGTGATGCTGTTGCTGCCCCAGATGAGGATCAGCCGGCTGTGCTCGAACTGCTCCATGTCCATGCCGACCAGCCCGCCCAGCACCTGGCGCAGCCCCTCGCCCCCGGCGGTGGAGCAGATCGTGCGGTCGAGCAGGCTGGCGCCCAGGCGGTGGAAGAATCGCCCGGCCATCGACTCGCCCTGCACCAGGCCCATGGTGCCGCAGTAGCTGTAGGGGACGATGGACTGGGCATCCGCCGCTGCCAGGCGCCGCAGGCGCGCCGCGATGTCGTCCAGCGCCTCGTCCCACGAGACAGGCTCGAAGCTGCCGCTGCCCTTCGGGCCGCTGCGGCGCAGCGGACGCAGCACGCGTGCCGGGTGGTAGGTGCGTTCCAGGTAGCGCGACACCTTGGTGCACAGCGAGCCGCCGGTGGTCGGATGCCCGGGGTCGCCGCGGACCTGCACCGCGACGCCGTCGCGCACGCCCACCAGCATCGCGCAGGTGTCGGGGCAGTCGTGCGGGCAGGCCGCGCGCACGATGCGCAGGGAGTCGGCGGCGCCTTGCGCCGCTTCGGGATTCGGGTTCATCGGTGCCTCGGGCGGGGCGCGGTGGGGCAGCTCGGGCCGGCTTGCGCGACAATGGGCCCGGCAGGCGGCGTGGCGAGCCTCCAGCCCGTCCCCGTGACGCCGCCTTGCATGTTCTGTAGAGGTGTCCCTGAAATGCAGCTCATCGATTCGATTGTCGCCGAAGCCGCTCTGTTCAGGCGGATCCGCCGCGATATCCACGCCCACCCGGAATTGTGCTTCCAGGAGACCCGTACCTCGGACCTGGTGGCCGAGCAGTTGCAGCAATGGGGTGTCGAGGTGCACCGCGGCCTCGGGCGTACGGGCGTGGTCGGGGTCATCGAGGGGCGGGCGCGTGGGGACCGCGCGATCGGGCTGCGCGCCGACATCGACGCGCTGCCCGTGACCGAGAAGAACACCTTCGATCACGCCAGCCGCCACGCCGGGCGCATGCACGCCTGCGGCCACGATGGACACACCGCGATGCTGCTGGCGACGGCGCGGCACCTGGCGCGCGAGCGCGACTTCGCCGGGCGCGTGGTGTGCATCTTCCAGCCGGCCGAGGAGGGCGGCGGCGGTGCCCGGGAAATGCTGCGCGACGGGCTGTTCGAACGCTTTCCCGTCGACGCCGTGTTCGCGATGCACAACTGGCCCGGGCTGCCGGCCGGCAGGTTCGCCATCGCCAGCGGCCCGGTGATGGCCTCCAGCAACGAGTTCCGCATCGTCGTGCGCGGCAAGGGCTCGCACGCGGCGATGCCCCATCTGGGGCTGGACCCGGTGCCGGTGGCCTGCCAGATCGTGCTGGCGCTGCAAAGCGTGGTCAGCCGCAACAAGAACCCGCTGGAGGCCGGCGTCGTGTCGGTGACCATGGTGCACGGCGGCGAGGCCACCAACGTGATCCCCGACAGCGTCGAGCTGCAGGGCACGGTGCGCACCTTCACGACCTCGCTGCTGGACATGATCGAGGCCAACATGCAGCGCATCGCCACGCACACCGCGCAGGCTTTCGGGCTGAGCTGCGACTTCGAGTTCTCGCGCAACTACCCGCCGACGGTGAACCACGCCGCGCAGACCGAGTTCGCGCGCCGTGTGCTGCTGGAACTGGTGGGCGAGGAAGGCGTCGTCGCCTTCGAGCCGTCGATGGGGGCGGAAGACTTCTCCTACATGCTGCAGCAGCGCCCCGGCGCCTATGTGATCATCGGCAACGGCGGCGGAGACCACCGCGACCCCGGGCATGGCGCCGGCCCCTGCACCCTGCACAACGCCAGCTACGACTTCAACGACGAGATCCTGCCGCTGGGCGCGAGCTTTTTCGTGCGCCTGGCGCAGCGCTGGCTGGCCCAGCCCTGAGCCGCCAGCAGGCGCGGCGGGCCTCAGCCCGCCGCGCAGGGCTGCGCGTGCATGTTCGCGGCGCGCAGCGCCGGCAGGGCGGACAGGCGAGCGGCCTGCGCGCCATCCAGCTCCGGCAGCACCCAGTAGGCGCGACGCACGCCGAGATTGCGCTGCACCACGTGCGCGGTGGTCACGCCGCGCGCGCGCATGCGCTTGAGCTGCAGCTGGGCCTGGTCGCGTTTGTCGAACACCCCGAGGGCGATTCCGGGCATGTAGCGCGGTCGACCGGTCACCCCGACGAAGCTGTTCGCGGGCAGCCCGAGCTTGCGCAGTTCGTCGAGCTTGTGCTGCTGCGTCGCAAGATCGGGATAGGGTCCCATCAGCACCATCCATTGCTGCGGCAGATCCTCGGTGCGGGCCTGTGCATCGAAGCCCGCGACGCGCAGCGCCGCGCCCAGCGCCGCATCGGGTTGCCCGGAGTAGGGGCCGATGCGCAGGCAGGTGGCGTGGGCGCGTGCGGCGGACTGCGTCGACGCGGCGGAGCCGCGCCGGGCCGGCGCCGCCGGCATGGAGGCGGTGGCCGCGTCCGGCGCGGCACCGGCGGAGGCCGCCCGCGCCGGCTTCGAGTCCGCGCGTGCAGGCGGATGCGCCGCAGCCGGGTGCACCGACGGGGCCGAAGCCGCGGATGCCGCCGAAGCCGCGGATGCCGCGGGAGCGCCGGGAGCGGCCGCCGCGGCCGAGGCCGCCGACGCCGGGATGCCGTGCGGGCCGAGCAGCACCAGCGAGTCCGGGTGCAACTGCCGGTGCAGGCGCTGCGGCTCGCCGACGCGCTGCGGACCCAGGCCGAGGGGCCGCAGCATGCCGTGGGTCCAGGCCCACAACAGCAGGTTGCCGAGAATCAGGAGCAGCAGCAGTTTGCGCAACATGGGCGGTGCCTTCCGGGGCGTTCAGCTTGCTTCGGGGCCTGCGTCATGCGTGCGCAGCGACACGTCGCCGCTGGTCACGCGCTCGCGGCCGGCGGGGGTACGCAGCCACAGGAATCCTTGTTCGTCCACGCCCAGCGCGGTTCCCCGCAACCGCGGCGCGGCGTCGCCGCGCAACTCCACGTCGCGCCCGGCCCAGGCGTGCAGGGCGTTCCACTCGGCCGTCCACGGCGCGAAGCCGCGCAGCGCGAACTCCTGCAGGCCGCCGATCAGGCGCGGAAGCAGCCGGCGCAGCGCCTGCCAGCGGTCCGCCCGCACGCCGTGCTCGAGCAGGCCGGTGGCCTGCTCGAGCTGCGCCGGCGCGCGCAGGTTCAGCCCGATGCCGATGACCACCCAGCGTGCCGCGGCGGTGTCGGTCACCTCCACCAGCACGCCGGCGAGCTTGCGCTCGCCCGCCAGCACGTCGTTCGGCCATTTGAGCATGGCTTGTCGCATTCCCAGGTCCTGCACAGCCCGCACCAGCCATACCCCGACGGCCAGGCTCAGTCCTCCGAGCTCGCAGCCGCGCGGCAGCGGCCATGCCAGCGAGCACAGCAACTGCGCGCCCCCGGCGTCGTCGTGCCAGGTGCGCGCACGCCGCCCGCGCCCGGCACTCTGGTGCCCGGCGACCAGGCATTGCACGCCACCCCCGGCGCGCAACGACGCCTGCAGGTCCGTGTTGGTGGATCCGGTCACGGCCACCCAGCGCACTTCGCAGGCGTGGCCGGCGGCGGCCAGTTCGCGCTGCAGCGCCTGCGCCTGGCGCGAATCGTCGTCCTCGGGACCCGCCACGCCGTGTCCGCTCAGCGCTTGCGCGCCAGCATGGTGCCGCGGCAGTCGGCCGCGCCACAGCGGCAGGCGTACTCGCGCTTGAGTCGGGGGGTGTGGCGCTCGTCCAGGCTCAGGTGGTAGTCGTAGAACAGCTCCTCGCCGGGGCGCAGGTCGCGCAGCGCGTGGATGAACACGCGGCCCTCGGTCTCGCGTGCCTCGCAGTTGGGGCGGCAGGAGTGGTTGATCCAGCGCGCGCTGTTGCCGGCGACGTTGGCGTCGATGACCCCGCCCTGCTCGAGGGAGAAGTAGAAGGTGTGGTTCGGCTGCTGCGGATCGTGGGGGTGGCGGCGCAGCGCCTCCTTCCACGAAATGCGCTCGCCGCGGTATTCGAGAATGCGCTCGCCGGCCGCGATCGGACGGCGTGCGAACACGCCCTTGCCGTGCACCGGCGAGTCGCGCACTTCGGTGCGCGCGCCGCGCGCGGCGGCAGGGTCGGAGGAGGGGGCGGCGCCTGGGCGCCGGCTGCTGATGTGCAAGGCGGCCACGAAACTGGTTAAAGTAAAAAAAGAAACATCGATCGCGGCCCTCGCGGGGGCCGTGACCCGGGGCGGGGGCGCGACGGCGGCTCCCGGCACCGCGCGGGGCTGCCCGCGGCGGTGATCGGCGTCAGCCGGACATGCCGCGCGCCATTGTAAGGATGTGAGCCGCGCATGATCCGCGTATGAGCCGGCGTGCACGGGGGTTCGCGCAGCCGGTCCGTCGGTTCCTGCAGTCCGTGTCCAAAGCCATCATGAGCAAAACCCTGGTCATCGCCGAAAAACCCAGCGTCGCGCAAGACATCGTGCGAGCGCTCACTCCGGTCGCCGGCAAGTTCGACAAGCACGACGAGTACTTCGAGAGCGACTCCTACGTCGTCACGTCGGCGGTCGGGCATCTGGTGGAGATCGGCGCCCCCGAGGCCTTCGAGGTCAAGCGCGGCAAGTGGAGCTTCGCGCACCTGCCGGTGATGCCGCCGCATTTCGACCTCAAGCCGATCGAGAAGACCCGGTCGCGCTTGTCGGCGATCGTCAAGCTGCTCAAGCGCAAGGACGTGACCGAGGTGGTCAACGCCTGCGACGCCGGACGCGAGGGTGAGCTGATCTTCCGCCTGATCCAGCAATACGCGTCGGCGCGCCAGCCGGTGCGCCGCCTGTGGCTGCAGTCGATGACCCCGCAGGCCATCCGCGACGGTTTCGCGCATCTGCGCAGCGACGCCGACATGCTGCCGCTGGCCGACGCCGCGCGCTGCCGCAGCGAGGCCGACTGGCTGGTCGGCATCAACGGAACGCGCGCGATGACCGCGTTCAATTCGCGCGACGGGGGTTTCTTCCTGACCCCGGTGGGGCGTGTGCAGACGCCGACGCTGTCGGTGGTGGTGGCGCGCGAGGAACAGATCCGGCGCCACGTGGCGCGCCCGTACTTCGAGGTGCAGGGACGCTTCGCCGCGGCCTCGGGTGAGTACGTCGGCAAGTGGTTCGACCCCGAATTCAGGAAGGACGCCGACGCCGATCGTCGCGCCGACCGGTTGTGGGACCGCGCGCAGGCGCAGGCCGTGGTCGATGCCTGCGCGGGCGCTGCCGCCGAGGTGCAGGATGAGTCGAAGCCGACGACCCAGATGTCGCCGGCGCTGTTCGACCTGACCACGCTGCAGCGCGAGGCCAATTCGCGCTTCGGATTTTCCGCCAAGATGACGCTGTCGCTGGCGCAGTCGCTGTACGAGAGGCACAAGGCGCTGACCTACCCGCGTACCGATTCGCGTCACCTTCCGGAGGACTACGTCGGGGTGGCGCGCGACACGCTGCGCGCGATGTCCGACGACGGCGGGCCGCTCGCCGGCTTCGCGCAGCGCGCACTCGAGCAGGGCTACGTCAAGCCGGGCAAGCGGGTGTTCGACAACTCCAAGGTGTCGGACCACTTCGCCATCATCCCCACCAACCAGCAGCCACGCTCGCTGTCGGAGGCCGAGGCCAAGCTCTACGACATGGTGGCCAGGCGCTTCCTGTCGGTGTTCTACCCGGCCGCCGAATTCCTGGTGACCACGCGCATCAGCCGCGTCGGCGAGCACCGTTTCCGCACCGAGGGCCGCATCCTGGTGGTGCCGGGCTGGCTGGAGATCCACGGCCGCGCGCAGCAGGGCGACGAGGCCGACCTGCCGGCCGTGGCGCCAGGCGAGCAGGTGCGCGCCGACAGCGTCGAGTTGCTGGAACTGAAGACCCGCCCGCCGGCGCGCTATACCGAGGCCACGCTGCTCAGTGCGATGGAAAACGCCGGCAAGATGGTCGGCGACGAGGAGTACGCAGAGGCGATGGCCGGCAAGGGCCTGGGCACCCCGGCCACGCGCTCCTCGATCATCGAGGGACTGCTGGCCGAGAACTACATGCTGCGCGAGGGGCGCGAGCTGGTGCCGACCGCCAAGGCCTTCCAGCTGATGACCCTGCTGCGCGGCCTGGGCGTGGAGGAGCTGACCAAGCCCGAGCTGACCGGCGAGTGGGAACACAAGCTGGCGCAGATGGAGCGCGGGCAGATGCCCCGCGACGCGTTCATGCACGAGATCGCGGCGATGACCGAGACCATCGTGCGTCGCGCCAAGGAATTCGACCGCGACAGCGTGCCGGGAGACTATGCGACGCTGCGCACGCCGTGCCCGAATTGCGGCGGCGTGGTGCGCGAGAACTACCACCGCTTCGCCTGCACGCAGTGCGATTTCTCGATCGGCAAGCACCCCGGAGGGCGCAGTTTCGAACTGCAGGAGGTCGAGACCTTGCTGGCCGACAAGCACCTGGGCCCGTTGACGGGATTTCGCAGCAAGATGGGGCGCCCCTTCGCCGCCGAGCTGCGGCTGGCGCGCGAGGGCGGCACGGGGCAGTACAAGCTGGAGTTCGACTTCGGCCAGGCCGGTGCCGCGGAAGGCTCCGAGGCGCCCGACTTCAGCGCCCAGGAGCCGCTGGGGGCCTGCCCGAAATGCGGCGCTCGGGTGTTCGAGTCCGGCAGTTCCTACGTCTGCGAGCACAGCGTCGGCCCGGCACCGAGTTGCGATTTCCGCAGCGGCAAGATCATCCTGCAGCAGCCCATCGACCCGGCGCAGATGCGCAAGCTGCTCGCCGACGGTCGCACGGACCTGCTGGACGGCTTCATCTCGGCGCGCACGCGCCGCAAGTTCAAGGCCTTCCTGGTGCGCCAGAGCGACGGCAAGGTGGGCTTCGAGTTCGCGCCGCGTCCGGGCGCTCCTGCCGCCAAGGGCGCCGCGCGCAAGACTGCCGCGAAGTCCGCTGCGAAGACCGCGGCGGCTTCGACCCCGGCCGCGAAGAAGACCCCGGCGGCGCGCAAGACCCGCGGCTCCTGATCGCGGCCAGGCAGGCTGGCCCGGCGCGACCGGGGCCTGGTGGGCGCCCGGTCTTCAGGGGGCGCCGGAATCCGGCGCCGGGGCGCCGGGCAGGTGCACGCGCACGACCAGCCCGGGGTGCGACGGGTCGCTGCTCATCGGGTTGTCGTCCAGGCTGACCGCGGCCGCGTGCTGGCGAGCGATCTCCTGCACGATGCACAGCCCCAGCCCGCTGCCGTCGTGCCCGGTGCCCAGCACGCGGTAGAAGGGCCTGAACACCATCTCGCGCTCCGTCGGCGCGATCCCCAACCCGGTGTCTTCCACCGCCAGCATGACATGCTCGTCGAGCTGGCGCAGGCGTACCGCGATGCGCCCGCCCGCGGGCGTGTAGGCGATGGCGTTGTCCAGCAGGTTCTTGGCCAGTTCCTGCAGCAGCATCACGTTGCCCCACACCCACAGGGCGCGCTCGGGGGAGTCGAACTCGAGCTCCAGCGACCGCGCCAGCGCCATCGGCGCGAGCTCCTGCAGCGCCTCGCGCACCGGCTGGCGCAGGTCCAGGCGCACGGGGCTGCGCTGTGCCAGCGCCGCATGGTTTTCCGCGCGCGCCAATGCCAGCAGCTGGTTGACCATGCGCGTGGTGCGCACCACCGAGACCTCGATCTGGCGCAGGCTGGTGCGCAATTCGTCGGGATCGGTCTGGCGCTGCGCCAGCTCGGCCTGCATGCGCAGCCCCGCCAGCGGAGTCTTCAACTGGTGCGCGGCGTCGGCGATGAAGCGCTTGCGCGTGAGGATGGACTGCTCCAGGCGCTCGAGCAGCCCGTTGATCGAATCCACCAGCGGCGCGATCTCCTCCGGTGCCTCGCGCTGGTCGATGGGGCTGAGATCGTCGGGGCGGCGGCGCCGGATGCGAGCCTGGAGTTCGTCCAGCGGAATGATTCCCTGGCCCAGCCCGAACCACACCAGCAGGATGGAAATCGGGACGATGACGAACTGCGGCAGGATCACCCCGCGCACGATGTTGCGTGCCAGCTGCGAGCGCTGCTGCAGGCCTTCGGCGACCTGCACCATTTCCTTCGGGCCGTGGGCTGGCTGCACCCAGCGCCAGGCGATGCGCATGCGCTGGCCGCCGACCTCGGCGTCGCGCAGGTGGGCGGTGCCGTCGCGCGGCCACAGACCGCGCGGGGCCGGGGGCAGGCGCGGATCGCCTGCCAGCACGCGCCCGTCGGCGCTGCGCAACTGGGTGAGCAGGTCCTCGCCGGGAGCCGACGCGCCTGGAGGCGCGCGCGGCAGCGTGGAGCCGGAACTGGCGACCCACTCGGCGAGCACCCCCAGCCGACGCTGCAGTCCCTGGTCGAAAGGCTGCGTGGCGATCGCCTGCGCGACCAGGAAGGTGATGCCGATGGCCACCGGCCACACCAGCAGCAGCGGCACCAGCATCCAGTCGAGGATCTCGCCGAACAGCGAGCGCTGGCGCAGCGGGCGTTGCCGGGGGGCGGTCTCGGCCGCGGCCGGCGCGGCTTGCGCGGCTTGCGCGGCTTGCGCGCGGGCCGACATGGCTCAGGCGGCCTGCGCCGGTTGCGCGCCGGCGATGCGCTCCAGGCAGTAGCCCAGCCCGCGCACGGTGGCGATGCGCACCGGTCCGGTCTCGATCTTCTTGCGCAGGCGGTGTATGTACACCTCGATCGCGTTGGTGCTGACTTCCTCGCCCCACACGCACAGGTGGTCGACCAGCTGGTCCTTGCTGACCAGGCGACCGGCGCGCTGCAGCAGCACTTCCAGCAGCGCAAGCTCGCGCGCCGACAGGTCCACCACGCGGTCGTCGATCATCACCACCCGCCCCGACAGGTCCACGCTCAGCGGGCCGTGGCGGATGAGCGAACTGGTCGCCCCCATGCCGCGGCGGGTCAGCGCGCGCACCCGTGCTTCCAGCTCGGCCAGCTCGAAGGGCTTGGCCATGTAGTCATCGGCGCCCAGGTCGAGGCCGCGCACCTTGTCCTCGAGGTTGTCGGCGGCGGTGAGGATCAGCACCGGCAGGCTGTCGCCACGGCTGCGCAGGCGCTTGAGCACCTCGAAGCCCGACAGGCGGGGCAGGCCGATGTCGAGGATCAGCAGGTCGAAGCTTCCGGCGTGCAGCGCATGATCGGCGCTGGCGCCGTCACCGACCTGGTCGACGGCGTAGTGGCTGGCGCGCAGCGATCGCGTCAGCCCGTCGGCCAGAACCTGGTCATCCTCGGCGATCAGGATGCGCATGGCGGTCTCCTCCTTGCAGTTCTTGCGGCGCCTGCGGGGTCTTTCGCCGATTCTAGGAGGCTGCGCGTTGCTCCGGCGCGTGGCGCATGCTGCAACGCAGCAAAAGCTGCGGGTTCAACCGCGGCCCGCGGCGTAATCCAGCAAGGCCTGCAGCGCCGGCCACGCCTGCTCGGCGCGCGGGTCGTTGATCAACGCCACGAAGCTGCTGCGCTCGCCGTTCTCGCGCTGCAGGTAGCCGGCCAGGCTGAGCACCCCGTCCAGCGTGCCGGTCTTCGCGTGCACCATGCCGCGCAGCTCCGCGGTGCGCAGGCGCTCGCGCAGCGTGCCGTCATCGCCGGCCAGCGGCAGCGACGCGACGAACTCGGGCATCAGCGGGCTGCGCCAGGCCGCGCGCAACAGGCGGTCGAGGTCGCCGGCGCTGATGCGCGCGCGGCGCGACAGCCCGCAGCCGTTGTCCAGCACCAGATCGGGCATCGCCAACCGGTGCGCCGCCAGCCACTGTCGCGTCACCGCGGCCGCCCGCGCGAAATCGGCGGGCGCCTGCCCGGCCTGCAGCGCCAGGGTCAGGAACACCTGCTGCGCCATCACGTTGTTGCTGTACTTGTCGATGTCGCGCACCAGTTCGGCCAGCGGGCGGCTTTCCCAGGTGGTCAGCAGCGTGGCCCGCGCCGGCACACGGCCCGATACGACGATGCCCTTCCATTCGATTCCCACTTCCCGCAGCACCGCGCCGAGCACGGCGCGCACGAACTGGTCACGCGGCATCAGCGCGGCCACGTTCCAGCTCTGTTCGCCGCAGGACGCGGCGTAGCTGCCGGCGAAGCGCGGCGCCAGCGGCTGGCTGAAATCGGCGTCCAGGCGCTCCTTCCAGTCGCCGCAGGAACCCGGCGCGAGCCGCGGCGCCTGCGGTGTGAAACCCTGCAGCGGAGGCTCCACCCACACGCCGACGCCGTCGGCGCGTGCCTGCAGGTGCATCTGCATCGCGCCGAAGTCGAGCAGGAAGGCGTCCGGGCCGACGTTGTAGGGTTGCAGCGGCTTGCCGTCGAAGCGAGCCGGGTCGTGCGGCGGCAGATCGAAGGCACTGCGGTCCACCACCACGTTGCCGGCGATTCGCCGAAGCCCGAGGCCGCGCAGGCGCAAGGCCAGGCGCCACAGGTCCTGCGACACCAGGTGCGGGTCGCCACTGCCGACGAAGCCGAGGTCCCCCTCCAGCACGCCGGAGTCGATCGGTCCCACCGCGTACACCGGAGTGCGCCAGCGGTAGTCCGGGCCGAGCAGGTTCAGCGCCACGTACATCGGCACCAGCTTGAGCACCGACGCGGGGCTGCGCGGCACCGCCGAGCGCCAGTCCACCAGCGGGGTGCCCAGGCGCAGGTCGCGCAGCACGAAACTGCAGTGGGACGGGTCGATCCCCGCGCCGTGCAGCGCCAGGCGCACCCGTCGCGGCAGTTCAAGCAGCGCCGGCAGCGCCTGCGCGGGGCTCGGCGCGGCACCCGCAAGAGCGAGCGTGGCCAGGGCGCTGGCGCCGCGGCGCAGCGCGCTGCGCCGCGCGGGATCGGGCGCGGCTAAAAACGGGGAACGGGGCATGGCGGTGGCGGCAGGACGGATGGCGCGCCGAGCTCGGCGGGCAAGCGGCATGCTACGTCCGCGCCGCCTGCCGCGGTGCCCTGCCCGACTACACTTTGCATGGCGACATGCCCCTGGCACGCGGCGCCTGCGCGTTCGCGCGCGGGCGCCGCCGAAGCGCCCGCGCTCGTCCATCCCGTTCGTTCCTCCACCCGCTTGATTCGCTTCGTGTCCGCCCCGCTCGTCGTCCTCGCCTTCGACTCCAGCACGGAATGGCTTTCGGTGGCCCTGGACCTGGGCGACGGGCGCGTGCTGCAGCGCGAGGAGCCGGGCGGGGCGCGCGCGTCACAGCGCCTGCTGCCACTGGTGGGCGAAGTGCTCGCCGAGGCCGCACTCGGCCTCGCCGATGTCGGGCTGATCGGATTCGGCGCCGGCCCCGGCGCCTTCACCGGCCTGCGCGCAGCCTGTGCCGCGGCGCAGGGCCTGGCGCGGGGAATCGGCTGCCCGGTGGTCGCCGTGCCGACCCTGCTGGCGGTGGCCGCGGCTGCCCAGCCGCGGCCCGGCGCGCTGCGGGTGCTGGCGGTGGACGACGCGCGCATGGGCGAGATCTACTGGGCGCTGGCCGCGGCCGAGCCGGATGCGCCGTCGAACTGGCGCCTGCTGCAGCCCTCGCGCGTGCAGTCCCCGCGCGACGCGGCGGCCTGCTGGCTGCGCGAATTCGGCGCCGCGCCGCGCGAACTGCTGCTGGCCGGCAACGCCTGGGCCGAGCATGCGTCGGCGCTGCGCGAAGCTCTCGGCGAGGGTTGGCACGATGCCTTGCAGGCCGCCCGCACGGTGGCGCCGCAGGCCGCCGCGGTGGCGCTGTTGGCGCGCGCCGCGCACGCGCGCGGCGAAAGCGTGCAAGCCGCGCAGGCGCGCCCGCTGTACGTACGCGACAAGGTCGCGCTCACCAGTGCCGAGCGCGCCGCGCGCGCGTCGGGCAGCCGCGCCGAGGCTGCCGAATGAGCCAGGTGATCGGCGCCGGCCTGCGCACGATGGACATCGACGACCTCGAAGCCGTCATGGACATCGAGCTGCGCGCCTACGAATTCGCATGGAGTCGCGGCAATTTCGCCGACTCGCTGGCGGCCGGCTACGTGGCGCAGGTGCTGTGCGACGACAACGCACGCCTGCAGGGCTATTTCGTGGCCCTGGCCGGGGTGGAGGAGATGCACCTGCTCAACATCACCGTCGAGCCGCGCCTGCAGGGGCGCGGCCTCGGGCAGCAGTTGCTCGACGGCGTGCTGTTGAGCGCCACGCAGCACGGCGCGGCCCTGCTGTGGCTGGAGGTGCGCCCGAGCAACGAGCGCGCGCTGCGCCTGTACGAGCGCTACGGCCTGCACGCGGTGGCGCGGCGCCGCGGCTACTACCCGGCGATGGTCGACGGACGTCCGGCGCGCGAGGATGCGATCGTCATGTCCTCGCCGCTGCACACGCTGCGCCAGCGCCGCGGCTTCGACTGAAGGCGGGAGCCACGCCGCGATGCCGCATCCCCTGCTCGATCCCCGTCGCCTGGCCGTGCTGCACGCGCTCGGGCTGCAGCAGGCCTGGGTGCCGCGCGCCGCGCTGCAGCCGGAGGAACTCGACGCGCTGCTGCCGCGCCTGCCGGGCACCGCCCGGCGCTCCGCACGGCGCGACATCGAGCACGACACGCCGGCCGCGACCTCGGCCGCGGCTCCTGCCGCGGCCAGGCCGCCCGCATCGGAGCCCGCGTCGGCGCGCGAAGCCGCCGCGCCGCGCCGCGACCCGCAGCCCGCCGCGCCGCTTCCGACCCCGGTGGCGGCAGCCCCGGCCAGCCCGCAGCGCCTGCAGCAGGTCGCCGCCCTGTCGTGGCAGGAGCTGCAGACCTTCGCGCAGGACTGCCGCGCCTGCAAGCTTGGCGCAATGCGTCACCGCGCGGTGGTCGGGGTGGGGCACGCGCAGGCCCGCGTGATGGTGGTCGGCGAAGCGCCAGGAGCCGAGGAGGACCGGCTCGGCGAGCCCTTCGTCGGCGCCGCCGGCAAGCTGCTCGACAACATGCTGCTCGCCTGCGGGCTGGCGCGGCACGGCGACGACCCGGCGAGCACCGTGTACATCGCCAACGTGATCAAGTGCCGGCCTCCCGGCAACCGCAACCCGGAGCCCGACGAGATCGCGCAATGCCTGCCGATCCTGCAGCGCCAGATCGAGCTCGTGCGTCCGCGCCTGCTGCTGGCGCTGGGGCGTTTCGCCGCGCAGGCGCTGACCGGCAGCTCCGAGCCCATCGGGCGTCTACGCCAGCGCGGCTGGGACTGGCGCGGCATCCCGCTGGTGGTCAGCTACCACCCCGCCTATCTGCTGCGCACGCCGCAGGACAAGGCCAAGGCCTGGGCCGACCTGTGCCGCGCGCAGGACCTGCTCGGTCAGGCGGCGGACTGAAGTCCGCGGCGCAGCGGGGAGCGACCCCGCGCAACGCCTCCTTAGAATGCGCGCCATGGCCTTTCTCGATCAATGGCTCGCCGCCTGCAGGCGCAATTCCAGCCGCCTGTGCCTCGGGCTGGACCCCGAACCCGAACGCCTGCCGGCGCCGTGGACCCGCGATACGCAGCGCCTGTTCGACTTCTGTGCCGCGGTGGTCGATGCCACCGCCGACCTGGTGTGCGCGTACAAGCCGCAGATCGCGCATTTCTCGGCGGTCGGCGCCGAGGCGCAGCTCGAACGCCTGGTGCGGCACATCCACGAGCGCGCTCCCGGGGTCCCGGTGATCCTCGACGCCAAGCGCGGCGACATCGGATCCACCGCGCGGCACTACGCGCGCGAGGCCTTCGAACGCTACGGCGCCGACGCGCTGACGCTGTCGCCGTTCCTCGGGCGCGATTCGCTGGACCCGTACATGGAGGCATACCCGGAGCGCGGGCTGTTCGTGCTGTGCCGCACCTCCAACCCCGGCAGCGACGACTTGCAGGCGCTGGGCGTGCAGGCGCAAGCCGGCGCGCCGGCCGAGCGCGTGTTCGAGCGCGTCGCGCGGCTGGCCGCCGGCGACTGGAACCGCCA
Source organism: Pseudomonadota bacterium (assembly GCA_021792835.1). Classification (GTDB taxonomy): domain Bacteria; phylum Pseudomonadota; class Gammaproteobacteria; order Burkholderiales; family Burkholderiaceae_C; genus Thiomonas_A. The sequence continues at coordinate 21,002 of JAJYTY010000034.1, forward strand.
CGGCCAGCTCGGCCTGGTCACCGGCGCGACCCGCCCGCACGACATCGAGGCCGTGCGCCGCATCGCGCCGCAACTGCCGCTCTTGATCCCCGGAGTCGGCGCGCAGGGCGGGGACCTCGAAGCCACGGTGCGCGCGGCCGGCGACCGCTTCCTGATCAACGCGTCGCGCAGCATCCTGTACGCCGGCGAAGGCCGCGAATTCGCCACCGCCGCGCGCGCCGAGGCGCTGCGCCTGCGCGACGCGATCGGCGCGCTGGCGCCGATCTGAGACCGCTTTCCTCCCGTTGCGCCCACGCCCATGTCCGATCCCGCCTCCCCCGAGCACTCGCCGCTGACCCATTTCGACTCCGCCGGGCAGGCCCACATGGTCGACGTCGGCGCGAAGGACGAGACCGCGCGCGTCGCGGTGGCCAGCGGAATCATCCGCATGCGCCCGCAGACCCTGGCGCTGATCCAGTCCGGCAACGCGCACAAGGGCGACGTGCTGGGCGTGGCGCGGCTGGCCGCGATCATGGGCGCCAAGCGCACGTCGGACCTGATCCCGCTGTGCCACCCGATCGCGCTGACCCGCGTCGCGGTGGAACTCGACATCGATCCCCAGGCCTGCGCCGTGCGCTGCACCGCACGCGCCGAGACCCGTGGCCGCACCGGCGTCGAGATGGAGGCCCTGACCGCCGTACAGGTAGGCCTGCTCACCGTCTACGACATGTGCAAGGCGGTCGACCGCGGCATGACCATCACCGACGTCAAGCTGCTGGAAAAGCACGGCGGCAAGTCGGGGGACTGGGTGGCGGGTTCCGCAAACTCTTGATCGACAAGCGTTCCGGCGCGTTTGCAGCGCGCTGGTGTCGGCTATCCGAATGAGGTGAAGACCCTCCCGACCTGCGGGCGCAGATTGGCGCACCTGGCGGCACGGGAGGTTGCCCGCTACCGGGATGAGCGCCTTCAGGTGTGCGGGCCGGCCACGGTGACTGGAGACTTGGTGTCAACGATCATGAACGGCCCCTCAAGCTGGAATTCGCGGGTTGATTTCCCCACAAGTCTCCATCCATTCGCGGCTCATGGTTGATCGCGTGGAGGTCGCGAAATAAATTCGACACCTCCTTCACCCACATTGAAAGGACGCATCATGGGCCGCTATGTCCGTAACCTTGAAATGGTCTGCGATCACGCAACCCCCGAGAAATATTCCGCGGTCAGGTTTCATCTCGATCTTCCGATCGATCGCGACCAGTTTTCCGAGATTCATGGCCTGCTTGAAGACAACAAATGGGCCGAGGTGAGCTCTTTGCTCGCGAAAAAATACCCCCATTACGAATCGATGTTGACGGATTGGCTGGATGCCTGCAAGGCACGTGCGCAAGACCAGGAGCGCGTGGCGTCATTGGTGTGATGGCCGAAGCCTGTCGATCACTTGATGCATCTGCCCGATCATGAATCTGGGGGCGCGCGGCTTTGTCTTGAGAATGGTCGCGTGCTCCCTTCTGTTTGACGCGTTCGTGCCTCTTTCCCCATTCATTGCAAAGAACCTTTCAAGCAGCGCAGAAACGATGGAATCCCTGCTGGGTATGGGAATGCTCGTCTTTGCCGTTGCGCAATACTTGAGCGTTCCCATCGTGCAGTGCTGGGGCATTCAACGCATTCATGCAATCTCCGCCCTCCTGGTCAGCGCGCTTGCGATGCTGCTTACGGTGGCGCACGGTTTGCCTGCGTTTGCGATCATGCTCGTGCTCGCCTTCGCGGTCAACGGTGCAGGCGCCACCGCCGGTCGCGCCGGCCTGCGCAATGCGAGTTCGCACAGGGGATTCCAGCGGCTCACAGCCGTGTCCAATGCTGCGATGGATACGCTCGCGGTCGCCGCCCCCAGCGTGGTGATGGCGATCGCGGCAACGCAAGGCTGGCGCGTGGCGTGTGCCGGGCTGTCCGGAGTCTTGATGATCGTGTCGGCCATGTTGATGCTTGACGCACGCCGCAAGGGCGATGTCCCTGTTGTGCCCGAGACCGGGCACGAGTGCGTCAAAGGGCTGCTGCGCGATCCGCGATTCATCCGACCAACGCTGCTTGTCATCCTGCTGCAAGGGCCGTTCAGCGCGATGATGATCGCGAAGCCGGCGATTCTCCTCGACGAATTCCAATGGCCTCCCAGTCTGGTCGGGCCACTCATCTCCGGGGTCGCCGCGGCGACAACCGGCGGCTTCCTGTTTGCCGGCAAATGCGTTGGCAGGATGCCCGAGGGCAGGCAGCTATTGGCGGGCCTTTGCCTGCAAGGACTTGCCTGTGGCTTGGTGGTGCTGAGCGCGATCGATGCAACGGCCGGGCGGTTCGCTTTCGTTGCTGCCTGCGTGGTCAGTGCGTGGGGTTTTGCGCTCGTGTTGCCGTTGCTGACCGCCATGGCGCTCGACGGGCCGGCCGATCGCAGGGCGCAGGCTTCGGGGCTGTTCGGCTTGCTCGACGCAGCAGGAACGGGCGCGATCGTCATGCTCGCGGGCTTGATGCCGGTCACGGCGCTTGGTCGCCTCGTCGTGGTCACCGGGGGGTGTTTCCTCGTCGGCATCGTGCTTGTCACCATCGTGCGGCCGTTCGCACATGAAGGCAACTGAGCCTGCGGCAGGTTCCATTGCAGGAATTCCTCCAGTTCATCCTCTGCGGCTGGTTCCCGCGTCTCCGCGGCCAGGCTCCCGGCAACACTCCCGAAGAGCACGACTGCGACCGCGGACTCAGCGGCTCGTCGGGTCATGCATCGCGCCGAAAGTGCGCGCCAGTCGCGCAAGGCGGTTGTCCAGGGTCCACAGCCGTGCTCCGGGCGTGATCAGCGTCGAGGCGAGCAGCGCCAGGTCGACGAGCACGCACCCCAGCACGTAGAGGCGCTCGCGTTCCACGAAAGCCCTGACCTCGTCCAGGCTGGCGACATGCGCGGACCGCAGCGCGGCCAGATCGGCGAGGCAGCGCGCGCGGTCCGGGGGCGTGCCGCAGGCCAGCTCGCCGAGCACCATGGGGTGCATGAGAGCCCGATCGACTTCCAGCAGGGCGGCAAGCGACGCATTGCGGCGCCGGAAGTGTTCCACCCACACGGAGGTGTCGACCAGCACGTCCGTCATGCACGCGTTTCACGTTGGCGTGGAATGTCCTGCATCGAGGGTTCGGCGCCCCCGAGCGCGGCGAGGCGTTTCGCTGCCTGGACCCGGATGTAGGTCTGGATGGCCTCGCGGAACAGGTCGCCCTTGGCCAGGGACGGATCGGCGACCTCCAGCGCACGCTGGTAGAGGGCGTCGTCAATGGTCACGGTGGTTCGCATGCTGCGCGCTCCGGAAGGTGCTTTCGTTGATGCAAGTATGCATCAACGAGCGCATCAAGGCGAGCCGGCCTGCTCAGCGTCTACGACATGCGCCCAGTTCCGCCTCGATTCGCTCCCAATGGGAGCAGAAGCGAACCCGGTAGAACGCCACGCGGATACGGTGCCTGAGCCGGGCCAGCAGCGAGCGTCGGTTGCGCACCTGCGTGTGGCGTATGCACTCGGCAGGGCTCGTACGGTCGAAGCCGGTCCATACGGGAGGGATCACGGCGAGGACGTTGAAGGCGCACTCCGGAGCGACTTCGTTGAAAAGGATCTCCTGCAATTGGCGAGGAGGGATGCCGTCCACCTCGTCCGCGATGAAGCGGTAATCGACGGCGTTGTCGTTGAAGGCCTCCGACAGGGCCTCCCAGGCGTCCTCGCGTCGGTGATCGCTCAGCGCAGATTCCATCGCGCAGACCCCTCCAGTTCGTCCTCGGCCACTCGCACCAAGACCTCTGCGGCCACACTGCCCGCGGCGCTTCCCAGCGGAACCACTGCGCCGGCATGCTGACCCGAATGCAAGACCTGCCCGTCCAGGCTTGATGCGCGGACGTCGGTTTGGCGGGCCGAGCCGAGCATCGACCGACGCGCGACGAACTACGCGTCCAGCAATTCGCCCTTCCTGGCCAGCTCAAGCTCGATCCTTGCCCAGATCCTGCGGAAAAGCCGACGGTAAAGCGCAACCGTGATTCGGTGCCTGATCCTTGCCGAAGGAGATTCGCGATTCTTCTGCTGCATTTCGTGGATGCAATTCGCCAGACTCTCCCGATCGAAGCCAGCCCAGATCGGGGGAATCGTGGTCAACATGTTCGGACCACATTGCGGCGCCACTTCCGTGAAGAAGATCTCTTTGAGTTCGGCTGTCGGGATGCCCGTGATCCGACGTGCGATGAATTCGTAATCCACCTCGTTGTCGATGAATGCGTCGGACAAAGCTTCCCATGCGTCTTCCCGGCGCTGTTCGCTCAGCGTAGATTCCATCGCGCGAATTCCTCCAGTTCTTCCTCGACCGTTCCTTCCACGGTCTCTGCAGCCACGCTGCCGACGACGCTGCCCAGCAAGACGATCGCGACCGCACAGACCACTGCACCCGGGCCACAAATGGGCGCAACGAGCAAGGTCTCCGCAATCGCACCGCCGGCCATACCGCCGCCTATGGTGGCGCCCTGTCGAATCAGCTCATGGGGCTTGTCATCAGCGATTGCCACGGCGTGGGCCGCAATGATGCCGGTCGCTAGCAGGCTGTTGAAATACCGGAGGGGGTCGCGTTGGTGCAGAATCGGGATGATGGGCGTGCGCCGGATCGCAGCGCGGGCTGGGCGCCCGCGCAAGATCCGGGGTGCGGCCAGCGCCCGATTCTGCACCAACCCTTCGGGCGCAGGC
>JAJYTY010000246.1 GCA_021792835.1 Pseudomonadota bacterium
CATCCTGCGCCTGGAACTGCCCAGCCTGCGCGAGCGCCGCGAGGACCTGCCGGCGCTGGCCTCGCACCTGCTGGACAAGGCGCTGGCGCGCGCCGGCACGCCGGCGTCGGCGCGCGAGCCGCTGCTGCGCGCGCTGCTGCGCTTGCTGGGCGAGGCCGACGACTACGCGTGGCCGGGAAACGTGCGTGAACTGGAGAACCTGTGCGAGCGCATCGCCGGCGCCGCCGGCGACGATGCCGAGGGTCTCGATCCGCGGCTGTTGCGCGAGTTGCTGCCCGAGCTGGTGCGCGCCGGGCCGCCGGCCGCGCCGGGCGGCGCGGCGGCGTCGCTGGCGCGCCGCCGTGCGCAGTCCGAACGGGAACTGATCCGGCGCGTGCTCGACGAATGCGCCGGCAACCAGGCGCTGGCCTGCGAGCGACTGGGAATCTCGCGCAGCACGCTGTGGCGGCGGCTGCGCGCCGGCGCCTGACGGGACGGTCGCGGACTCAGGGGCTGACCTGGCGCGTCGGCAGGATCAGCGATTCCAGCGCGTTGACGTGCGGCGGCTGCGCGAAGGCCCACAGCAGCGCCTGCGCGATGTCCTCGGAGTGCAGCGCCTGCACCGAGTCGCGCCGCGCCTTCATCTGCTCGGCGGGCACGTTGTGGCCCCATTCGGTGTAGACGGCGCCGGGTTCGATCAGCGAGACCCGGATGCCCTCGGGGCCGAGTTCCTTGCGCAGCGCGTCGTGCAATCCGACGACCGCGAACTTGGTGGCGTTGTACACCGCCCAGCCCTCGATGCCGCGTCGTCCGCCGACGCTGGACACGGTGCTGATCATCGCCCCCGAGCGCCCGCGCAGCAGGGCAATCGCAGCCCGGGTGCAATACAGCACGCCCCACAGGTTGGCGTCGATCATGGACTTCCATTCCTCGACCTTGCCGTGCTCGAAGGGCCCGTGGTAGCCGACCCCGGCGTTGTTGAACAGCAGGTCGAGACCCCCGAAGCGCTGGCGCACGACGTCGAACAGCGCCTGCACCTGCGATGCGTCGCCGACGTCGGTGGGGACCGCCAGCGCGCGCTCGCCGAGTTCGGCCGCCAGCGCCTCGATGCGTTCGCGGCTGCGCGCCGCCAGCACCACGTGCATGCCCTCGGCATGCAGCGCGCGCGCCGCCGCCGCGCCGATTCCGCTGGAAGCCCCGGTGATCAGCGCCACCTGGCCCCGGATGTCGCGCATGCGCAGACTCATGGAACTTCTCCCTTCATTGCATGTTTTGCCAGGGGGAAATCCTAGGCCGATCTCGCCGGCGCTGCAGGGTCGTGCGACGCGCGGGCGCCCAGGCGCTGCGGCGGCGCCTGCCGCGGGTCGGCCAGATGGGCCACCAGCAGCCGGTAGGTGTCGAGGTCGAAGCCGAAGCCATCGCCGCGCCGCGGCGTGCGCAGCAGTTCATCGAGCTCGGCCTCGTCGTGCACGGTGCCGAGGTGGCGCCATTGATCGAACACGTGCAGCTCGCAGCGCACGCCCTCGGAGTCGGACTCGCGCAGCGCCACCGGGCCGTCCCAGGGCCACGCGCGCAGGCGCTCGGCGGCCAGCGCGGCCTGCACCCGGGCGGCATGCAGGCGCGCATCCTCCTCGCCGCAGCACACTCCGCGGCAACGCCCCAGCTGGTGTGCGAAGCAGCGTCCGCTGCCGGACTCCAGCCCGAGCGCGCGCAGGCACAGCGCATGCCGCGCCGCCAGCTCGCGCAGCACCGTGTGCGCCTGCCGGCGGCTGCGGTAGATGCCGTACAGGCGGCCGAAGTCGCGCGCGTCGAATTCCTCGCCGCGTACCAGCACGAGCAAGGGCCGCTCGGAGAGATCGTCGGCGATGCGCCAGCTGCACAGGGTGTTGTCGCGGCGCAGCCGGCGGTTGAGCAGCGGCTGCAACTGCTTGACCAGTCGAGCCTCCAGCAGCAGCGCGCCGAGCTCCCCGGCGGTCTCGCGGACCTCGATGCGCCGCACTTCCTGGCTCAGTCGCATTTCACGGGCCGCGCGGTGGTCGGCCTGGAAATGCGACAGCACGCGTCGGCGCAGGTTCACGCTCTTGCCGATGTACAGCGGGATCTCTCCTTCGCCATGCATCAGGTACACGCCCGGACCCTCGGGTATGGCGTCGATATCGTGCCGCAGGTTCGGCGGCAGGCTGGGCGCGCTTCCCAGCAGGGCCTGCGCGTGTTCGCGCAGCGCGTCGTCGCCGTGCAGCACGGCCATGCGCTGCAGCCACGATTGCAGCACCAGCACGTCGCCCAGCGCGCGGTGGCGGGCCGGATTGTGCAGCCCGTGGCGGCGCATGATGGCATCGAGTCCGTGGCCGGACTGCGAGGGCTCGAGGCGCCGCGACAGGCGTACCGTGCACAGCGTGCGGGTTCGCAGCTCGACCCCCGCGCGGGCCATCTCGTTCTTCAGGAACCCGTGGTCGAAGCGCACGTTGTGCGCCACCAGCACCGCGCCGTCCAGCAGCGGCAGCAGGTCGCCGAGCACCTGCTCGAAGCGCGGCGCGCCGGCCAGCATGGCGTCGCTGATCCCGGTCAGGCGCTGTATGTAGGGCGGCACCGGTCGCCCCGGATCGACCAGGCTGCTCCAGCGCGCGGTCTCGCGGCCCTGGTCGATGCGGATCGCGGCGATCTCGGTGATGCGGTCGCGCATCGGGTCGGTGCCGGTGGTCTCGAGATCGAGCAGCACGTAACTTGCAAGCATGGGGTCATTGTGCCTGCCGCCGGCGTGCGACGTCGGTCGTATAGTCTGCCGGCTCATCCAGGAGGCGCGCATGGATTTTTCCCTCTCTCCCGAACTGCTGGACCTGCAGTCCCGCGTGCGGCGCTTCGTCGCCGAGCGTGTGATGCCGTACGAGAAGGACCCGCGCTACGGCCGCCACGGGCCCGAGGAGTCGCTGCGCGACGAGCTCGTCGGGCTGGCGCGCGACGCCGGCCTGCTCACACCGCATGCCTCGCCGGAATTCGGCGGCATGGGGCTGAGCCATGCGCAAAAGGCCGTCGTGTTCGAGGAGGCGGGCTATTCGTCGCTGGGCCCCACGGCGATGAACATCCACGCCCCGGACGAGGGAAACATCCACTTGCTGGAGGTGGTGGCGTCGCCCGCGCAGAAGCAGCGCTGGCTGCGCCCGCTGGTGCAGGGCAGGCTGCGTTCGTGCTTTTGCATGACCGAGCCCCCGCCCGGCGCCGGCGCCGACCCGTCGATGCTCGCCACCACCGCGGTGCGCGACGGCGACGAGTACGTGATCGACGGCCTCAAGTGGTTCATCACCGGTGCGCAGGGGGCGGGGTTCGCGATCATCATGGCGCGCATGGAGGACGGCTCGGCCACCATGTTCCTGTCCGACATGGATCGCCCCGGCATCGAGGTCGAGCGCACCATGGATGCGATGGATGCGTGTTTCACCGGTGGCCACGGCGTGGTGCGCCTGCGCGGCCTGCGGGTGCCGGCCTGCGACATCCTGGGCGAGCCGGGACAGGGCTTTCGCTACGCCCAGGTGCGGCTCGCGCCGGCGCGGCTGACCCATTGCATGCGCTGGCTGGGGCAGGCCCGGCGCGCGCACGACGAGGCCGTGGCCTACGCGCGCGAGCGCCATGCCTTCGGCCGTCCGCTGGGCGAGCACCAGGGGGTGGGCTTCATGCTCGCCGACAACGAGATCGACCTGAGCACCGCGCGCCTGCACATCTGGCACACGGCCTGGCTGCTCGACCAGGGGGAGCGCGGCAACTTCGAGTCCAGCCGGGCCAAGGTCGCCTGCTCGGAGGCCGCGTGGCGCGTGGTCGACCGCTGTGTGCAGATTCTCGGCGGCCAGGGGGTGACGGGGGAAAGCGTGGTGTCGAGGATCTTCACCGACATGCGCGCGTTTCGCATCTACGACGGCCCCAGCGAGGTCCATCGCCACAGCCTGGGCCGCAAGATTCTCGCCGGGCGCGTCGACGCCTCGCTGCGCCGCGGCTGAGCCGCGGCCGACCGGCGGCGATTCAGACGCGACGCCGGCGCCCGGCAGGCCGGCCGACCACCGTCGGCACGAAGTCGGTGTGCTCGAAGTCCAGGCCGTGGCCGTCCATCTGCCGGCGCAGGCGCTGCAGCGCCTCGCGTGCCGGGACGTGGCGCTGCGCGCCGGCAAGCTTCCACCAGTGCTTGGCGCGGCCGACGTCGGGCAGCACGCCGACCCCTCGCCAATACATCTTGCCCAGTTCGTACTGCGCCTGCGCGTGGCCCCGCTCGGCGGCCTGGTTCAGCCAGTGCAACGCCTCGCGCAGGTTGCGTGGGGCTCGGCGCCCGCGCAGCAGGGTCAGCCCG
>JAJYTY010000247.1 GCA_021792835.1 Pseudomonadota bacterium
GCTGGTACTGGTAGTAGCCCAGGTAGGCCAGACCCGGCTTGGTCGCGCCGAAACCGTCGAAAAAGCTCGTGCCCCCCAGGTTGATCCCCGCGGGCTCCAGGTTGCCCGCCTGCGCCGTCGGCAGCGCGCAGACGGCGCCCAGCGCCATCGCGCCCAGCGCGGCCCGTATCCAGGTCCTCGTCGAATTCGGCATGGTCTTGTCTTCCTCGTATGGTCTTGTATTGGATTCGCGAACGGCTCCCGCACCGGACTCCCCGGCGCCCCCTGCTCATCGCGTGTGAGCCACCCATGGGTGGCGTGGGGATTATGTTGGCGCGCCCGGTGTTGTCGTAGAGGGCTGGGTGCGCTAGCAGCTATCACGATTCGATATGAGTGATAACCCGGAGAAATCGTCGCCACGGCAGCGCTGAAACAGGAAAGGGCCGCGCATGCGGCCCTTTCTTCGCGCGCAGCTTCCGGCTAGGCCTCGAAGTCCTCCGAATCGATCTCCGCCAGGGTCGCCGGCGCGTAGCGCGCGCCACGGACATTGCCGTGATGGATCAGTCCCTGCACGCGCTGCAGCGTCGCCGCGTCGAGCCGGACCTCCAGCGCGCCGAGGTTCTCCCGCAGGTGCTCGGCGCTGGTGGTGCCGGGAATCGCGATCACCTGCTCGCCCTGTCCCAGCAGCCAGGCCAGCGCCAGCTGCGCCGGCGTGCGGCCGAGCTCGGCCGCCAGCGCCTCGAACGGCGGCAGCAGCTGCAGGTTGCTGGCGTAGGTCTGCGGCTCAAAGCGCGGCATCGCGCGCCGGATGTCCTTCGGCGCCAGCGAGTCGACCTCGCGCAGCCGTGTGGTCAGGAAGCCGCGCGCCAGCGGGCTGAACGCCACCAGCGCGACGCCGAGTTCGCGACAGGCCTCGAGCATCGCGATCTCCGGGTTGCGGGTCCATAACGAGTACTCGTTCTGCACCGCGGCGATCGGATGCACCGCATGCGCGCGCCGCAAGGTCGCCGCCGACACCTCCGACAACCCGATCGAGCGCACCTTGCCCTCGCGCACCAGGTCGGCGAGCAGCCCGATGCTGTCCTCGAGCGGCACCCGCTTGTCCCAGCGGTGCAGGTAATACAGGTCGATGACGTCGGTACGCAGGCGCCGCAGGCTGTCCTCGCAGTTGCGCCGCAAGGCCTGCGGGCTGCCGTCGATCACGCGCTTGCCGTCCACCCCCGCCATGCCGCCCTTGCTGGCCAGGAACACGCGCGCGCGATGCGGCGCGAGCACGCGGCCCAGCAGTTCCTCGTTGGCGCCGAAGCCGTACAGCGCCGCGGTGTCGAACAGCTCGAGCCCCAGATCCAGCGCCTGCTGCAGCACGCGCGCGGCCTGCTCGGGCGACGGCGGCACGCCATAGGCATGGCTGAGGTTCATGCACCCCAGCCCGATCGGTCGCACCCGGCCCGGGCCGAGGCGGCGGCGCGGCACGGCGTCGGCCGGCGCGGTGGTGGCCTGCATGCGCGCGCTCCTCAGCCCTGGCTCGCCAGCTGGCGTTCCAGGCGGTCGAGCACGCGGTAGCACGGCAGCACCGAAGCCACGCTCGACTCCGGTTCGCGGCCCTCGCGGATGGCGGCGAAGAACTCGCGGTCCTGCAACTCGATCCCGTTCATCGACACGTCGACCTTGCTGACGTCGATCGCCTGGTCCTTGCCGTCGACCAGGTCGTCGTAGCGCGCGATGTAGGTCCCGTTGTCGCAGATGTAGCGGAAGAAGGTGCCCAGCGGGCCGTCGTTGTTGAACGACAGCGACAGCGTGCAGATCGCGCCGGTGCTGCTCTTGAGCTGGATGCTCATGTCCATGGCGATCCCCAGGGTCGGATGGATCGGCCCTTGCACGGCGTGCGCCTGCACGATCTCGCCGCCGCTTTGCCACGCGAACAGGTCCACCGTGTGCGCGGCGTGGTGCCACAGCAGGTGGTCGGTCCAGCTGCGCGGCTGGCCCAGCGCGTTCATGTTGGTGCGCCGGAAGAAATAGGTCTGCACGTCCATCTGCTGCACCCGCAGCTCGCCGGCCGCGATGCGCCGGTGCACCCACTGGTGGCTGGGGTTGAAGCGCCGGGTGTGGCCGACCATCGCCACCAGCCCGCTGCGCTTTTGCTCGTCCGCCACCTGCTGCGCCTCGTCCAGGCTGTCGGCCAGGGGGATCTCCACCTCCACGTGCTTGCCCGCGCGCAGGCACTGCAGCGCCTGCGACGCATGCATCTGCGTGGGGGTGCACAGGATCACCGCGTCCACCTCGGGCAGCGCCAGCGAGTCCGCCAGGTCGGTGGTGACGTGGCGCACGCCGTACTTCTCCGCCACGGTGCGCGTCTTGTCCAGTTCGCGCCCGACCAGCGACACCACTTCCACGCCGTCGATGGCACGCATCGCGTCCAGATGCTTGATGCCGAAGGCGCCGGCGCCGGCCAGCGCGACCTTGATGGCCTTGCTCATGAGGGGTTCTCCAGGATCAGGTGCCCCACCGCCGTGTTCGACGCCGGGACATGGTAGAAACGGTGCGCGACGCGCGGCGCCGGCCCGCCGGCCAGGTCTGCCATGGCCCCGCGCGCGATCAGCCACATCACCAGCTCGATGCCCTCGGAGCCGGCCTCGCGCACATACTCGATATGCGGCAGCTGCGCCAGGCCCACCGGGTCGTCGATCAGGCGGTCCAGGAAGCGGTTGTCCCACTCGCGGTTGATCAGCCCGGCGCGCGGCCCCTGCAGCTGGTGGCTCATGCCGCCGGTGCCCCAGATCTGCACCTTCAGGTCGGCATCGAAGCTCTCCAGCGCGCGCCGGATCGCCTGCCCCAGCGCCAGGCAGCGGCGGCCCGACGGAACCGGATACTGCACGACGTTGACGGCGAAGGGAATCACCGGGCAGGGCCACGCCTGCGGCTGCCCGCACATCAGCGACAACGGCACGGTCAGGCCGTGGTCGACGTCCATGCGGTTGACGATGGTCAGGTCGAAGTCGTCCTGGATCACCGATTGCGCGATGTGCGAGGCCAGTTCGGGGTGGCCGATCACCGGCGGTACCGGGCGCGGACCCCAGCCTTCGTCGGCGGGTTCGAAGCGCGCCCCGGTGCCGATCGCGAAGGTCGGGATCATCTCCAGGCTGAATGCACTGGCGTGGTCGTTGTAGACCAGGAAGACCACGTCCGGACGGTTGTCCCGCATCCACTGCCGGGAGTACTCGTAGCCCGCGAACAGCGGCTGCCAGTAGGGCTCGGCGGTCTTGCCCAGGTCCATCGCGGCGCCGATCGCCGGCACGTGCGAGGTGTACACGCTTGCTGTGATGCGGGCCATCAGACCTTCTCCCCCTGGCGTGCCGGCGACTTCTCGCCGACGTAGCGGTTGCCTTCGATCGAACGTCCGCCGTGCACCATCATGTCGCGGTACTCCTGCTCGCTCATGCCGGTCATGCTGCCGGCCATCTGCTGGAAGGACTTGCCGTCGGTGGCGCCGATCTTGGCCAGGAAATAGATGTTGCCGCCGAGCTGGATGCAGCGGTTCAGGTCGCGCGCCAGCACCGCCTGCTTCTGTTCCTCGCTCATCGGCCACTCGTCGAGGTAGGCACGCTCGTCGGCCTTGAAGCGCTCGCGGTTGGCCGGCTTCATCAGCGACATGCAGAACTGGTTCAGGTGGTAGCCCCTGCGCGACATGTCGGCATCGAAGATGGTCGTCCCGGGGACGTCCTTGTACGGCTTGTCAAGTGCCATCGCGTGCTCCCTGCGTGTGTTGCTCGGGCCAGTACAGGCGCATCGGATTGTCCACCAGCAGCCTGCGCTGCAGTTCGGCGGTGGTCGCGATGTGCGGGATGAAGTCCACCAGCAGCCCGTCGTCCGGCATGTGGTTCTTCAGGTTCGGGTGCGGCCAGTCGGTGCCCCACAGCACGCGGTCGGGGAAGGTCTCGACGATGCGCCGCGCGAAGGGCACGACGTCGCGGTATGCGGCCTGCTCGCCGTGCAGCGCCGGCGGGCCCGACACCGACAGGCGCTCCGGACAACTGACCTTGGACCAGATGTTCGGATTCTCGCGCAGGAATCGCATGAAGAGCTCGAACTCCGGCCCGTCCACCGGCCTGGTCACGTCCGGGCGCCCCATGTGGTCCACCACCACCGTGGTCGGCAGCGCGGTGAAGAAGTCCCACAGCTCGGGCAGGTCGACGGCTTCGAAATAGATCACCACGTGCCAGCCCAGCGGGGCGATGCGCGCGGCGACTTCCATCAGTTCGTCGCGCGGCGTGAAGTCGACCAGCCGGCGCACGAAGTTGAAGCGCACACCGAGATCG
>JAJYTY010000248.1 GCA_021792835.1 Pseudomonadota bacterium
GGATGCAGCGAAAGCACCGACTCGATATCCACCGGAGAGATGTTTTCTCCTCCGCTGATGATCATGTCATCGACACGTCCGGTCACGAACAGATCCCCGTCTTCATCGAAGTAACCGGTGTCGCCTGTGAAGTACCAGCCTTCGCGAAGGGCCTTGGCGTTTGCCTCGGGCCGATTCCAGTAGCCTTCGAAGGCCTCGTCGCCTGCCAGATCGGCGATGATCTGCCCTTCCTCACGCACTGCCGCGAGCTGATGCGGCGACGCGGCGTCGAGCCGGACCACGCGGATGCGCGTGTTGATCCCGGAGCGCCCAGCGCTGCCTGCCTTGCGCACGGCGTCTTGATCCACGGTGAACGTATAGACCTCCGAGGATCCATAGTGGTTCACGAACAGCTCCGGCTTGAACGCCGCCTGCACGCGCTGCAGCAGTGCATCCGGCATCGGTGCACCGGCGAAACCGACCTTGCGCACGCTTGCAAGGTCACGCGGCCGCCGTTCCTGGCAGCCAAGCATGTCGTGGTACAGGGTGGGAACCAGGTAAAGACAGCTGATGCGCTCCCGTTCGATGCAGTCCAGCGCATCTTCGGAGTGAAAACGCGGCATGCAGACGAACAGGCCGTCGATCAGGGCCATCGCCAGCAGGGACCGCACGCCCATCGTGTGGTACAGAGGCATCACGCCGAGCGTGCGTTCGCCCCTTCGGTAGAGATTCTGGGCCACGTGCGCCAGCGCAGCAGCCCGCTCCTGTCGATGCCGTCTCGGCACGCCCTTGGGCCGGCCTGTCGTGCCCGAGGTGTAGAGCATCAGGGAAAAGTCGTCCGCCGAGGCCTGCGGGACCAGTTCGGCAGGGCCCATCTCCAGCAAGTCCTCGAAGCGTGCGCTGGCTCCTTCAGCACCGCTCAGGCCGATGCGCGGCAGGCGCTGGGCCGCCTCGCTGCAGGCCACCGCCTGCGCACTCGCCGGCTCGAACACGATCGCTCGCGCCTGCGCGTCGAGCGCGCAGTAATCGATCTCTTCGGGTTTGGCTCTCCAGTTCAACGGCGTGACGACTACGCCGAGGAATTGACAGGCCCAGTGGAGGGTCGCCATCTGCCAACGGTTCTGAAGCACCACGAGCAGATGGTCACCACGACCCAGGCCCATGCTGCGCAAACCGACCACCAGGCGACCGATTTGCGCGGCCCATTGTCCATAGTCCAGCCGCACGTCGGCGTCCAGCAATGCTGGGGCCCGGGAGCTTCGCTCGACCGCCTGCAAAAAGGTACGTCCTAGATCCAGCATGGTGTGCTTGCCTTCAAGATTCAGACGCCGTGGAGCGACGCTCTGCTGCGACCTCCAACACCGCCTTCACGATCGGGGTGTATCCGGTGCAACGACATAGGTGCCCCGAAAGCATCTCCCGCACCTGCCTCTCGTCGGGTTCCGGCACACGTTGCAGAAAGTCCGAGCACGACATCAGGATGCCCGCCGTGCAGAACCCGCACTGCAATGCATGGTTGCGCCTGAAGGCGAGCTGCAGATCGTTCAGACCCTCTGCGCCCAGCCCCTCCACGGTGTCGACCCGACGTCCCTCGACCTGCAGTGCCAAGGTCAGGCACGCTCGCACGGCCACACCGTCGATGCGCACCGTGCAGGCGCCGCACACCCCGTGCTCACACCCCACGTGTGTACCGGTGGCGCCGAGTTCATGGCGAAGAAAGTCCGCCAGATTGGTTCGCGGTTCGCACCAGCCGTCGCGCTCGACCCCATTGAGGGTCAACGTGATGTGCTTGCGCTCGTCAGCATCGATCCGTTTCATGCGAGAGCCTCCTCGATGGCACGGCGCCCGAGGCGGCGTACCAGATGGCGCCGGAACTTCGCGCTGGCCTGCGCGTCGTCCTGCGCCTGCAGTTCCCAGGCGAAGTCGTTCAGCGCCTGGTCCAGTTCAGCAGCACCCGCCCGCGGCAGATGCTTGAGCCGTGGGCGATCGGCGACGCCGCCCACCGCCACGTCGATTCCGCCCGCCCTGGCCACCACGGCGACCGCGACGATCGCGAAATCCCCGTGACGATTGGCAAACTCGAGGAAACCGAACCCTTCGCCGTCTCGCGCCAGTGGATACCGCACCTCCTCCACCAGCTCGTCCGCGGCCCGTGCCGTCTGCAACATGCCACGGAAGAAATCCTGCGCGGTGACCACACGCCGCGAGCGCGCCGAACGAAGCACGACCTCGCCCCCCAGAGCCAGCAAGACCAGCGGCAGCTCGGCGCTGGGGTCGGCATGCGCGACCGAGCCGCAGACTGTCCCGCGATTGCGGATCTGGAAATGCGAAATGCTCGGAAAGGCCGCGTGCAGCAGAGGCACCTCGGAGGCCAGGCCGGCGCGCCACTCCACGCTGGCTTGCGTGGCCGCGGCACCGATGCGCAGCCTGGCATCGTGCACGCGCACGTAGTCCAGGTCACGCGTGCGGGAGATGTCCAGCAATAGCCCGGGCTGCGCGAGTCGCATGTTCAGGATCGGCATCAGGGACTGCCCTCCCGCCAGTACGCGCGCGTCCTCGCCGAACTGCGCCAGGCATTCGACAGCCTCGGATGCGGTCTCGGCTCGCAGGTAATCGAAACGACAGGGTTTCATGTACGGGACTCCAGCCACCGAAGCAGGCGCCGCCACCAGCTGGCGCGGGCAGGCGTACCTCCGCCCGCGGCCTGGCGCCCGAGTTGCTCGAACAGTTGCTGCAACACCATGCGCGCTGCACTCTCGAGCATGCGGCTTCCGACCGCCGCCACCTTGCCAGAAACCTCGACGCCGTAGTCGTAATCCAGCCGGGTGCCCCCGTCCTGCTCGGCCAGGCGCACAGTCCCGTCGCCCCGTACCGACCCCAGGGTGGAAGATCCACTTCCGGACAGGCGCAACCCATGGGGAGGATCCAGATCGGACAACTCGATCTCGGCGGCGTAGCGGGCCTTCACCAGTCCCACGCCCAAGGTGACCTCGGCCCGGTATCGGCTCGGCCCCAGCGCCTCCAGCGCGTGACATCCGGGAATCACCCGGGCGAGCGCATCGGGGTCGAGCAGCAACCCGAAAATGGCTGGCGGGGGTGCGGCCAGCAGCACCGCCCCTGCCGCACGCAACGCCCGATTCCGCCCGCCCGCGGCGGGCTGCGCTATAGCAGCCGGTTTGGCCTGTGCGGCTGCGACATGCGCGGACGGCTCCGGGTCGTCGATTCCGAGGAGATCCATCACGCGTGAGGGCGTCAGCGGCAACTCGATATCGCTCACCCCCAACGCATCCGCCACCGCGTTGGCAATGCACACCGGCGTGCTCATGTTGTTGCCCTCCGCCAGGCCCTTCGCACCCAAGGGGGTGAAAGGTGACGGAGTCTGCAGATGCAGGATCCGCGGCTCGGGAATCTCACAAGTCGTCGGCACCAGGTAATCGGCAAAGGTGCCGGACTGGAAGCTGCCGTCAGCTCCATAGACGAACTGCTCCATCAGCGCCGCGCCGACACCCTGCGCGAAACCGCCGCGAATCTGCCCATCGGCCAGTGCTGGGTTGAGCAGTACGCCGGCGTCGTGCGTCGTGACGTAGCGGTCGATCGTCACACGTCCGGTATCGCGATCGACCTCGACGGCGCAGATATCGAACACGAAGCCATAGGCGGCCGAGGTATTCACCCGGTCCTGCTCATCGGGTGCCTCCAGGCACTCCGGAGTCCAGAATACCGTCTCACGTAGCCCCAGTTCGACGCCGTGCGGCAACTGCGCCGGCGACCAATGGGCGCTTCCGGCCAGGCGCGTGAAGGACACCGAGCGCCCCGGATCATCGCGCGACTGCACCTTGCCGGCGCGGAACTCCAGCCGCGAAGCCTCGCAACCCAAGTGCGCTGCGGCGATGGTCGCGAGCCGATCGCGAAGGCGACATGCGGCCAGATGCGCGGTTCCCGCAGCGGCACCGGCGAAGCGGCTGGAGTAGTTGCCGGCGGCGACCGACCAGGCGTCCTTGAGCGTATCCAGCTCGGCATTGACCACCACGTCCTGCGGGTGCAGTCCGAACACGTCGGCGACGACCTGCGCGCACACGGTCAGGTGGCCCTGCCCGGCGGGCGCCGAATCCACCAGCACGCTGACGCCTCCGAGCAGGTCGATGGCCACCGTGGCACTGGAAATGCCCCCGTTCTTCGGCCCGGCCTTTGCGCGCTGCTCCGCCGTGAGCACCGTGGTGATGTAGCCCATGTTGGAAATCGAGGGCTCGACCACCGCGGCATAACCGATCCCGTACAGTCGCCCGGCCGCCCGCGCCTGTGCGCGCAGATCGGAA
>JAJYTY010000249.1 GCA_021792835.1 Pseudomonadota bacterium
CGCCGCCTGGTTCACGTGCAGCAACTGGCCGTGCGGCCAGCCGGCCAGCACCAGCGGCACCGGGCTGGCCTCGAACAGGTGGCGCAGGTTCTGCTCGGCGGTGACGCGGTCGGAAAACTCCGCCTGCAGGCGGCGACGGTCCAGCCAGGCGTTGCGCTGCACGCGGTTGCCGTGCGTGCCGAGGCTCCAGCCGACGATGTTGACGAAGCCCAGCAAGACCAGGAACAGCAGCGCCTCGGCCGGCGCCGCGTGCAGCAGCGCCAGTTGCTGCAGCACGGCCAGCGCCAGCCACAGCGGCATGAACCAGAACTGCAGTGCGCGCAGCATCGGTGCATAGGCGTAGAGCGCCACGCATGCGAGCACCGCGGCGATGCCCTGGAACGGCGAGACCTGCCCGTGCAACTGCACCACCACCCGCAGCCCGAGCAGCGCGGCGATCTGGAACAGCGCCATCCACAGGCGCAGGCGTCGCACGTCGGGCGTGGCACCCGGGCGCGTCACCCAGGCCAGGCGCAAGCCCAGCGCGAGCACCAGCAGGCGGGTCAAAAGCAACGGCCCCCACGGGGTCGGCTGGCGCATCAGCAGCAGGTCGGCCAGCGAGCCCGCGGCGAACAGCAGTCCGCCCCACAGTCCCACGGCGCAGGCGCGCGGCGCCAGTTCGTCCCAGTTGGCGAGCACGAAGGCGTGTTCGTCGTCGGGGCGGCGCAGCAGCCCGTAGCGGTCGAACGGCTGGGGCCCTGGGCGTACGGGGGCGAGCGAGGGGGCGCTCATGAGCCGGGCCAGGGACACTTCAGGTCTGGCCGAAGTTGTCGGGCATCAGCACCGCAACCACCTCGCCGCGCGCGGTGGCCACGCCGCCGGCGTAGACCGTCGACTCGACCACCACCTTGCGCCCCCTGATCTCGCGGGCCTTGCCGCGCACCACCAGGGTCTCGCCCAGCGGGGTCGGGCGAAGGTAGTCCACGTGCAGCGAACCGGTGACGAAGCGCGGCGGAGGCCGGCTGGCGTCGCGCGCCAGCGGCTGTCCGCTGGCGGCGGCCATCGCCGCCGCCGCGGTGGCCGTGGAATGACAGTCGATCAACGATGCGATCACGCCGCCGTACACGAAGCCCGGCACCGCGATGTGGCTGGCGTCCGGCGTGAACTCCGAGACCGTCTGCCCGTCCTCCTCGAAGGTGCGGATATGGTGGCCGTGCTCGTTCAGACGGCCGCAGCCGTAGCAATGGGCCAGGTGCTCCGGGTAGAGGTCCTGGATCGCGGTGGGCGGCGGGGAGCTGGACATGGCGGCAGGCGCGGGACGGGGGCGGGATGGCGACTTCCCGCAAGTGTATGCAGGCGCTGGCGTCGGCGGCAAACGCGCCGCGGCATGATCGGGTCGCGGCGTGTGCCGCGGCCATGCCGGGTGCGGGCGCGTCGCGTGCGCCCGCGGCCCGTCGCGCGCACGTTCAGAGCCGGGATTCGACCAGGGCCCCGCGGCCGATGCGCGAAACCTGGTCCAGCCCGCAAAAGGCCATCGTGAGGTCGAGTTCGTTGTGGATCAGCTGCAGGCAGCGCGTCACCCCGGCTTCGCCCATCGCGCCCAGGCCGTACAGGAAGGCGCGTCCGATCAGCGTGCCGCGAGCACCCAGCGCGAGCGCCTTGAACACGTCCTGGCCGCTGCGGACGCCGCCGTCCATCCAGACTTCCATGCGCGAACCCACGGCGTCGACGATCGGCGGCAGCGCAGCGATCGAGCTGGGCGCGCCATCGAGCTGGCGCCCGCCGTGGTTGGACACCACCAGCGCGTCGGCGCCGCAGTCGGCGGCCAGCCGCGCGTCCTCGGCGTCCATCACGCCCTTGACGATCAGCTTGCCGCCCCAGCGTCGCTTGATCCATTCGACGTCGCTCCAGTTCAGCCGGGGATCGAACTGCTGGCTGGTCCACGACGACAGCGAACTCAGGTCGTCGACGCCACGGGCGTGCCCGACGATGTTGCCGAAGCTGCGTCGGCGCGTGCGCGCGATGCCCATCACCCAGCGCGGCTTGGTGGCCAGGTCGAGCAGATTGCGCAGGGTCGGGCGCGGCGGCGCCGTCAGCCCGTTCTTCAGGTCCTTGTGGCGCTGGCCGAGGATCTGCAGGTCCAGGGTGAGCATCAGCGCCGAGCAGTTCGCGGCCTTCGCGCGGTCGATCAGGCGCTCGATGAAATCGCGGTCGCGCATCACGTACAGCTGGAACCAGAAAGGCGCGCTGGTGTGGGCGGCGATGTCCTCGATGGAGCAGATGCTCATGGTCGACAGCGTGAACGGAACTCCGAAGTCCTGCGCTGCGCGTGCGGCCAGGATCTCACCGTCGGCATGCTGCATTCCGGTCAGCCCGGTCGGCGCCAGCGCCACCGGCATCGCGACCTCCTCGCCGAGCATGCGCGTGCGCAGGCTGCGAGTCTCCACGTTCACGGCCACGCGCTGGCGCAACTGGATGCGCTGGAAGTCCTGCTCGTTCGCGCGATAGGTGGTTTCGGTCCACGAGCCGGAATCGGCATAGTCGTAGAACATCCGGGGCACACGCTTGCGCGCCAGCAGGCGCAGGTCTTCGACGCAGGTGATCACGCTCATGGGCAGACTCCGGCGGCCGGGCGGGGCACGGCCGCACCGCGGGGGAAAGGGCGGCGAGGCGCCATGCCTCGCCGGCACCCAATGTAGCAGAGGTTATTTGGTCTTACCAATTTATGATAGAATTAAAATGGACTTCCGGACCAGCTTCTCTGGAAGCAAAACCCTGGTGGTCTTACCAATTGTGAGCCTTTCCTGTCGAAGGCCGCGATCCATGCAAATCCAGCGCCTGTCCGATTCGGTGGCCAGCGAGATCGAGCGCCGCATGCTCGAGGGTTCGCTGCGCCCGGGACAGAGGCTTGCGCCCGAGCGCGAGCTGGCGGCGCAACTCGGCGTGTCGCGCCCGTCGCTGCGCGAGGGCCTGCGCAAGCTCGCGGCGCGCGGCCTGGTGCGCAGCCGGCAGGGCGGCGGGACCTATGTCACCGATCGCCTGCAGGCGGCTTTCGTCGACCCCTGGAAGGACATGCTGAGCCACCACCCCGGGCTGCAGCGCGACCTGCTGGAGTTGCGTCACATGCTGGAGGGGCAGGCGGCCGAACTGGCCTCGCAGCGCGCCAACGAACTGGACCTGCAGCGCGTCGGCGAGGCTTACGAGCGTCTGCAGCAGGCTTACTCCGCAGAGGATCTGCAGGCCTGCGCAGTGGCCGACGTGGATTACCACCAGTCAATCGCCGAGGCCTCCCACAACGCGCTGCTGGCGCACCTGAGCGCAAGCCTGCATCGCCTGATCCACGACCTCGTGCAGCAGAACCTGCAATTCCTGCATGCGCGCCCCGACGACTGGGAGCAGCTGCGCAAGCAGCATCGCGACATCTGGCTGAACCTGCAGGCGCGCCGCGCCAACGCGGCGGCACAGGCCGCGCAGCGCCACATGCGCTTCGTGCGGGACACGATGGAGCAGCGCGAACTCGAGCAGCTGCGCCTGGAGAGCACCCGGCGACGCAGCGCCGCGCGCTGAGCCGCGGCCGCAGTTGCAACAGTCGTTTCCCATTTGCCAGGTAAGGTTACAACGGGGCGGCCGGCGCGGCCCTACAGTGATCTGCACGCGACATCCGGCCACGAGTCGGCACGCCGCGTGACACATCCAAGGAGGGAGCCCCGCATGACGTCGTACCGCACACTGCGCCTGAACCTGCTGCCGCCCCACGCCCGCGTCGGCGACCCGGAATACGCCAATCCCGAGCGCCTCACGCTCGATCAGCCGGCGGATCTGGCGATGACCGACCTGCGGCGCGTCGCCGCGGTGGCCATCCACCCGGATGCGACGCTGGAGACCGCGCAGCAGCGCATGGTGCACGCGCACGTGCGCATGCTGCTGGTCACCGATTCGGCCACCGAGCTCCTCGGGGTCGTCACCGCGCGCGACCTGCTCGGCGAGACACCGATCCGCGTCGCCGTCGAGGACGGCGTGGCGCGCGACCAGCTGCCGGTGAGCCGCATCATGGTGCCGCGCGAACGCATCCAGGTGCTGGACTGGGCCGACGTGCAGCACGCCAGCATCGGCGATGTCGTGCAGACCCTGCGCGAGAGCGGGCGCCAGCACGCGCTGGTGGTGCAGCACGGCCACCCGGCACGGGTATGCGGCATTTTCTCGGCGACCCAGATCGGACGCCTGCTCGGCGTGCGCATCGAGGCCAGCGACAAGCCCCAGAGTTTCGCCGAGGTCGAGCACCTGCTGGCGGCCAGCTGAGCGCCGCCCGGCC
>JAJYTY010000250.1 GCA_021792835.1 Pseudomonadota bacterium
ATCTACGCTTCACCCTCAAGCGCGATCGACGGCCTGACGAAAGTTCCCGAACTTGTCTTTTCGCCAAGGCATGGCATGAGCGGCGTCTTCGACATCAAATGCGCTCCGTCCCAAGCCGCCGCCCGTCAACATCAGTGTCTTCGACTTTAATGCGCTGTCCACGACTTTAATTGGCAGGAACAATCGGAGCAAACCGGGACCCCGCCCTACTCCACCGTCACGCTCTTCGCCAGGTTCCGCGGCTTGTCGACGTCGGTTCCGCGGGCCACCGCGGTGTGGTAGGCCAGCAGCTGCAGCGGCACCACGTGCACCACCGGGGACAGCAGGCCGTAGTGCTCGGGCAGGCGGATGGCGTGCACGCCTTCGGTGTTGTCGATGCGCGTGCCGGCGTCGGTCAGCACGTACAGGCGCCCGCCGCGGGCGCGCACTTCCTGCAGGTTGCTCTTGAGCTTGTCCAGCAGCGCGTCGTTGGGCGCCACCACGACCACCGGCATCGCGTCGGTGACCAGCGCCAGCGGGCCGTGCTTGAGCTCGCCCGCGGGGTAGGCCTCGGCGTGGATGTAGGAGATCTCCTTCAGCTTGAGCGCGCCTTCCTGCGCGATCGGGTAGTGCATGCCGCGGCCGAGGAACAGCGCGTTGTCGTGGCGGGCGAAGGTCTCCGCCCACGCCATCACCTGCGGCTCGGTGGCCAGCGCCGCCTGCAGCGCCGACGGCAGGTGGCGCAGGTGCTGCAGATGCTGCTGCTCCTGCGCGTCGTCGAGGCGCCCGCGCAGCCTGGCCAGGGTCAGCGCCAGCAGGAACAGCGCCACCAGCTGGGTCGTGAAAGCCTTGGTCGACGCGACTCCGATCTCCACGCCGGCGCGGGTGGCGAAGCGCATCGGGCATTCGCGCATCATCGCGCTGCCCGGCACGTTGCAGATCGCCAGCTGGTGCGGCATGCCCAGGCTGCGCGCGTGGCGCAGCGCCGCCAGGGTGTCGGCGGTCTCGCCGCTTTGCGACACCGCGACCACCAGGGTGTCGGGGTCGGGGACGCTGTCGCGGGTGCGGTACTCGCTGGCCACCTCGACATCCACCGGGATGCGCGCCAGCGCCTCGATCCAGTGGCGCGCCACGCTGCCGGCGTAGTGGCTGGTGCCGCAGGCCAGGATCAGCACGCGGCGCACACGCCCCAGCACCCCGGCTTCGTCGCCGAACAGGCTGGCGCCGACGGTCTCGATGCCGTCCAGCGTGTCGCCCACCGCGCGCGGCTGTTCGAAGATCTCCTTCTGCATGAAGTGCCGGTAGGGGCCCAGCTCCGTGGCGCCGGCGTAGCCCTGCAGCTCGTGCCACGCGCGCTCGACGCTGCGGCGCTGCGCGTCGACCACGCGGCTCGCCAGCGGGTCGATGCGCACCACGTCGCCCTCTTCCAGGTAGGCCACGCGCTGCGCGCTGCCGGCCAGCGCCAGCGCGTCGGAGGCGACGAAGCAGCCGTCGTCGCCCTGCGCCAGCACCAGCGGGCTGCCGGCGCGCGCGCCCACCACCACGTCCGGCTCGTCCACGTGCAGCACGGCGATGGCGTAGGCGCCGCGCAGTCGCGCCACGGCGTTCTGCACAGCGTCGAACAGGTCGCCGCGGTACAGGCTGTGCACCAGGTGCGCGACCACCTCGGTGTCCGTCTGGCTGTCGAAGTCGTAGCCGGCGGCCTGGAGTTCGGCGCGCAGTTCGTCGTGGTTCTCGATGATGCCGTTGTGCACCAGCGCCAGCTGCCCGCGCGACAGCATCGGGTGCGCGTTGTGCGTGGCCGGCGCGCCGTGCGT
Source organism: Pseudomonadota bacterium (assembly GCA_021792835.1). Taxonomy (GTDB): domain Bacteria; phylum Pseudomonadota; class Gammaproteobacteria; order Burkholderiales; family Burkholderiaceae_C; genus Thiomonas_A. Next base: position 1,797 of record JAJYTY010000250.1, read on the forward strand.
GGCCCAGCGGGTGTGGCAGATGCCGGTGAAGGCCTCCAGGCCTTCTGCCTGTGCGCGCAGGTCGGACACTCGCTGCGTGGTGCGCAGGCGCTTGAGTTCGCCGCGCTGCTGCACCGCCAGGCCGCAGGAGTCGTAGCCGCGGTACTCCAGGCGCTGCAGTCCTTCCAGCAGCACCGGGACGATGTTGTGGCGCGCTGCGGCGCCGACGATTCCGCACATGGTTCAGTCTTTCGTCGAGGGTTTCTTTTGCGGGCGTTCCCAGTTCTCGAGGCTGAGCTGGCGCGCGCGCGACAGCGTGAGCTGCCCGGCCGGCGCGTCGCGCGTCAGCGTGGTGCCCGCCCCCAGCGTGGCGCCCTGGCCGACCCGCACCGGGGCCACCAGCTGGGTGTCGGAGCCGATGAACACATCGTCCTCGATCACGGTGCGGTGCTTGGCAGCGCCGTCGTAGTTGCAGGTGATGGTGCCGGCGCCGATGTTGACGCGCGCACCCACCGTGGCGTCGCCGACGTAGCTCAGGTGGTTGGCCTTGCTGGCGTCGCCGATGCGGCTGTTCTTCACTTCGGTGAAATTGCCCACGTGCACGTCGCGCCCCAGCTCGGTGCCGGGGCGCAGGCGCGCGTAGGGGCCGATGCGCGCGCCCTGCCCGCAGACGGCGCCGTCGATGTGGCTGAAGGGCTCGATGCGGCTGTCGGCGCCGATGCGGCAGTCGCGCAGCACGCAGTGCGCGCCGACCTGCACGCCGTCGGCCAGCTCGACGCGGCCCTCGAACACGCAGCCCACGTCGATGCGCACGTCCTGGCCGCAGCGCAGCTCGCCGCGCACGTCGATGCGCTGCGGGTCGAGCAGGGTCACGCCGTCGCGCATCAGCTGCGCGGCGCGCCGGCGCTGCACCACGCGCTCCAGGTGGGCGAGCTGCAGCCGGTCGTTGACCCCGAGCAGCTCGTCGGCGTCGTCGGCGACCACGCCGTGCACGGCGACACCTTCGGCCTGCGCCAGCTGCACGACGTCGGTCAGGTAGTACTCGCGTTGCGCGTTGTCGTCGCGCAGCAGCCCCACCCAGCGCTTGAGGGTGGCCGCCGGCGCGGCCAGGATTCCGCTGTTGACCTCGCGCAGCGCGCGCTCGGCAGGCGATGCGTCGCGGTGCTCGACGATGCGCTGCACCCGCCCCTGCGCGTCGCGCACGATGCGCCCGTAGCCGTCGGGCTGCTCGAGCTGCACGGTGAGCACCGCCAGCGCGCCGCCGCGCGCGATGTCCACCAGCGGCTGCAGGGTCTGCGCGCGCACCAGCGGCACGTCGCCGTACAGCACCAGCACGACGCCGTCGTCGGCCAGCAGCGGACTGGCCTGCAGCACGGCGTGGCCGGTGCCCAGCTGCGGTTGCTGCTCGCACAGCTCGACGCGATCGACCCCGGCGAAGGCCTCGCGCACCTGCTGCGCGCCGTGCCCCACCACGACCACGCAGCGCGCGTCGTGCAGTGCGTGCGCGGTGTCCAGCACATGCGCCAGCAGCGGCCTGCCGGCCAGCGGCTGCAGCACCTTGGGCAGGCGCGAGCGCATGCGCGTTCCCTTGCCGGCGGCCAGCACCACGACCTGCAGCGCGCTGGACGACCCGGGATCTTCGGAAGAACTGGCGGCGTGGTTCATGCCGCAGGATTCTAGGGGGCGCGACGCCGGCGCCCCGCGGCGGCCTACCCCCGTGTGCGCGGGGGAGGCCGCCGCGCCCGCGCGCGGCGCGGACGTGAAAAAGCCGCCGCCCCTCGTCGGGTCGCGGCGGCCGTCGCGGCAGCGCAGCGGGCGCCGCCCGGCGCTGCGGTCGGCGATCAGCCGATCAGCCGATCAGCTCTTGGCTTCGGCGATCAGCTTCTGCTGCAGGAAGCCGGGAATGCCGACCCACATATCGAAGAAGGACACGATCATCTCGAGCGCGGCGATCGGACACGACAGGCCGCCGCCGATCAGCACGAACCACGCGAAGTTGGGGTTCACCTTGGTCAGGAACCAGCCGGAGAAGTCCAGCAGCATCGCCAGGAACGGCGTGATGACCGCGATGGCCTTGATCTGGTTGTTCACGCGGGTCCGCACGAACAGGTAGGCGGCCATCCAGAAGATCACCCCGAGCATGGTCAGGTGCACCATGCCGGTCATGAACATGGTGGTGTAGCTCATGCCGGTGTCGGTCTTCGTGACCGCCTCGACATCGTTGTAGGTGACCAGCGGCGGGTTGTGCAGCTGCTTGCTCATCGCGACGCTGTGGCACATCAGGCAGTGCGTGGCAATGAAGGGCTTGATCTGGGTTTCGTACTCGGCCTTCTGGCGGCCGCCGGCGATCCAGTGGTCGAACATCGCGGTGTCCTGCGGCCACTGCGCCTTTGCCACCCCGGCGTTGGTCAGCATGGTCGGCAGCACGGTCTGCAGCTTGCTGGAGTTGGGGTTGCCGGCGACGGCCAGCTGCATGTCTTT
>JAJYTY010000251.1 GCA_021792835.1 Pseudomonadota bacterium
GACCTGGCCTCCCTTGTGCCCGGCTTCGGCGGCGCGCTCCGGGTTGTTCTTGAAGTTGCCTCCGGAAACCTGGCCCCCCTTGTGCCCCGCTTCGGCGGCACGCTCCGGGTCGTTCTTGAAGTTGCCCCCGGAGACCTGGCCTCCCTTGTGCCCCGCTTCGGCGGCGCGCTCGGGGTCGTTCTTGAAATTGCCTCCGGAAACCTGGCCTCCCTTGTGCCCCGCCTCGGCGGCGCGCTCCGGGTCGTTCTTGAAATTGCCCCCCGAGGCCTGCCCGCCTTTCGAGGCAATGCGCTGCTGCTGCTCCTGACTCATCGACGCGAAACCGCGCTGCGAGGATCCGGGATTTCCTTGCTGGGTATGTTCAGCCATTTTCCACTCCTTGGTCTGCTGTCCATGCCCGGACCCGGACCACCCGCGGGCGTCCCGGATCCGGGCGATATCGGGCTTCGGGATTCAAGCACCGATTTCCACGTCCATAAACCACGCTCCGGCTCCGATCAAACGGTTTTCCGGCTCGCTGGATTTCGCGCCGCCTTGATTCGGCCAGCGGTTCATCCGGTTTACATGGTTTGCATGGTAGGACGCGAAACGGCACTCGGCAGCCACGGTGATTCATGGCCCGGATTGAAAAACGGCCTTATCCATAAATGGTTTTATAAATCAAACGATGCCGCATGGATCCCGAATATATTCAGGCAATTAAACGACCCGTCGATAATCCCGTCACGGATCGCCGGGCCTTCACGCGGCGCCGTCGGATTCGTCGAAGGAGACGTCCGAGCGCGTGACGTTGAGCTTGCGCATCTTGTCGTACAGGGTCTTGCGCGCCAGCCCCATCTCGGCGGCGGCCACGCTGACCCGCCCGCCGGCGCGCTGCAGCGCGCGCACGATCAGCTGGCGCTCGAAGGCGCTGACCCGCTGCTCGAAGGAAGCGCCGGGATCGCCGCCGGCGCGGTCCTGGCCCGATACCATGCCCAGCACGAAACGCTCTGCGGCATTGCGCAGTTCGCGCACGTTGCCCGGCCATTCGCGGCCCATCAGGTCCGCCAGGTAGGCGCCGGGCACCGGGCGCAGCGGCACGCCGGCGGCCTTCGCCGAGTCGAACACGAACTTCTGGAACAGCAAAGGCACGTCCTCCAGGCGCTCGCGCAGCGCAGGCAGGCGCAGTTCGACCACGGCGAGACGGTAGTACAGGTCCTCGCGGAACGCGCCCTGCGCCGACAGCCTGCGCAGGTCCACCTTGGTGCCTGCGACGATGCGACATTGCATGGGCCGCGACTGGTTCGAGCCCAGGCGCTCGAAACTTCGCTCCTGCAGCACGCGCAGCAGCTTGGCCTGCAGCAGCATGGGCATGGTCTCGATCTCGTCGAGGAACAGGGTTCCGCCGGCCGCGTACTCGATCTTGCCGATGCGCCTGGACGCCGCCCCGGTGAAGGCCCCGGGTTCGTGGCCGAAGATCTCGCTGTCGAACAGCGACTCCGGAAGTCCGGCGCAGTTCAGCGCGACGAACTCGTGGCGCGCGCGCGCGCCGAAGGCATGCAGGCTGCGCGCGGCCGATTCCTTGCCGGTTCCGGTCTCGCCGAAGATCAGCACGCTGGCGTCGACGTCGGCCAGCGCCAGCAGCTTGTGGCGGAGTTCGCCGATGACGCGGGAGCGCCCGACGATCCGCGCCTCGATGCGTTGCGGCGCGTCGTCCAGGTGCAGCGCGTCCAGATAGGCGCCGCGCGTCAGCAGGGCCTGGCGCGCGATCTGCGCCAGGCGCTCCGAGGAGAAGGGCTTCTCGATGAAATCGGCGGCGCCGGCGCGCATCGCTTCCACGGCGGTCTGCACATCGCCATGCCCGGTGATCACGATCACCGGCAGCGCGGAGTCGACCGACTTGAGCCGCGCCAGCAGGCTCAGTCCGTCGATTCCGGGAAGCCGGATGTCGGTGACCACCACCGCGCGCATGCCGGGCTCGACCAGGCGCAGCGCCTCCTCGGCACTGGGCACCGGCGACACCTGCAGGCCGGCGAGGTCGAGCGCCTGCGCGATGCCGTGGCGTACCTCGGGATCGTCCTCGACGAGGACGACTCGGGATTCAGGCGGGGCGCTGCTCGGATTCATCGAACACTCTCAGGCTGACTTCGAATTCCGCACCGCCGGCCGGCCGGTTGCGCGCGTGGATGCTGCCGCCGACCTCGCGCACGATGCGCTGCGCGATGCTCAGGCCCAGGCCCAGCCCGATGCCCTGCGGCTTGGTGGTGAAGAAGGGTTCGAAAAGGCGCTCGTGCAGCGCCTCGGGGATTCCGGGGCCGCTGTCGCGCACGCGCAGGCGCGCCATGCGCGGCCGCAGCTGCGGGGGATCGAATTCCAGCGAGACCTCGATGCGCCGCGTGGCGCAGTCGCGCAGCGCGTCGGCGGCATTGACCAGCAGGTTCAACGCCACCTGCTGCAGGCGCACCTCGTCGCAGGCCACCGCCGGTTCCGGGTCGGGAACGTCCATGCGCAGCGCGATGCGCTCGCGTTCCAGACGCTGGCGCAGCAGGCTGGCGGCGCCTTCGATGGCCTCCGAGCAGCGCGCCGGCTGCCACTGCACCGGCGCCTTGCGCGCGAAGGACTTGAGCTCGCCGGTGATGCTGGCCATGCGTTGCACCAGGCGCGAGATCGAGGCCAGGTTGGCGCGCGCCTCGTCGAAACGCTGCTTGTCGATCAGCACCGCAGCATTGTCCGACAGCGTGTGCAGCGCGGTCAGCGGCTGGTTGAGTTCGTGCGCGATCCCCGTGGCCATCTGGCCCAGCGCCGCCATCTTGCCCGCCTGCACCAGTTCCTCCAGGGTGCTGCGCAGGGCCTCCTGGGCACGCTGCCGTTCGTCGATCTCACGCTGCAGCGCCTGGTTCACGCGGGTCAGCGCGGCAGTGCGCACCAGCACGCGGGTCTCCAGTTCGCCGTAGGCCTGCTCCAGCGCCTCGCGCGCGTCGAGGCGCTCGCGCAGGGCCCGGCGGCGCTGGATCACGAACAGCGCGAGCGCCTGCAGCAACCCGGCCAGCGCGACGGCCGCCAGTCCGCTGCGCGCGGCCGAGCGCTCGGCCTTGCGCATGTCCGACAGCGACAGGATCAGCCAGTCGGTCCCCGCGACGTGGGTCCGCGTCAGCATGTAGGTGTCGCGCGCCGACAGCCCGGCGGGAGCCGCCGCGCCCAGCGGAAGCCGGTACAACTGCGCACCCGCGGCGTCGCCGGCGTGCTGCAGGTCGAGTTCGTGCAAAGGGCCGGCGCCCGCGTACTGGCGGGTCTGCGCAAGTCGCGAGCGCACGCGCGCCGACAGGCGTTCCAGGGTACGAAAGCGCCAGGACGGCACCGAGCTGAGGAACACGACGCCGTGGTCGTCGACCACCAGCACCGGGTCGGGTCCGTCGCGCCACGGAGTTCCCACCTTGTCGAGGTCGACCTTCGCGGCGACCACGCCGAGGATGCGCCTGCCCACCCGCAGCGGCTGGGAGAAGTACAGGCCGGGCACGTCGCTGACCGTGCCGATGCCGTAGAAACGCCCCTGTCCTCCTCGCAGCGCCTCGCGGAAATAGGGACGGAACGCCAGGTCGGCGCCGACGAAGCTGACAGGATCGTCCCAGTTGCTCGAGGCCAGCGCGATGCCGCGGCGGTCGAGCACGTAGATCGCCGCGGTGCCGGCATTGCGGTTGGCCGCTTCCAGGAAGTCGTTGGCGTCGGCGACCGCGCTGGGGTCGGCCGGATCGAGCAGCACGTCGCGAATGGTGCTGCTGAGCACGATCACCGACGGCAGGTAGCCATAGCGCTGCAGTTCGCTGCTCAGCGCCGTGGAATAGCTGTCCAGGCGACGTTGCGCGTCGGCGCGCAGGTCCATCGCCGCCGAGCGCAGGCCCAGCGCATAGCCGGCTATTCCCGCCAGCGCGGCCAGCGCGATGCACGCCGCCAGCACCGTGGTCGCGCGCCCGGCCAGCGCGAACCGCCGCGGCGGTCGCGGAGATCGCGGAGAACGCGGCGGGACGGACATGGAAGGCGGTGGACGCAACGGCGGTCGGCGCGGCGCCGGGCGCGCCGGCACCGCCGAATCCACTAGCCTAGCAGGGCCGCCAACGCGCTCGGCGCGCGCACCGGGCGACTCGACGGCCGGCTGGCTACAGCCCGAAGTAGGCCTCGCGCACGGCGTCGCTGGCCTCGAGCTGCTCGCGGGTGCCGCTGGCGCGCACCTTGCCGTGG
>JAJYTY010000252.1 GCA_021792835.1 Pseudomonadota bacterium
AGGTCGACGGCTTCGAAATAGATCACCACGTGCCAGCCCAGCGGGGCGATGCGCGCGGCGACTTCCATCAGTTCGTCGCGCGGCGTGAAGTCGACCAGCCGGCGCACGAAGTTGAAGCGCACACCGCGCACCCCGGCCTCGTGCATGCGCTGCAACTCGGCATCGGAAACGTCGCGCCGCACCGTGGCGACGCCGCGCGCGCGCCCCCCGGAATGCTCCAGCGCGTCGATCAGCGCGCGGTTGTCGGCACCGTGGCAGGTGGCCTGCACGATCACGTTGCGCGCGAATCCCAGGTGGTCGCGCAGCGCGAACAACTGCTCGCGCGAGGCGTCGCACGGGGTGTACTTGCGCTCGGGCGCATAGGGAAAGCGATCCCCGGGGCCGAACACGTGGCAGTGCGCGTCGACGCTTCCCGCAGGAAGCACGAAACGCGGGCGCGACGGTCCCTGGTACCAGTCCAGCCAGCCGGGGGTTTTCTCGAACACCATGGATTCAGTCCTTTTTGTCGCGATCCGGTGCGGCGGCCAGAAGCCGGTCGGCCTCGGTGCGCCAGTCGGGGCTGCGCGCGAAACCGGGCTGGCCGCGCGCGCCGAACACCCCGCGCTCGGCCAGGTCGGCGACCCAGGCCTGGCGCTCGGCGCTGCCGGCGGCCGACCAGGGGTGCAGCCCGGCCTCCTCGACCGTGCGCGCCACCTCGCGCATTTCCTCGCTGCGCCGGCGGCCATGCTCGATCACGCGCTGGAAGAAATACGCGCCCTGCTTCTCCCAGTCGATGCCGGGGAAGGTCTCGGCCAGCGAGGCCATTACCGCATCCTCGACGCCATAGGCGCGCGCCGCGCTGAAGCTCTCGATGACCATCGCCTCCAGGCCCTTGATCATCACGCTGCGGCACATCTTGGTCGCCGACACGATTCCCAGGCGCTCGTCGCCGAAGCGCGCGCCCTGGAAGCCGAGTTCGTGCAGTGCCGGCTCGAGCTCGCGCGCGTGCGTACCGCCCAGCAACATCGGCACCTTGCTGCGATACGGCGGCACCGAGGTCATCACCGCTGCCTCGACGTAGCGCCCGCCGGCCCCGTCGACGGCCGCCGCGGCCTGGCGCTTCGCGCCCGGCGAGGCCGAATTGACGTCGACGAACCAGGCACCGGCGCGCAGGCCGCCGGCACAGTCCTGCGCCACCGCCACCGCCTGGCTGGCGGTGACCGCGCTGATCAGCAGGTCGCAGCCGGCGGCGAGTTCCCGCGCCGACGCCGCCAGCTGCACCCCGCAGCCCCGCGCGTGATCCAGCAGCGGCTGCTGCCGTTCGGTGCCGAGCTTGCGGTCGCAGGCCAGCACCTGCCCCACCCCGAGTTCGCGCAGGTCCTGCGCGACGATGCGACCGACCTCGCCGTAGCCGATCAGGCCGACGCGCCACGAGCGCGCCGACTGCGCGATTGCGTTCATGACCCTGCCCCCGCCCGCTTCAGTCGATGTAGCGCAGGCCGGCCTTCTCGAGAGGCTCGCGCATCTTGTACATGTCCAGCCCCAGCACGCCGGAGGCCAGCTTCTTGCGCTTGTCGCCTTCGTTGGCCTCGCGCGCGGCGGCTGCCTCGGCGGTGGCCGCGGCCACGTCCGCCGGCACCACGACCACGCCGTCGTCGTCGGCGACGATCACGTCGCCCGGGTGCACCAGTGCGCCGGCGCACACCACCGGAATGTTCACCGACCCCAGCGTGGCCTTGATGGTGCCCTTGGCGCTGATGCAGCGGCTCCACACCGGGAACTGCATCTGCGTGAGCTCGCGCACGTCGCGCACGCCGGCGTCGATGACCAGGCCGCGCGCGCCCTGCGCGCGAAAGGAGGTCGCCAGCAGGTCGCCGAAATAGCCGTCGCAGCATTCGGCGGTGACTGCGGCCACCACGATGTCGCCGGGCCGGATCTGCTCGGCCGCCACGTGCATCATCCAGTTGTCGCCCGGATGCAGCAGCACGGTCACCGCGGTTCCACAGGCCTGCGCGCCGGTGTAGATCGGACGCATGTAGGGCTTGAGCAGGCCGACGCGGCCCATCGCCTCATGCACGGTCGCCGAGCCGAAGCGCGACAGCGCCTGCACGGCGTCGGGGTCGGCACGGCGAATGTTGCGATGCACGACTCCCAGGTTGTTCAACGCGCTCATGTGGTCTCCTTGGCCGTCACTGGCCCTTGGCCTTGAGCGCGGCGTCCAGCCGCGGATACACGCGGCGGGCGTTGCGCTCGTAGATCATGGATCGCTGTTCGGGATCGATCGCGGCGACCTCGATGTAGCGCTTGGTGTCGTCGTAGTGGTGCCCCGTCAGCGGATCGATTCCGCGCACCGCGCCGATCATCTCGGAGGCGAACAGGATGTTCTCGACCGGGATCACGCGGGTCAGCAGGTCGATTCCCGGCTGGTGGTACACGCAGGTGTCGAAGTAGATGTTGCGCAGCAGGTGCTCCTGCAGCAGCGGCTTCTTCAACTCCTGCGCCAGGCCGCGGAAGCGTCCCCAGTGATACGGCACCGCGCCGCCGCCGTGCGGAATGACGAACTTCAGATCGGGGAAGTCCTTGAACAGGTCGCCGGTCAGGCACTGCATGAACGCGGTCGTGTCCGCATTCAGGTAATGCGCGCCGGTGGTATGGAAGCAGGCATTGCAGCTGGTGCTGACGTGGATCATCGCCGGGATGCCGTACTCGACCATCTTCTCGTAGATCGGGTACCACCAGCGGTCGGTCAGCGGCGGCTCCTTCCAGTGCCCGCCGGACGGGTCCGGGTTCAGGTTGATGCCGACGAATCCATACTCTTTCACGCAGCGCTCGAGCTCGGGGATCGAGGTGCGCGGATCCACCCCCGGCGACTGCGGCAGCATGGCCGCGCCGACGAAACTGTCCGGGAACAGCCGCGCCACGCGGTGGCACAACTCGTTGCAGATGCCGGCCCAGGTGGCGCTGGTGTTGAAGTCGCCGATGTGGTGCGCCATGAAGCTGGCGCGCGGCGAGAAGATGGTCAGGTCGCTGCCGCGCTGGCGCATCAGGCGCAGCTGGTTGGTCTCGATGCTCTCGCGCAGTTCGTCGTCGCTGATCCGCAGATCCGACACCTTGGGGCCCAGCTCGGGCGTGGCCAGGTTGTCGATCTGCGCCTTGCGCCATTGCTCCAGCGCCTTCGGCGCAGTCGTGTAGTGGCCGTGGCAGTCGATGATCATGCGAAGGTCTCCGGGTTCTTGCTCGGGAAATTTCGCGTCGCGCTGCCGGCCGCTGCGATCGTCCGGCGTGGCGCCGCGGCGGATTCAGGATGGCCGGATCAAGACCGGCGGCGTGGGCGCCCTGCGCGCCGCATGCGCCGATCCGGCAGCTCGTCGGGTATCGGGGATTATCCCAAGCGCGGGCGCGGCATCCAAGGCACCCGCTGCGCTAGCAGCTATCACGAATTGATATGGTCGACCCCGACCCCGCGGTTGCGCGCCAGTTCCATCAGCATCTGCGACGCATGGCGCATCAGCGGCGTGCTCGGCTTGGTCGCCGAGGTGGCCAGGAACAGCCGGCTGTACAGCCTCGGCCGGGTCAGCGCGCGCACGCCGAAGGCCTCGCTCTGGCCGCTGGCCAGCACCGCACCGCGAGTCAGGATGGCGTGCCCGTGGCCGCTGCGGACCAGGTCGAGCATCGACTGTACTCCCGAAACCTCCCACGCGATCTGCAGCTTGATGCGCGAAAGCGCGGCCTGGTTCTCGATCACCCGACGAATGGCATGGGTTCTTTCGGGAATCACCAGCGGAAAGGCCCCCAGTCGCAGGAATTCCAGCTCGCCGTCGCGCTGCGCCGGATCGGCCGGGCTGACCAGGCAAAGCTCCTCCTCGAACACCGGCTGCACCTCGATGGCCTCCTGGCTTTGCGGGTTCAGCACGAGCCCGATGTCCACGCGTCCGGTGGCGATCCACTCGGTGATGTGCGCCGACAGCCCCTCGACGATGGCCAGCCTGGCCTTCGGCAGGCGCGATGCGAATCCCTGCACCAGCGGCAGGGTCAGCACCCGTCCCATGCTCGGCGGCAGGCCGATGACGATGCGCCCGGTCGGCTCGTCGCGCCCCGCCTCCAGGTCCTCGCGCGCCTGCGTCACCAACTGCAGGATGCCCACCGCATGCTCGAACAGGCGCTTGCCGGACTCGGTCAGCACGACACCGCGCCCGGTGC
>JAJYTY010000035.1:0-10000 GCA_021792835.1 Pseudomonadota bacterium
CAGCGGCACGCAGGCCCGCGGCGACCTGGCGATCGCCGGCGAGCGCATCCACGCCGTCGGCGCCGAAGCCTCCGGATTCGTCGCCGAACGCGTGATCGACGCCTCCGGCTGCCTGGTCATGCCCGGGCTGATCGACCTGTGCGCGCGTCTGGGCGAGCCCGGCGGCGAGGCCGCCGGACTGCTCGACTCCGAGCTGGCGGCCGCCGGCGTCGGCGGCGTCACGCGTGTCGTGTGCCCGCCGGACACCGACCCGGTGCTCGACGAACCCAGCCTGGTCGAGATGCTGCGCTGGCGTGCGCGGCGCATCAAGCGCTCGCGCGTGTACGCGCTGGGCGCGCTGACCACCGGGTTGAAGGGCGAGCGCCTCGCGGAGATGGCCTCGCTGGTCAAGTCCAGCTGCATCGGCCTGTCGCAGGCCGGTGTCCCGGTGGCCGACACCATGCTGCTGCTGCGGGCGATGCAGTACGCCAGCACCTTCGGCTACAAGGTGTGGCTGCCGGCCGTGGATTCCCACCTGTCTGGCGGGGTCGCCGGCAGCGGGCCCTACGCGCAGCGCCTGGGACTGCCCGGCGTGCCGGTGCTGGCCGAGACGGTGGCGCTGCAGACCATTTTCGAGCTGGTGCGCGCCACCGGCTGCGCGGTGCACATCGGGCGCCTGTCCAGCGCCGCGGGGGTGGAACTGCTGCGCCGCGCGAAGGCCGAGTCGCTGCCGGTCACCGCCGACGTGTCGATGCACAACCTCCTGCTCACCGACGTGGACATCGGCTGGTTCGACTCGCGCATGCGCCTGGAGCCGCCGCTGCGCAGGCAGGCCGACCGCGACGCGCTGCAAGGCGCGCTGGCCGACGGCACCATCGACGCGCTGGTATCGGACCACACCCCGGTGGACAGCGACGACAAGATCCTGCCCTTCGGCGAGGCGGCGCCCGGCGCCACCGGACTGGAGCTGCTGCTGCCGGCGGTGCTCGAATTCGCGCGCCGCGCCGAACTCGCACTGCCGCGGGCGCTGGCCAGCGTGACCACGCGAGCCGCGACCGCCGCCCGCGTGGAGCTTCCCCGCCTGCAGGCGGGCGCCGCAGCCGAGCTGATCGTCGTCGACCCTCGGCAGCGCTGGAAGCCCACGGCGCAGATGCTGCGCAGCCGCGCCAAGCACACGCCGCTGGAAGATGTCGAGCTGCAGGGGCGGGTACGCGCCACCGTGATCGACGGGCGAGTGATCCACGAATCGGAGGCCGCGCCGGCATGATGCGGCGCCTGCGCCTGGCTGCCATGCTGGCGCGCCTGGGCCTGCAACTGCTGCGCGGCATGTGGCGCATCCGCGGCTTCGCGCGCATGACCGCCGCGCAGCGTCACGCCGCGGTGCGCGCGTGGTCCCGACGCATGCTGCGCGCCAGCCGGGTGCGGCTGGAAGTGCGCGGAACGCCATACCAGGGCGCCTGCCTGCTCGCCGCCAACCACGTCTCGTGGCTGGACATCATGGCGCTGAACGCGGCGCAGCCGACTCGCTTCGTCTCGAAGTCCGACGTGCGCGACTGGCCGCTGCTCGGCGGACTGATCGAGGCCGCGGGAACCCTGTTCGTCGAGCGCGCACGCCCGCGCGACGCGATGCGGGTGATGCACGACATGGCGCAATGCCTGCGCAACGGCGAGGTCGTCAGCGTGTTTCCCGAAGGCACCACCTCGGACGGCACGCATGTGCTGGCGTTGCACGCCAACTTGTTCCAGGCCGCGGTCAGCGCCGGCGTTCCGGTGCAGCCGGTGCTGCTGCGCTACGTCGATGCCGCCACCGGCGCCCCCAGCCGCGCCGCCGCCTACGTCGGCGACGACTCGCTGCTGGACACCTTGCGCGAGCTCAGCGCCGCGGCGCCGCTGCGCGTGATCGTGCAATACCTGCCGGTGCTGCAAGGCGACGAGCGCCGCAGCCTGGCCGCCGCCGTGCACGGCGCGCTGCGCGACGCGCTGCACGCGACGACCAGCGCCGGCTGAGCCGGCCCCCAGGCCAGAGCACCTTCGCAGGCCAGGCCGGGCCGCGCGCGGCCGCTGCTACACCTGCCGCGCCCGCGGCGCTGCACGCGTCTGGCGCAGGCACTCGAGATCGAGCTGCAGGCGCGTGCCGCCGGCGCGGCGAAGGCACTGGCGGCGTTCGAGTTCACGCAAGGTGCGGCTCAGCGTCTCCGGGCGCAGGTCGAGGTACTCGGCGAGTTCACGCCAGCTCAGCGGCAGTTCGATGTCGGGGCCGCCCATCCTCTGCGACAACTGCAGCAGGCAGTCGGCGACCCGCGCCGGTGCGCGCAGGCGAAGTCGCAGGGACTGGCGCATCGCGCGTTGCACCTGCGCGGCGCCCAGGCTGGACAGCGGCGGCAGCGGCGGCAACGAGGGGTCGCGCCGCCCCGGCGGCGGCCAGCGCCGCGGGTCGATGGCGCACACGCGGGACTCGCGCAGCACCAGTGCATCGTCAGCGTACACGCCGGCGGCGAAATCGCAAAAGCCCAGCACGTCGCCCGGCAGCACGAGATCGACGATGCGCGCGTGCCCCTGCGGATCCCGGCGCGACACCTGCACGGCGCCGCTGGTCAGCAGGTAGACGCGGCCCAGGCGCTGGCCCTGGTGGAACAGCACGCGACCGGCCGGCAGCGTGCGCTGGCGCAGACGCTGCGCGAATTCGCGCAGCGCGCCCTGCAGCGCGTCGTCGCCCTGTTGCCGAGTCGTCCCAGCCGTCGCAGATGTCGCCGCCATGATCCCGAGCCCGACAAAGCGGTCACTATAGGTTGCCCCCGATACTCCCGGTGTTGACCCAGCACAAGGCTTCTCGACGTGCCGGCCCGAGGTTCACGACCACAGGGGGCCGATGGCGTCGAGCTGGTTCTTCAACAGCAGTCCGAACTCGGTGTCGCCTTGCATCACCAGGTTGCCGTCGAAGAACAGGCGGTCGGCGTCGTCCTGTCCGCGCAGCAGCCGAAGCAGCGCGCGCGCCGGGGCTCGCACGCGCAATTCGGGCACGCCGCGCGCGGCGCGAAAGCGCATGCCGTCGAAGCGCAAGCCCACGCGCAGCCCGAGGTCGCTCAGCTCGAGTTCGACCATGCGGCCGCGGCAGGCCTGCAAGGTCGCCGGATCCATGCGCGCAAGCAGCAGCGCGTCCAGCGCCAGCGCGGCCAGCCATGACGGCGGCTGCGTCGGCAGGCGGCGCAGCACGCCGCGCCACGGTGCGGCCAGTTGCAGTGCGGCTTCGAGGGCGTTCACGTCTGCAGCTCCACATCCGATCCCTGCATGCCGGCGCGTGCATGCGCGAAGCCGTCGATCAGTTCTCCAGGCAGCGGCAGTTCGCGCAGCGCCTCGCGCGCCTGCGGCGACTCCAGCTCGCCGCGACGCACGGCGTCGAACACCTGCAGCACATGCGCGAAGCCCTCGGCGCAGGCCGACAGCCGCAGGCTGCCGACCCCTGCCGCCAGCAAGCGCGCCGGCGGCTCCAGCAGCGCATGCACTCCGGCCGAATGCACCTGGGTTCCGTTGAGGCTGAGAAAGTCGCGCCCCTCGCCGCTGCGCACCAGCATGCCATCCGCATCGTCCCGACAGCGGAAATCGCAGTGGTCCTTGTTCAAGCCGTGGTGCCGCGCGGTGAAGCAACGCGCGGAAAAGGCCAGCGGCAGGCGCCCGAAGGCCCAGACCTCGGTCAGCAGCTGCGGCGCGACTCCGGCGGCATGGATACCGGCCACCGAGGCCAGCGGCAGTTCGGCCGGTGCGCACCAGCGGGTCGCGCCCAGCTCCGCGTGTTCGCGCAACGCCTGCGGGCTGTAGATGTTCAGGTGCGGCCCGAGCGCGAAGCCGGCGGTGCCGGACTGCAACAGCACTCCGAGCGCGGAGGCGTCCGCGGCCTCGACCGTGAATTCCCGCTGCTGCGCGATGTCTCGCACGCTGCGCAATTCCGCTTCGCCGGCGACCAGGGTCGGCGTCGCCAGCAGCACCTCCTTGCCGGCCGCGCGCAGCTGCCGGCCCAGGGCCATCCAGTCGGCGAGCTTGAATTCACGGCGGCGCGAGCACACGACCTCGCCGAGCACGACGGTGTCGACCGGGCTGTCGGCGAGCTCGGCGTAGAAGTCGAGCACGCGCTCGCGCGGCCACCAGTACTGCAAAGGCCCCACGCTCAGGCGCGGGCTTGGCTGATGCATGGATTGCCCCTTCATCGCCACGGCCGGTCGTAGG
Organism: Pseudomonadota bacterium; assembly: GCA_021792835.1. GTDB lineage: Bacteria > Pseudomonadota > Gammaproteobacteria > Burkholderiales > Burkholderiaceae_C > Thiomonas_A. The sequence continues at coordinate 4,201 of JAJYTY010000035.1, forward strand.
CGCCCAGGGTGTGCTGCTGCCCCTCGGCCCAGCGCGCCAGGCAGGCGCTCCAGGAATCGCGCACCGTGTAGTCGCCATCCCCGGCTGCCGTATCGATGGCCTCGCGCCAGACTCGCGTGACTTCGGATACGTACTGCGCGCTGCGCTGGCGGCCCTCGATCTTCACCGCGGCCACTCCATGCTCGATCAACTGCGGCAGCAGTTCCAGCGTGTTCAGGCTGGTCGGCTGTTCCAGCGCATAGCCGCGCTGCCCGTCGACCACGAAGCGTCCCTTGCACAGCGTCGGATAGGCGCGCGCCTCGCCCGGCGCATAGCTGTCGATCAGCACGCCACCCAGACGCGCGTCGACACGGCCGTCACCATGCTCGTTCCAGCGCACGGCGGCAGCCGGCGAGCACACGCCCGCGTTGTTGGGCGAACAGCCGGTGGCATAGGACGACAGCGCGCAGCGCCCCTCGACCATCACGCACAGGCTGCCGAAACCGAAGACCTCGACCTCGGCACGCGTGTTGCGCGCCACGTGCGCCACCTGCGACAGCGTGAGCACGCGCGGCAGCACCGCGCGCTGGATGCCATAGCGCAGCCGGTAATACTCGATGGCCTCGTAGGAGGTCGCCGAGGCCTGCACCGACAGGTGCAGGCGCAGCTGCGGATGCCGGCTGCGGGCGTAGCCGAGCACCGCGGTGTCGGCGACGATCAGCGCGTCCGCGCCGAGGCCGGCGGCGCGTTCGACGGCATCGAACCAGGGTTTGGCATCGTCGGCGGCGGCGAAGGTGTTCAGCGCCATCAGGACCTTCGCGCCTTGCGCGTGGGCGTAGCGCACGCCCTGCGCGAGTTGCTCGTGGTCGAAGTTCATGCCGGCGAAGGCGCGCGCGTTGGTGCGGTCGCGCAAGCCGACGTAGACGGCGTCGGCGCCGGCGTCGACTGCGATCTGGAGCGCGCGCAGGGATCCGGCCGGGCACACCAGCTCGGGCTTGCGGCGAGTGTCTGCCTGCTGCATCGAGATCTCCACCCCATGCTGCGCAAGGCGGCCGGGATGGCGGTCTCGATGCAGCACGCGCAATGTAGCCCGCCACCGCGCCGGTCCGGTGCGCGCGCGGGCAAAGCCTGACATCGATCAAGTCGCCGGCAGGCGGCTGCGACGTGCCGGAATGCGGCCGGCAGTCTCGTTCGGGCGCAGAGAGGCGCGTGTACACTGCTCGGCTGCCCTCGCCGTAGTTCAATGGATAGAACAAGCCCCTCCTAAGGGTTAGATGCAGGTTCGATTCCTGCCGGCGGGACCAGTCCGGCGCGCGCCGGACGCAGCGGCACGACGGGAACTTTGTCGCGACAGCTTGCTCCAAGCTGCTACTGCGACATGCACGGTCCCAGCTCGCCCCGTTCGTCCCCGCGTGTCCGCGCTCGTCCCCTTGTCCGCTCCACACGTCCCCGAACTGATCGAGCCGATCACGCCGCGCCTGCTGCTACGGCACTGGCAGCGCCGGGACCTCGCAGCGCTGCAGCGCATGCACGCCGATCACCAGGTCATGCGCGACCTGCCCGGCTTGCTCGGCGCAGCCGAGAGCGAGGCCCTGGTCGCGGACTACCAGAGGTTCCTGCGGGCCCACGGCTGGGGCACCTGGGCGCTGGAACTCCGGGACAGCGGCGAGTTCGTGGGCCTGGCCGGGCTCGACGAGGTGCCGCGGGGCTTCGACTTCGCGCCGGCGGTGCAGATCCGCTGGCGCCTGGCGCGCGAATTCTGGGGCCGCGGCCTGGCCACGGAGGCCGCGCGCGAAGCGCTGCGCGTGGGCTTCGAACAACTCGCGCTGGCGCGCATCCACGCCTTCACGGCCTTGCGCAACACGCGCTCGCAGGCGCTGATGCAGCGCCTCGGGATGCAGCGTCTGCGCGAATTCGAGCATCCGCGTCTGGCCGCCGCGCACCCGCTGCGTCGCCAGGTGCTGTACGTGGCGTGTGGCGCGGCCGCAGAGCCCGGCCGATGATCGACGTGGCCTTGCGCCTCGGCGCAAGGCGGCACGACGGGCATGGCGAGCCGCGTCGGCGCGATCCGTTCAGTCGCTGGAACGCAGCGGCCGCAGCACGATCAGGCGCACGTCGGCATGCGCGGCCGCCCGCAGCGTGAACTGGTGGTAGCTAGTGGGTCCGCCGGGGGTCATGAAACCGCGCAGCCCGCCTTCGCGCTCGAGCACCTGCTGCGACTGCCATGCCTGCTCGAAGTCGGGGCTTTGCGCGCACAGCGTGGTGACGAACTCACGGTGACGCGCGTCGTCGCGCAACTGCGCGGTGTCGGCGCGGAATTCCGCCGCCAGCCGGCGCGCCCGCGCCGGCCAGTCGACGATCCAGCTGCGCGCCGCCGGATCGAGGTAGACCCAGCGAAGCAGATTCGCTTCGCGCACGGACGGCGCGCCCAGCCACGGGGCGAACAGGCGTGCCGCCGCGGCGTTGAACGCCAGCACGTCCCAGCGGCGATCCAGCGCATAGGCCGGGTAGCGCATCGCGTGCACCAGCCCGGCATAGGCCTGGTCGTCGTGCGCGTCGCTCGGCGCCGGCAGCGCGCGCGGATCGGCACGACGCGCCAGCTCGAACAGGTAGGCGCGCTCCGCCGCACTCAGCCGCAATCCCTGCGCCAACGCGTCCAGCGTCGCCACGGATACCGCCTGTGTGCGGCCCTGCTCGATCCACGTATACCAGGTCGGGCTGATCGAGCACAGCGCCGCGACCTCCTCGCGTCGCAGGCCTTGCGTACGACGGCGCCGGCCGGCGGGCAGCCCCACCGCCTGCGGCCGCAGGCGCTCGCGCGCGGCGCGCAGGAAGGCGCCCAGCTGCCGCGCCGGCTCGCCGGCGCCCGCGTCGGCAGAGGTGGACGAGATTTCCAAGGGGCTACTCCGTTAGTTCTTATACCAGGATAAGCAACGACCTTGTCCCATGACAGAGGCCCGCCTATGGTACGTCCCAGGCGCCGCGGCGTATCGCCGCCCGCCCCCTGTCCACGGAGCCCGCCATGAAACAACACCTTGATGCCGTCCATTCCAGTTTCGATCCCCGCGCCCAGGCCTACCTGAGCAGCGCGGTGCATGCGGCCGGAGCCGATCTGCAGGCGGCGCGCGACCTGCTCGCCGCGCCGGGCCAGCGCATCGAGCGTGCCCTGGACCTGGGTTGCGGCGCCGGGCACCTGGCCTACGTCCTCGCGCCGCAGGTCGGGCAGGTCGTCGCCTTCGACGCCTCGCAGACCATGCTCGACGTGGTACGCGACAGCGCCGCGCAACGCGGATTGGGCAACCTCGACTGCCAGGTCGGCGACGTGCACCGGCTGCCGTTCGCCGACGCCAGCTTCGACCTCGTGGCCACGCGCTACAGCGCCCACCACTGGCGTGACCTGCCGCGCGCGATGGCCGAGGCGAGGCGCGTGCTGCGCACGGGGGGGCGCCTGCTGTTCATCGACCTCGAGGCGCCTTCCGACACGCTGGTCGACACCCACCTGCAGACCATGGAACTGCTGCGCGACCCTTCGCATGTGCGCAATCGATCGCGCGAGGAGTGGCTGGCGCTGTTGCGCGCGGTCGGCGCGCAGGTCGACCACGAACAACACTGGCCGACACGCCTGCAATTCGACACCTGGGTGCAGCGCATGCAGACTGCGCAGCCGATGGTGCAGGCGATCCGGATGCTGCAGCAGGGCGCCCCCGCCGAAGTGAACGCCTCGCTGGCCATCGAGCCCGACGGCAGCTTCACGCCGAGCACGGTGCTGTGGTGGGCGCGCTGCGCGGGCTGAGCAGCCCGTGTCGCTGCGCTGCCTGCAGGAAGTCCCGGAAGCCGCAATAATCCTAGGGTTATCCCGACCCCGGCGACGCACGCCCCGCGGCGCGTCGCCGGCGCAACTTCCGAGCCAACCAGAACGAAAGGACTTGCGCATGAATGCCCCGCTGCCCCAAGGCACCGCCCCGCACACCCCGGAACCCAAGCTGTTCCAGCCCACCCGCATCGGCTCCATCGACATCGCCAACCGCATCGTGATGGCACCGCTGACCCGCAGCCGTGCCGACGAGCCCGCCGGCGACGTGCCGGGCAGCGACATGAATGTCGAGTACTACCGGCAGCGCAGGGGCGCCGGGCTGATCATCAGCGAAGGCACGCAGGTCTCGCCGCTCGGCAAGGGCTACATGGCCACCCCCGGCATCTATTCGGATGCGCAGGTCGAGGGCTGGAAGCGCATCACCGCGGCGGTGCACTCGGCCGGCTCGAGGATGCTGGCGCAGATCTGGCACGTCGGGCGCATCACCCACCCCGACCTGACCGGCGGCGCCCAGCCCATCGCCCCGTCGGCGATCGCGCCGCGCGGCGTCGTCGCCTACACCCGCAACGGCAAGGTCGAGATCCCGGTGCCCCAGGCGATGAGCGTGGAGCGGATCGCCGAGGTCGTCGGGCAGTTCCGTCGCGCGGCGGCCAACGCGATGCGGGCGGGCTTCGATGGCGTGGAGATCCACGGTGCCAACGGCTACCTGATCGACCAGTTCCTGCGCGACGGCGCCAACCGGCGCGACGACGCCTATGGCGGCTCGGTGGCCGCGCGCTGCCGCTTCGCGCTGGAAATCGTCGACGCCGTCGTCGCCGAGATCGGCGCCGGACATGTCGGCATCCGGCTGTCGCCGCTGACCCCCTTCAACGACCTCGCCGACAGCAACCCGCAGCACACCTTCGACCATCTGGTCGAGCAGCTCGACCGCCGCTCCATCGCCTTCGTGCACTTCATCGAAGGTGCCACCGGCGGCTCGCGCGACGTGCCGGGCTTCGACTACGCGAAGGCACGCAAGTCCTTCCGCGGGGCCTATATCGCGAACAACGGCTATGACCGCTCGCTGGCCATCGACGCGGTGGAAACCGGGCGCGCAGACGCCGTGGCCTTCGGTCGCGCCTTCATCGCCAACCCGGACCTGGTGCAGCGCCTGCGCCGCAACGCGCCGCTGAACGCGCCCGACCCGAAGAGCTTCTACACCCCGGGGCCGGTGGGCTACACCGACTACCCGAGCCTGGAACAGCAGACCGAGCAGGCCTGAAGCGGCCGCAGCGCCGCCGTCATCCGGGGCGCGCCGCGCAGGCCCGCGACGCGCACCCGGCCCTCTTTCTCGCAACCCGACGGGAGCACGAAACATGGACATCGGATTCATCGGTTTGGGCAGCATGGGGCAGGCGATGGCCGCCAATTTGCTGAAGGCAGGATTCAAGCTGCGGGTGTGGAACCGCTCGGCCGACAAGGCCGACGCACTGGTCGCGCTGGGGGCCACGCGTGTGCAGCACCCCGCCGACGCAGCGGACGCCGCGGGAATCGTGATCACGATGGTGTCGGACGACGCCGCGTTGCGCCAGGTGGTGCACGGCGACCACGGCATCGGCGAAAGCCTGGGCCGTGGAGCGATCCACCTGTCGATGAGCACGATCGCGCCGCAGACCGCTCAGGAACTCGCGACGGCACATGCCACGCGCGGCACCGACTACGTGGCGGCACCGGTGTTCGGCCGTCCCGACGCGGCGGCGGCACGCATGCTGTTCATGCTGTGTGCCGGCCCGCAGGAGGCACGCCAGCGGGTCCAGCCGCTGCTGGAGGCGATGGGTCAGCGCGTGTTCGAACTCGGCGACGATCCGGTCGCGGCCAACGTGCTGAAGCTTTCGGGCAACTTCATGATCCTCGGCGTGATCGAGGCGATGGCCGAGGCGATGACCCTCGGCGAACGCTACGGCGTGGCGCGCGAACGCACCGTGGAGGTACTCACCCAATCCATCTTCCCGGCTCCGATCTTCGTCA
>JAJYTY010000035.1:12500-24587 GCA_021792835.1 Pseudomonadota bacterium
ACCTGCGCGCGGTAGTCGCGAGTGGCCTGGGTCTCCTGGCTGCGCGGCACGTAGCGCTGCGCCACGGCACTGAGCTCGATTTCCTCGTGCAGCACCTTGCGCACGAAGTCACGCTGGCTCCCGAAGGGCAGCGGCTCGGGCAGCTCGCGTGGCACGATGCGCTGGGGATCCTGTCCCTGCTGCAGACGCATCAGCTCCGCGACGAACTGGAACTGGCCGATCTCGTAGTCGAGCATGCGCTCCCACAGCGCCTTCACGCGGGGTTCGGTCTCGTGCTGCACGCAAGCGTGGTAGCACAGTGCCTCGCTGGCCTCGTGGAGCAGCCACTGCTCGAGCCACGATTCCCGCGGGTCCAGCAGCGACTCGAAATGCGTCAGGTGCTGCTCGTCGACCGACGCGACCTCGGCGAGCAGCTGGCGCACCACCGGGTCGGCCTGGCTGACCGAGGCCTGCACGAACAGGTCGCGCGACTGCGCGCCGCACGCGATCATTCCCAGCAACTGCATGCGGCTCGCCGCCGGCTGCGTGGACGAGTCGCCCGCGAAGCGCAGTTCGTCCTGTGCGGCACGGTGCTGCAGGATGGTCGGTCGACCAGGGAGGATGTCGGTGTAGCTCTGCAGGATGTTGTTCGCGTCGCGACCCTCGACGCGGTCGAGCAGCGCGGCCACGCGGTACAGGTGATCGAAGTCCTCGAGCAGGCAGAACCGCAGCGCGGCAGCCACCCCTGGATCGGATTCGCGCTGCGCCAGCGCCGCGCCGACCTCGATCGCACACTGCTTGTGGCCGATCACGAGTTCCAGCGGCGAATGGTCGACGCCGAGCAGCGAGCGGACCGCGAGCTCCTGGTGCAGTTCGATGCGTCGCAGCTCGGCAAGCGGGGCGCGCAGTTCCGCGCTGCAACGCGCAGCAGCATGCGAGAAGCGCTGGGCCTCGCTTTCCAGCGCCGCCATCAGCAGGATGCGCACGCGCGTGAAGGCGTCGTCGTCGAGCTTGCTGATCGGGGCCTGCGCCATGTCGCGCCAGTGCAGGTACTGCAGGTGCGGCGGCGTGCCGTGCGCCGCATAGAGATCCAAAGCCATCATCGTTCTCCTGGATTCATCGGTGGCAAGCATGCGTTGCATGCGACGGAGCAAGCCGCCCGCGACTCGCGCGACGCTTGCAGGTGGGCCACGCGATCAGGAGGAAAGGTTCGGGGACGCCGGCTCCGAGACCTCCTTCAGCACCCCGCCCGCTTCGGCCTCGGCGTCACCGACAGCCTCGTCGCCACGCGTTGCGACGTCTCCCAGCGCGACGATGCCCACGAGTTCGCGTGCGTCGTCGTTCGAGACCACCGGAATGCGGCGCACCTGACAGTCGGCCATCTGCTGCATCACCTCGTCGATCGGCTGGTCCTCGAAGCACCAACGCGGCTGCTCGCTCATCACTTCGGCCACGCAGGCCTCGTCGGGCGTGCGCCCGGCAGCAGTGGCACGGACGACGATGTCGCGGTCGGTGAGCATGCCGACGAGGCGCTTGCCGTCGCATACCGGCAATACGCCGACCTCCAGTTCGCTCATCATCTGCGCGGCGCGGCGCAGGTTCTCGCGCGGCGCGATGTAGCGCACGTCGCGGGTCATGATCTCGGATACCTTTTGCATGACGATCTCCTTGCGGTGGACCGATCCCGGGCAGGCTGGCCCGATGGCTGCGCGCGCATGGCGCGCGGCCCGGAATCGAGGCAATGAGTCGTCAGATACCGATCGCAGGCGCAAGTTCCCGTCGTGCGCGGGAGTTTGTCGCGCAGCGGCAGGGTCGCCGCTGCGGCGCGCGGGCGCGGTGCGCGCCGGATGCGCGCGCTACGCGCCCGACTCGGCGATCCAGCCGGGCAGCGGCGGGAGTTCGTGGCGCACGTCGGCGCATTGCGCACGGTGGCGCAGCGCGTGGTCCATCAACACGACCCCGAGCAGGGCCTCGGCGATCGGCGTCGCGCGAATGCCCACGCAGGGATCATGGCGCCCGAGCGTCTCCACCACCACCGGCTGTCCGTCGCGATCGACGGAGCGACGCGGCACGCGGATGCTGGACGTGGGCTTGAGGGCGATCGACACCGTCACCGGCTGGCCGCTGCTGATGCCGCCGAGCACGCCACCGGCGTGGTTGCTGGCGAATCCCCGTGGTGTCAGTTCGTCGCCGTGCTCGCTGCCGCGTTGCTCGACGCTGGCGAAACCGTCGCCGACCTCCACCCCCTTCACCGCGTTGAGTCCCATCATCGCATGCGCGATGTCGGCGTCGAGTCGGTCGTACAACGGCTCGCCCCAGCCGGCAGGAACGTTGCGGGCCTCCACGTACACGCGCGCACCGCAGGAATCTCCGGCGCGGCGAAGCGCGTCCATGTACTCCTCCAGACGGGGCACGATGTCCTGGTTGGGAGCAAAGAAGGCGTTGCCGGCGACGTGCTCCCAGGACTGGAAGGGGATGGCGATCTCGCCCACCTGCTGCATGCAGCCACGCACCTCGATGCCGTGCTGCTCGCGCAGCCACTTGCGCGCAACCGCGCCGGCGCCCACCAGCGGTGCCGTCAGGCGCGCCGACGAGCGCCCGCCGCCGCGCGGATCGCGCACGCCGTACTTGCGCCAGTAGGTGTAGTCGGCATGTCCGGGGCGAAAGGTCTCGGCGATCGACGCGTAGTCCTTGCTGCGCTGGTCCTGGTTGCGGATCAGCAGCGCGATCGGCGCGCCGGTGGTGCGGCCCTGGTAGACCCCGGAGAGGATTTCCACCTCGTCCGGCTCGCGCCGCTGCGTGACATGGCGCGAGGTGCCGGGACGACGCCGGTCCAGTTCGGGCTGGATGTCGGCCTCGGACAATTCCATGCCCGGCGGGCAGCCGTCGATCACGCAGCCGATCGCGGGGCCGTGGGACTCGCCGAAGGTGGTGACGGCGAACAGCAGACCTAGAGTATTTCCGGACATGCTCGCCATTGTAGGCAGCGTGCCCGCAGCAGCCCTGGGTGTACTCAGGACGCCGGCGCGGCGGACCCGGCGCGCTCGCGCAATGCGCGCAGCAGGCGCTCGTGGATGCCTCCGAAACCTCCATTGCTCATCACCAGCACGTGGTCGCCGGCACGGGCGTGGGCGACCACGTCGTCGACCAGGGCCTGCAGGTCGCGATGGCAGACGGCCCGCTCGCCCAGCGGCGCCAGCGCCTGCGCCAGGTCCCAGTCGATGCCGCCGGCGTAGCCGAAACTGAGGTCGGCCTGCTGCAGCGCCTGCGGCAGCTGCTGCTTCATCGACCCCAGCTTCATGGTGTTCGAGCGCGGCTCGAACACCGCCAGGATGCGCCCGCGCGGGCGTGCGTGCCGCAAGCCGGCGATGGTCGTGGCGATCGCGGTCGGGTGGTGGGCGAAATCGTCGTAGACCTCGACCCCGGCCTGCGTGCCGCGCAGTTGCATGCGCCGGCGCACGCCCTGAAAGCGCCCGAGGGCCTCGCAGGCCAGCGCCGGATCGACACCGGCATGGGAGGCGGCGGCAATCGCCGCCAGCGCGTTGTCGCGGTTGTGCTCGCCCATCAATGCCCAGCGCACGCGGCCGACGGGGCGCTGGCGCAGCAGCACGTCGAATTCCTGCTCGTCGCCGCGCGCGCTCCAGCCGGAGTCGCCGCCGAAGCGCTCGACCTCGCTCCAGCAGCCCCGCGCCAGCACCCGCTCCAGCGCGTCGCTGTGCTGCGGTACCACCAGTCGACCGCTGCGCGGCACCGTGCGCACCAGATGGTGGAACTGGGTCTCGATGGCGGCAAGGTCGGGGAAGATGTCGGCGTGGTCGTATTCCAGATTGTTGAGGATCGCGGTTCGTGGCCGGTAATGCACGAACTTGGAACGCTTGTCGCAAAAGGCCGTGTCGTATTCGTCGGCTTCGACGACGAAGAGCTCGCCGTCACCCAGGCGAGCCGAAACGCCGAAGTCCTGCGCCACGCCTCCGATGAGGAATCCGGGGCGGCGCCCGGCCTGCTCGAGGATCCACGCCAGCATCGACGAGGTGGTGGTCTTGCCGTGGGTACCGGCCACCGCCAGGGTCCAGCGCCTGGCCAGCACGTGCTCGGCCAGCCACTGCGGCCCGCTGGTGTAGGGCTGCTGGGCATCCAGGATGGCCTCCAGCAGCGGGTTGCCCCGGCTCACCGCGTTGCCGATCACCCACAGATCGGGGGCCAGTTCCAGCTGCGTGGCGTCGTAGCCCTCGATCAACCCGATGCCCAGCGCCTGCAACTGCTCGCTCATCGGAGGATAGACCTGGGCGTCGCAACCGGTGACCCGGTGCCCGGCGGCCTGCGCCAGTGCCGCGACTCCGCCCATGAAGGTGCCGCAGATTCCCAGGATGTGGATGTGCATGGAGCCATTGTAGAAAGCCCCGGCCGACGTCCCGCGCGACTACACTGCCCGCATGAACGCGCTGCGCGACGAACTGGCTGCGGTGGCCGCGAGGCTGGTGGTCGAGGACGGGCTGGACTATGCCAGCGCCAAGCGCAAGGCACTGCACCAGGTGCTGGGCGCGGGCGCGCGCAGCGAGCTGCAACCGGACAATGCGGACGTGCGGGCGCAGGTGGAGCAATACCTCGCCTTGTTTCACGGCGACACCCATCCGCGGCTGCTGTGGCGCCTGCGTAGCGCTGCGCTCGCGCTGATGCACGAATTCAGGCAATACCGCCCGTACCTGGCGGGGGCCGTCTGGAACGGAACCGCCACCGAGCATTCCGCGCTGCACCTGCTGCTGTTCTGCGATGATTCGAAGGAGGTGGAGATCCACTGCATCAACCGTGGAATCCGCTACGGCACCTCGCAGGCCCCCCATTACGCGGGGCGCCGCAGCGTCGAGCGCCTGGAGCTGCTGTGGCCCCTGCCCGGCGACGCGGGCGAGCCCGCGCGCGAGGTGGAGGCCACGCTGAGCCTGTACCCGCTGAAGGACGAGCGCGGCGTGCTGGTGCACGGCGCGCGCGGTGCGCAGGCCGAGCGCGGCAGCCTGCAGGCCCTGCGGGCGCTGGTCGAGGCCGGCCCGGGACCGGCGCGGCCGATCTGAATCCACCCTCGTACAGGGGCTGGCGCCCGGCGCCGCGGTGCGAACTCCCGGCTGCGCTATGCTTGCATCCGCCTGCTTCTTGTCCGCATCTTCGCGTTACCGCGCGGGGCTGCAGCGAGGGACCTCAGGGTTGCCTGCGCGTCGCGGGCCCTGCCTGCCGGAGAAATGCTGCCGATGAAACCCCGTATCGCCGTCCTGCACGGGCCGAACCTGAACCTGCTCGGCAGCCGCGAGCCGGCGATCTACGGCGCCGCCACGCTGGAACACATCGACCAGCAGTTGCACCGGCTCGGCGACGAGCTGGGCCTGCAGGTCGACTGCCTGCAGAGCAACCACGAAGGGGTGCTGGTCGATCGCATCCAGGCGATGGCGCAGGACGGCACACGCTACGTGATCATCAACCCGGCGGCGTACACGCATACCAGCGTGGCACTGCGCGACGCGCTGGCCGCAGTGAATCTGCCCTTCGTCGAGGTGCACCTGTCGAATGTGCATCGGCGCGAAGCCTTTCGCCGCCAGTCCTACTTCTCCGACCTCGCGCAAGCCGTGATCAGCGGTTGCGGAGCCCTCGGATACAGTCTTGCACTTCGTTTTGTTGCAGAGAAATTGATGACTGAAGCGCAATCTTGAGTACAATTTAACGCCTGGTTAGCAAAACTTCCCAAAGCAGGAACGACTCCGACCGCAACAGCACGACATTCCTGGGGCGCCTCGGGAAATCGCCAAGCACCGGCGGGAGGCCGCGACACGCACCAGCATGTCGCCGAGCGCATCGAGCGCCCGCCTCGCGCCCGGACGGCCGCAACGACCGTCCGCTCCACCCACCAACGCCGCGCACGCGGCCCGTCATCATGGATTTGCGCAAGCTCAAGACCTTGGTCGACCTGGTTTCGGAATCGAACATCTCCGAGTTGGAAATCACCGAGGCCGAAGGCAAGGTGCGTATCGTCAAGGCGGCGCCCACGCCGTTCGCCGGCCCCGCGATGCAGCAGTACGTGGTGCCGATGAGCGCACCGGCGGCCGCGGTGGTCGAGGCCGCCCCGGCCGCGGCAAGCGCGCCCGCGGGCAAGATCATCAAGTCGCCGATGGTCGGCACCTTCTACCGCGCCTCCGCACCCGGTGCAAAGCCTTTCGTCGAGGTCGGAGACACCGTCAAGCAGGGCCAGGCCGTGTGCATCGTCGAGGCGATGAAGATCCTCAACGAGATCGAATCCGAAGTCGATGGCGTGGTCAAGCAGGTACTGGTCGAGAACGGTCAGCCCGTCGAGTATGGGCAGGCCCTGTTCGAACTCGAGTAAACGCGCACCGTGGCCGTGCGCAGCCCCGCGCCGCGGCGTCCGCGTGCCGGGCCCTTTTCCCCCAGGCCCAGGCCTCCTGCCGAAGCCCGCCCAGCCATGTTCAAGAAAATCCTGATCGCCAACCGGGGTGAAATCGCCCTGCGCATCCAGCGCGCCTGTCGCGAGCTGGGCATCAAGACGGTCGTCGTCTATTCCGAGGCCGACCGCGATGCCAAATACGTCAAGCTGGCCGACGAGGCCGTGTGCATCGGCCCGCCGCCTTCGGCCGCCAGCTACCTCAACATGCCGGCGATCATCTCGGCCGCAGAGGTCACCGACGCCGAGGCCATCCACCCCGGCTACGGCTTCCTGTCGGAGAACGCCGACTTCGCCGAGCGCGTCGAGCGCTCCGGCTTCACCTTCATCGGGCCGCGCCCCGACTCCATCCGCATCATGGGGGACAAGGTCTCGGCCAAGCAGGCGATGATCAAGGCCGGGGTTCCCTGCGTCCCGGGCTCGGAAGGCGAACTGCCCGACGACCCCCGCGAGATCACCCGCATGGCGCGCTCGATCGGCTATCCGGTGATCATCAAGGCCGCCGGCGGCGGTGGCGGCCGCGGCATGCGCGTCGTGCACACCGAGGCGGCGCTGCTCAACGCGGTGGCCACGACCAAGGCGGAGGCGCAAAGCGCCTTCGGCAACGCGGCGGTGTACATGGAGAAATTCCTCACCAACCCGCGGCACATCGAGATCCAGGTTCTGGCCGACGAACATGGCAATGCGCTGTGGCTGGGCGAACGCGACTGCTCGATGCAGCGGCGCCACCAGAAGATCCTCGAGGAGGCGCCGGCGCCTGGAATCGCACGCCGCCTGATCGAGCGCATCGGCGCGCGCTGCGCCGATGCCTGCCGCAAGGTCGGCTACCGCGGCGCCGGAACCTTCGAATTCCTGTACGAGGACGGCGAGTTCTACTTCATCGAGATGAACACCCGGGTGCAGGTCGAACATCCGGTGACCGAACTCACCACCGGGGTCGACATCGTGGTGCAGCAGATCCGCATCGCCGCCGGCGAGGTGCTGACCCTGAAGCAGCGCGCGGTGCAGTGCAACGGTCACGCGATCGAATGCCGCATCAACGCCGAGGATCCGGTGCGCTTCACGCCCAGCCCGGGACGCATCACCACCTGGCACGTTCCCGGAGGCCCTGGCGTGCGGGTCGACTCGCACGCGTACAGCGGCTATTTCGTCCCGCCGAACTACGATTCGATGATCGCCAAGATCATCGTGCACGGCGCCACCCGCGAGCAGGCGCTGGCGCGCATGCGCACGGCGCTGTCCGAAATGGTGGTCGACGGCATCTCCACCAACATCGCGCTGCACCGCGAACTCCTGGTCGACGCCCGATTCATCGAGGGCGGCACCAACATCCACTATCTCGAGGAGTACATGGCGGCGCGCCAGGCATGACGCAGGCCGCAGCCCGACCATGCCCTACCGCGAGATCCTGATCGCCGCCGGCCACGAGCTGGCGCTTCGGCTGAGCGACGAACTGCTCGAGCTGGGCGCGCTGAGCGTGGACGTCGAGGACCGGCTGGCCGGCTCCGAACACGAGCGCGCCCTGTTCGGCGAGCCCGGCATGCCGGCGCCCGAGACGGCGTGGAGCGACAACCTGGTGCGTGCGCTGTTCGCCGACGAGGCGACGGCCGACTCCGCGCTGCTGGGCCTGCTGGGCGCTGGCGTGCTCACCGACCTGCAGGGCGTGCTCCAGCGGGAGGTGGCCGAGCAGGACTGGGTGCGCCTGACGCAGTCGCAGTTCCAGCCGGTGTGCATCGCCGACAGGCTGTGGATCGTGCCGAGCTGGCACGAGACCCCGGCGGGCGCCTCCACGGTCATACGCCTGGACCCCGGACTGGCCTTCGGCACCGGGACCCACGCGACCACCCAGCTGTGCCTGCGCTGGCTGCTCGACGCCGAGGCGCTGGCGGGGCGCAGTGTGCTGGACTACGGCTGCGGCTCGGGCATCCTGGCCCTGGGCGCCGGCCTGCTCGGAGCCGGGGAGGTCTCGGCGGTCGATATCGATGAAGCGGCGGTGGAGGCCACGCGCCTGAACGCGCGCGTCAACGACGTTCGCCTCGCCCACGCCTGCCACGTCGATGCCCTGCCGCCCCGACGCTACGACATCGTGCTCGCCAACATCCTGGCCACGCCGCTGCGCGTGCTGGCGCCGCTGCTGGCCGCACGCACCGTGCCGGGCGGGCAGCTCGTGCTGTCGGGAATCCTGCAGCGCCAGGCCGATGAACTGATCGAGGCCTATGCGCCCCACGCGAGCCTGCGGGTCTGGGGCGAGCTCGACGGCTGGGTCTGCCTGGCGGGTTCGACCCCGGGCTGAGACTGCGCACGCGCCGGGTACGCAACCGGGGCCCGGTCGGCTTCTTATACTGCGGCGATGACCCTGGCCACCCGTTGCCCCCATTGCCAGACCGCGTTCCGGCTGGTGCGCGACCAGTTGCTGCTCAGCGGCGGCTGGGTACGTTGCGGACGCTGCGGCCAGGCCTTCGACGCGGCGGCCAGCCAGTTCGAGGTGGAGCAGCCCCCTGCTCCTCCACCACCTCCACCACCTCCACCACCTCCACCTCCCGCACCCCGCTCTGCGCAGGAGCCTGCACAGGCGGAGGACGAACAGTGGCTGGACGATTTCGCGGATTTCCACGAAATCGAACTGGTGGACCTGCAGCGTGTGCAGGCCGCGCCGGTCCCGCCCGAACCCGAACCCGAACCGGAGCCGGAGCCGGAGCCGGAGCCGGAGCCCGAACCCGAACTCGAGGCGGAGCCCGAACCGGAGCCGGAGCCCGAACCCGAGCCCGAGGCGGAGCCCGAACCGGAGCCGGAGCCGGAGCCCGAACTCGAGGCGGAGCCCGAACCGGAACCGGAGCCCGAACCCGAACCCGAGGCGGAGCCTGAACCGGAGCCGGAGCCGGAGCCTGGGCCCGAGCCCGAGCCCGCCTTCGAGTCCGAGCCTGTGCTTCACGCCGACCCTCTGCAACTGGCGGGAGAGTACGCACCCACGTTGCCGGCGCACAGCAGCGACGGGCCCGCGCTGCATGCCGCCGACGCGCAGATCGATGGGCAGCAGGACCCATTCGGCCAGGCACGCGTGGAGCCGGGCTTCGAGCCCGGATTCGTGCGCAAGGCGCGGCGCCGCGAGCGCTGGGACAGGCCGTGGGTGCGCGGCTTGCTCGGCGTGGCCGTCCTGTTGCTGACGCTGTCGGGCGCGGCGCAGGCGGCCTGGTACTGGCGTGACGAACTGGCCGCGCGCTGGCCCGTGCTGCGCCCGCCGCTGTCGTGGCTGTGCAAGGCGGCCTCGTGCAGCCTTGCGCCCCCGCGGCGACCACAGGACCTGGCCATCGAGGCTTCGTCGATGACACCGGACGGGGCCTCGCGCCTGCGCCTGGAGGTGTCGCTGCGCAACCGCGGCGGCGTCGCCGTCGCGTACCCGTGGCTGGAACTCAGCCTGGGCAAGGGCGGCGATATCGACAGCCCGGTGGTGCGCGAGGTGATCGCTCCCGCCGACTACCTGGGCGCGTCGGGCCTGGCCGATTCCGCCGTGCGCCAGCGCCTGCACCGCGGTCTGGCCGCCGGCGCCGAGCTGCACGTCCGCCTCGACTTCGCGCTCCACGAAACCGGCGTCGGCTCCTACACGGTCTACCTGTTCTACCCCTGAGACTGGTGAGTGAGCCCTCGCTCACCGGGCTCGGCGCCCCCGAGGCGGCAAGGCCCGCCCTGGGGCCAGGCCGCTCAGCTCAGCTGCGCCACTTCGTCGAGCGCGCCGACATAGCCGGCGTCGAGCATCAGCGCGTCCCACGGCAGCGGGGCCGTGCAGGCGAGTAGCGCGGCGCGGCGCGCGGCGCCCAGCGCGTCGGGCTGCCAATCGCCGCGCTGCTGAGCCTGCCGCAGGCCGTCGAGGATGTGGTCCAGCGCGGCGCCCTGGTCGAGCTGGGCCAGGTTGCACACGAGGGCCAGGTCGCAGCCGGCGCGCAGGGCCATCAGCAGCGCCCGGGTCTCGTCTCCCGCCACCTCGCGCGCGCCCTGCATGGTCAGGTCATCGCTGATGATCGCCCCGTCGAAGCCGAGTTGCTCGCGCAGCACCTGCTGCAGCCAGCGTGCACTGAAGCCGGCGGGAAGGTGATCGATGCGAGGGTAGACCACATGCGCCGGCATCACCGCACGCGCACAGTGGCGCAGCCAGCCGTAGGGGGCCGCGTCGGCCTGCATGATCGTGCGCAAGCCGCGACGGTCGAACGGCAGCGCGACATGGGAATCGGCCTGCGCCCAGCCGTGCCCGGGAAAATGCTTCAGGCAATGCGCCAGACCCGTTGCCTGCAACCCGGCGAGCAAGGACTGCGCGAGCACCGCGACCACGCGCGGGTCGGAGTGCAGCGCGCGCTCGCCGATGACCTGCGAGTGCCCCCAGTCCAGGTCCACCACCGGCGTGAAACTCAGGTCGATGCCGCAGGCGCGAAGTTCGGCGCCCAGCACGCGACCGACGGCGCCGGCCGCCTGCACCGCGCGCATCGCGTCGCGCATCCACAGCCGCCCCAGCGACGCCATGGCCGGCAGCACGGTGAAGCCGTCGCTGCGGAAGCGCTGCACGCGGCCGCCCTCATGGTCGACCGCGATCACCAGATCGGCACGCAAGGCCTTGATCTGCGCGGTCAGCGCCACCAGCTGCCGCCGCGACTCCCAGTTGCGGGCGAACAGGATCACTCCACCGACCAGCGGGTCGCGCAGGCGCTTGCGCTCGCGCGGCGTCAGCTCGAGGCCGGCGACATCGATGAACAGCGGGGCGTGCGGCAGGCTCATGGGGGCTCCAGGAGGCGTTCAGGGGTTCAGGCGTCAGGCGCTCGCGGACGGGCGCAGTTCGGCGACGGCGAAAGCCACCGCGGTGTCCTGCTCGTCGCTAATGCTCACGTGCAGCAGCAGCCGTCGCTGCTCGCACCACTCGGCCAGCGCACCGTGCAGGTGCACCTGCGGGCGGCCGTCGGCGGCGTTGAGGATCTCGCAGGCCTGCCAGCTCATGGGCATGCGCAGGCCGAGGCCGAGGGCCTTCGACACCGCCTCCTTGGCGGCGAAGCGGGTCCCCAGGTAGGCAACGCCGCGGCGCTCGCAACGCGCCAGGCGCGCGTGGAACACCTCGAGTTCGCGAGCGCCGAGCACGCGCAGCGCGAAGCGCTCGCCGTGCCGCCCCCAGGCCTGCGCGATGCGCCGCAGGTCGCAGACGTCGGTGCCGATGCCGTGCAATGCGGAGTTCACCGCGCCTGCGCGGCCGCGCGTTCGATCTGCGCCTTGAAGTCGCGCACCGCCTGTTCCATGCCCACGAACAGCGCATGCCCGACCAACGCATGTCCGATGTGCAGCTCGCGCACCCGCCGCATCGCCGCCAGCGCCGGCGTGCTCTGCAGCGTCAGCCCGTGGCCCGCATTGGTCTGCAGCCCTGCGGCGGCGGCCTGCTCGATGCCGTCGCGGATGCGCGCCAGATGACGCGCCGCGGCAGCGTCGTCGCCGGCCTCGACGGCATTCGCGAAGGCTCCGGTGTGCAGCTCGATGCACGGCGCCGTGCTGGCGGCGGCGGCCTCGATCTGCGCCGGGTCGGCCTCGATGAACAGGGAGACGCGGCAGCCGCAGGCGGCCAGGCGCGCGCAGGCATCGCGCACGCGCTCGAACTGGCCGCGCACGTCCAGGCCGCCCTCGGTGGTCAGTTCCTGCCG
>JAJYTY010000253.1 GCA_021792835.1 Pseudomonadota bacterium
TCGACGCCCTTCGGGTCCGCGTACAGACGCAGATTCTCGTGCACGGTGAGTTCGTCGTACAGCCCGAAGCGCTGCGGCATGTAGCCGATCAGCCCGGCAATCTCCCGCGCCTGCGCCACGCTGTCGAGGCCGAACACCCGCACCTCGCCGCTGTCGGGGCGCAGCAGCGCGGCGCCCAGACGCATCAAGGTGGTCTTGCCGGCGCCATCGGGGCCGAACAGCCCGGTGATCGACCCCGCGGGGACGGTCGCGTGCAGCTCCAGCAAGGCCTGCACCGCGCCAGCACCGCGACCGAAGCGCTTGCTGGCGCCGCGCAGCTGCAGCGCGTGGCCGAGCTCAGCCCCGGCAGGCATCGGCAGCGGCTCCGGCCGGGTTGTCGCGCAGCGGCACCTGCACCGTCACCGGCATGCCCAGGCGCAGCCTGCCGGAGGCGTCGCACACGTACACGCGCATGCGGTAGACCAGTTCGGTGCGCAGTTCGGAGGTCTGCACCTGCCTGGGGGTGAATTCGGCGGTCGGCGAGATGAACCCGATCCAGCCGGCGAAGGCATGGCCGGGAAAGCTGTCGCTGTACACCTGCGCGCGCATGCCCGGCGCCACCTGCCCCAGCTCGCGCTCGGGCACGTAGGCGCGCACCCACAACGGGTCCTGCAGCGCCAGGGTCAGCACCGGGGTCTGCGGCGACGCCATGTCTCCCACCTCGAGGATGCGGTTCTCCACCACAGCGTCCTGCGGCGCGCGCAGCGTGGCGTCGTCGAGCTGGCGCCGGGCCAGCGCCAGCGCGGCGCGGTCGGCGTCGAGCTGCGCGGCGGCGGCGGCGATGTCCTGCCTGCGCGGGCCCTGCCGCGCCAGGCTCAGGGCCTGCACGGCGCGCTCACGCCCGGCCGTCGCGGCCCGCAAGGCCTCGGTGGCGTTGTCCAGCGCCTGGCGCGGCAGGAATCCCGAGTCGACCAGGCTGCGCTGGCGCTGCCAGGTGGCGCGCGCGTTCACCAGCGTGGCCTCGGCGGCGTCGAGCCCGGCGCGCGCTTCGGCGATCTCCTGCGGGCGGCTGCCGGCGCGCAGCCGCGCCAGCACCTGCGACTGCGCCTGGCGGGCGGCGTCGGCACGCTGCCAGGCGTCGTGCAGGCGCACGTCGTCGAGTCGTGCCAGCACCTGACCCTTGCGCACGCGCTGGCCTTCCTGCACCGTCAGGCTGCGGATGCGACCGGCGGCGTCGAAGGCCAGCTGCACCTGCCGCAGGTCGACGTTGCCGTACAGCGTCAGCCGCGACGCCGGCGCCGCCCGCTGCTTCATCAGCAGCCAGCCGGAGGCCGCGCCAGCCAGCAGCACGGCCACCAGCACGAGGATCAGGCGCTTGCGCAGGGTCATGGTCGGACAAGGGGAAAAGGTAGGAAACGTCGGGGGCGAAGCCCTGGGGTCATTGTGCTCAGCCGGACCCCGGTGTTTTCTGTCAAGGATCAAGCTTTCGCGATGCCCCCGCGAATAGCATCGACTGCATGCCTGCGTCGCGCGGGCGCTGCCCCGATCCGCGATGCCCGCCCGACTTCCCGCCTCTTCCGCGATGCGCGGCCTGCCCGGCAAGCTGCTGGCACCGCCGGTGCTGCTGGTGTCGCTGCTGCTGGCGCCGTGGGCACCCATCAGCGCGCGAGCCGATACGCTGTTGCAGGTGTTCGCACTGGCGCAGCGCAACAACCCGCAGCTGGGCAGCGCGCGCGCCGCCTATGCCGCGGCGTTGCAACGCGTGCCGCTGGCGCGTTCCCGCCTGCTTCCGCAGGTTCGCGCCGATGCCGGGATCGGTCGCAACCTGCACGACGAGACCGGCAACCCGCTGCTGCGCACCTTCGGGCTCGCATCGCACTGGAACTTCCTGGAGCGCGACGTGGGGATCAGCGCGACGCAGGATCTCTACTCCCCGTCCGACAGCGTGGCGGTGCGCCAGGCGACCGTTTCGGCGCAGATCGCCTACGCCCGGCTGGCACAGGCCGACCAGCAGCTGATGGTGCAGGTGGCGCAGGACTACTTCGACCTGCTGGCCGCGCGCGACAGCGTGCACACGCTGCTGCGCCAGCAACGCGCCACGCTGCGCCAGCTGCAAGCGGCGCGCGCCGGCTTCGCCGCCGGCAACGGCACCATCCTGAACGTGCGCGACGCGCAGGCGCGCGACGACCTGCTGCGCGCCGAGCTGATCGACGCGCGCAACCGCGAGCAGTTGGCCCGAGACACGCTTCGCAGCGTGGCCGGGGCGCCGGTGGGCGATCCCGCGCCGCTGCTTGCGCAGGCCCGGCTGCCGGCGCCGCCGGGCGATGCCGCGCAATGGGCGGGTCGCGCCGAGCGCGACAACCTGCAGGTGCGCCAGGCCCGGCTGCAGCTGCGCGTGGCCAGGCTGCAGCTGCGCCGCTCGGCCGCCGACGGCGGGCCCACGGTACAGGCCTACGCGCGCCTCGACCGCGCAAGCACCAGCGGCGGCGGACCGAACTTCCCGTTCGGCGACCGCGTCGACAGCGCCTCCGTCGGACTGCGCGTGCAGTGGCCCCTGTTCACCGGATTCGGCGTGCGCAGCCAGGTGCGCGAGAGCGCGGCGCTGCTCGACAAGGCACAGCAGGACCTGGACTCTGCGCGCAGCGATGCCGGACTGCAGGCGCGTCAGGCCTTCGCGCAATGGGTTACGGCGCGGGCGCGGGAACATGCGCTGCGCAGCGCCGAACTGTCCAGCCGCAGCGCGCTGCAGGCGGAGCGCACGGGCTTCCGGGTGGGCCTGCGCGTCAGCGCGGACGTGCTGGACGCCACGGCGCAGCTGTACGACACCGAGCGTCGCGCCCAGCGCGCCCGCTACGACGCCCTCGTGCAGTCGCTGCGCCTGCGCCTGGCCGCCGGCCGCCTCGACGAACGCGACCTCGCCGAAGTCGACGCGCTGCTGGAACGCTGAGGCCGGGCCCGCGAAACGAGGTTCAGGCGGTTCGCGGGTCGCCCGGGTGCACCAGCAGCACGGCGCAGTGGCAGCCGCGCGCGACCGCCTCGGCGACGCTGCCCAGCAGCAGGTTGCCCGGGCCGCTGCGGCCGTGGCTTCCGAGCACGACCAGTTGCGCGCCCCAGCGCTGCGCCTCGGCGCACAGGGTGTCGGCCACGCGCATCGAGCCGGGGGCCGTCTCGAGCATCGCGGTGCTGACGTCGATGCCGAACTGGGCGGCGCGGTTCATCCAGTCGTCCAGCAACAGCCGTGCATCGTCGCTCATCAGGCGCACCATGCCGGGAAGCACACCGGCCAGGCTGGCCGAGTCGACCACACAGGCGATGCGTAGCGAGGCCTGCAGCTTGCGCGCCAGCGCGATGGCGTGCTCGGCGGCGTGTTGCGCGGTGCTGCTGGCGTCGATGGCAAGGAGGATCTTGGTGTACATCGTGGACTCTCTGGGTTGGCGGCCCGTCGCGGGGCCGGCCCCCACGGGGGGCGGCGGACGCAGCGAGCGGGGCGCATCACCTCATGGGGCGATCCGTCCCGCCTGCAGCGCCTGTTCGGAATAGCCGAAGACCACGTCGGGGTCGGGGCGCACCAGCGCCGCGTCCTTGCCGTGGTATTCCAGATGGGTGAGCAGGTGCCGGATCAGGTTCAGTCGCGCCAGCTTCTTGTCCCCGGCACGCACCACATACCACGGCGCCTGCAGCGTGTGAGTGCGCGCGAACATCAGGTCGCGAGCGCGGCTGTAATCCTTCCAGTGCTGCTGCGCGACGGCATCGATGGGACTGAGCTTCCACTGCTTCAGCGGGTCCGTGCGGCGCGCCTGCAGGCGCCTGCGCTGCTCGTCGCGGTCGATGTCGAGGTAGTACTTGAACAGCCGGATCCCCGAGCGCACCAGCATCTGCTCGAACACCGGCACGGTGTCGAGGAATTCCTCATGCTGCGCCGCATCGCAAAAGCCCATCACCGGCTCGACGCCGGCTCGGTTGTACCAGCTGCGGTTGAACAGCACGAATTCCGGCGCCGTCGGCAGATGCGGCACGTAACGCTGGAAGTACCAGGCACCGGTCTCGCGGTCCGAAGGCTTGCCCAGCGCGACCACGCGGGTCTCGCGCGGGGACAGATGCTCGACCACGTGCTTGATGGTGCCGTCCTTGCCGGCGGCGTCGCGGCCCTCGAAAATCACCAGCAGGCGTTCG
>JAJYTY010000254.1 GCA_021792835.1 Pseudomonadota bacterium
GGCACCCGGGAATCCGCCGGCACGCGCGCCGGCGCTGCGGCGCACCTTCTGGATGGCCCACTGCAGGCGCGCCTGCACCGGGGTCGTGGCGGTGTCCATGTCGTGCCCGTACAGGCACAGCCCGGCTTCCAGGCGCAGCGTGTCGCGCGCGCCCAGACCCGCCGGCAACACGCCCGGAAGCTTCAGCAGCGCCCTTGCCAGCGCCACCGCGTGCTCGGCAGGCACCGAGATCTCGTAACCGTCCTCGCCGGTGTAGCCGCTGCGGCTGAGGAACACCTCGACATCGCCCACGCCGGGCGGCAAGCGCGCCCAGGCGACGTCCATGAAGCGCAGCGTCGCCAGCTGCGGCAGCAGGGACTGCAGCGCCGGCGCGGCGCCCGGCCCCTGCAGCGCCAGCAGCGCGTGGCGCGGAAATGCCTCGATGTCGCAGCGCGAACCGACATGCCCGCGCAGCCACTCCAGGTCATGCTGCTTGCGCGCGGCGTTGACCACGACGAAATATTCGTTGCCGCCGCCGCCGCTCGAGCGTGCGCGGTGCGACACCATCAGGTCGTCGAGGATGCCGCCGCCGGCGTCAAGCAGGAAGCCATAGCGCTGGCGTCCCGTGGCCAGGCCCAGCAGGTCGACCGGGATGAGGCTCTCCAGCGCGGCGGCCGCCTGCTCGCCGCGCACGCGCAGCTGTCCCATGTGGGAGACGTCGAACAACGACGCGGCCTGGCGGGTGTGGCGGTGCTCGGCGACGATGCCCGTGGGGTACTGCAGGGGCATCGAGTATCCGGCGAAAGGCACCATGCGGGCGCCGAGTTCCAGATGCAGTTCATGCAGCGGCGTGTGCTGCAGTTCCGCCGTGGAGGCAGGGGATGTGGCGTTGGACACGCGAGGCTCCTCGGATCACAGATCGCGCCGCGGACCGCCCCGGCGCTCCCGTCCCCGCTGTCCTTGGTACCTGAGAGATTGACCCGGCCTGCGCCGGGCTTGCCCCTTCGGTGGACGCCGCGATGCGGCGCCGCTCTCCAGTGAGGTGGACCCCGCGAGGGGCCGCGTCAGTCCTTGGGCCTGCGCGGTACGCGCGCCGCGCCAGCCCTTGGGGCAGCACCGCGCACTTACGCCTTCGGCGGCCTGCCGCGCCGCGCCGTTGCGCGCGCGCCAGGCACTCTCCTGACGGCGCGAAGTGTATCCCAATCCGCCAGCCGTGCCGACGCGGGCATGGCGCGCGCGAGCATCAGTGCCCGTCGCCGTCGCGCCGCTCCCCCGGAGGCGCGCGCATGCCCAGGTTGCGACGCGCCCGCGCGTTGCGCTCGGTCTTGCGCCTTTCGATGCGCGCCATGGCGCGGCGCTGCGACACGCCGAGCATCGGGTCGATGACTTCCCACCATGCGAACAGCAAGCCCAGGGGCACGAAGATCCACCACCACGACAGCGTGGCGAAGGGTCCGATGCCTCCGAGTTTCAAACCCAGTAGCAAGATTGCAACAATCAGGATCCACATCGAGCCTCTCCCTGGGGTCGGATCAAGTTTGCGTGCGTTGCCGGGCTACAGCTGGTTGCAACGGCCGCGAACCCGTACCGGCGTCGGGTAGCATATCCTTTGCTGCTGCAACGGGCGCGTTTTTTTGGTCGTGGCGGTCAACGCACCCGCGTGCAGGTGCGTTGTCACGCACAGCGCCATCGCTTCGCCTCAACCTTGGAGATCGAGAATGAAGAAAGTCGTCATTGGGATCGGCCTCGCCGTGGCTGCCATGTCGCAGGTCTACGCCGCCGACATGCTGGCCCTGGCCAAGTCGAAGAACTGCCTGGCCTGTCACTCCGTCGACAAGAAACTGGTCGGCCCGGCATACGTGGACGTGGCGGCCAAGTACGCCGGCAAGCCGGGCGCCGAGGCCACCCTGGTGAACGCGGTGCTGCACGGCGTGTCGGGCGTGTGGGGTCCGGTGCCGATGCCGGCCAACCCGCAGGTCACGCCGGCCCAGGCCAAGGAACTGGTGACCTGGATCCTGAGCCTGAAGAAGTAATTCGCAGACCCGCCTTCCGGCGCCGCCGCGGGCGCGCCGGGACAGGCTGCAGGCAGGACGGGGGCGCAGGCCCCCGTTTTGTTGTGCGCGGCCCGCGCGACCTGGCCGCGAGCGAAGGGATCAACCCGGGTCGCGCTCGACCCACTGCATCGCGCTGCGGATGAGTTCGCTCGCGGTACGCAGGTTGAGTTTCTTCTTGATCTTCTCGCGGTGCGTCTCGACGGTCTTCACGCTGAGATGGATCTGCGAGGCGATCTGCGACGGCCTGAGTCCGCGCCCGATCAGTTCGAACACCGCGAGTTCGCGATCCGTCAGGGCCGCGGCCACATCAGTCGCCGGGCGTCCCTCGCGCGCGGCGCCGAGCGCCTGCCCGGCCATCGCGCTGCTCAGCCAGATCCGCCCCGCGAGGCATTGGCGCACGGCGTCGACGACGTCGCGCCCGGCCTGCTCCTTGCCGACGTAGCCGCAGGCGCCGGCAGCCAGCGCGCGCAACGCGAACAGCCTCTCGTCATGCATCGAGCACACCAGCACGCGCAGTCCTTCGCGCTGCGCCAGCAGGCGCTTGATCAGTTCCAGGCCGTTGCCGTCGCCCAGCGACAGATCGGTGATGACCAGGTGGGGCTGCAGCTTGCGCGCCGCGCCCAGCGCCTCGGCCAGCGAGGCGGCCTCGCCACAGACCTGCAGGTCGCTTTCCGCCTCCAGCAGGCCGCGCAAGCCCATGCGCACCAGCGGATGGTCGTCGACGATCAGGATGCGATGGACGGAAGTGGAGGCGTTCGCGCCGGCTTGCGGCTCGGAAGGGCTCATGACGGGGCGTTGGTCGCGGCGGCCGCGAACCGGGTTGCCGCGGCGGCGCACGCACTCGCGCCACCTTAGCCCATCCGCGGCGAAACGCAAGGCCCCGACCCGGACACACCCCACGGACCCTTCCGAATCCCGGGCGCGCGGTTCAGGCCGCCACCGGCTGCCGATGCAGCACCCGCTCCAGCATGCGCGCTCCTGACTCCGTCGTGGCTTTCGGCATGGCCGGA
This sequence comes from Pseudomonadota bacterium, assembly GCA_021792835.1. GTDB lineage: Bacteria > Pseudomonadota > Gammaproteobacteria > Burkholderiales > Burkholderiaceae_C > Thiomonas_A. The sequence continues at coordinate 3,044 of JAJYTY010000254.1, forward strand.
ACGGCAGGCACGCTGTGATGTACCGGGGGCGGCCCGCTGGTGTCGAGCAGTTCCACCAGCGCCTGGCGGTCGACGATGCGCACGTGGCGTCGCGCCAGCTCGATGAGCCCGGCGCGATGCAACTCCGTGAACACGCGACTGACCGTCTCGAGCCTGAAACCCAGATATTCGCCGATGTCCTCGCGGCTCATGCGCAGCGTGAACTCGTCGGCGGCCAGACCGCGCTGGGCGTAGCGCTGGGCCAGTTCCAGCAGGAAGCGCACCAGGCGCTCGCGCACGTGCATGCTGCCGAGCGCGAACTGCTGGCCCTGCGCGCGCACCAGCGCCTGGGCCATCGCCCGGCACAGATGCCGCTGCAGCGCCGGCACGCGCGCCGCCACCAGCTCCAGCCTGGACAACTCGATCTCGCACACCTGCGAGGGCTCGAGCGCGACGACGTCGGCGGCGTAGCTGCCACCGACGCCCTCCAGGCCGAGCCAGTCCCCGGCCTCGTGGAAGCCGACGATGCGCTGGCGCCCGTCGGCCAGCCCGACCAGCGACTTGAAGGCCCCGTGATGCACGACGTACACGCGCGACGCCTCCTGGCCCGCGCGCAGCAACCGTGCACCCTTGTCGATGCGCTGCGACGCGCCGATCAGCTCAGGAAGCGCCGAGACCTGCTCGCCCAGCACCCCCGGCAAGCAATTGCGACGGTGGAAACACATCGCGCAGGCATCGGCCCCGAGGACCGCCGGGGGTCTCGCGGGAGTGACGGGAATCGGCGCGGCGGGCTCCCGCCGCAGCAGTTCCACAGCCATCATGCCCGGCACCGATCCAGGCGAGACGGCGGTGCGGTCGAGTGCGTTGTTCATGGTCTTTACTCCGCGAGGTTGGCGCGAGGGTCGCGGCGCGTGGCGTGCGGCCTCGTGCCAGTGCCCGACCCGACGAACCCATACTAGTAACAAAGGGAAACAGCTTCCATCGGTGAGTTACCGATCTACCCCTAGCAGGCCGTTGAAATACTGGCGCGCCGCGCCGTGATCGACGAGGATGTGGGACAGCGACGACCAACGGTGAGAGACGAGAGATGCGAGGAGCGGACGCGTACAACGAGGCGTTGTTCAGCAC
>JAJYTY010000255.1 GCA_021792835.1 Pseudomonadota bacterium
GTGCTGCCGCTGGTCGTGCTCAGCACGGTGCTGTTCTATCTCGGCGTGGCCTTCGCCTACTTCATCGTGCTGGGGCGGCTGTTCACCTTCATCCAGGCGGTGGCGCCGAAGGTGATCACCGCGGCCCCGGACATCGAGTCCTACCTGAGTTTCGTGCTGACCCTGTTCCTGGCCTTCGGCAGCGCCTTCGAGGTGCCGGTGGTGCTGATGCTGCTGGTGCGATTCGGCGTGTTGACCATTCCGCAGCTCAAGGCCTGGCGCTCGTATTTCATCGTCGCCGCCTTCGCCATCGCCGCGGTGATCACGCCGCCGGACGTGTTCTCGCAGAGTTCCCTGGCGGTGTCGATGATCCTGCTCTACGAGGTCGGGATCATCGGCGCGCGCCTGCTCGCGCGGTACTCGGCCAAGCCGGAGGAAGAAGAGGGCGCGGCCAGCACCGAGGGAGACTCCGGGCCCGAAGCCGCGGCTTCCGGGGAAGCCTCCAGCGGCGACAGCTGACGCGGCGGGCCCGCGGCCGCGCTTCGCAGGGTGATTCGACGCGAGCTCGATGCACTGCACGGAGCACGACAGCCATGATCTCCCGTGAAGACCTGGCGCGGTACCTGCACGAACTGCTGCGGGTCGACGCCTTCGACGACTACGCTCCCAACGGGCTGCAGGTGCAGGGCCGCGCGCGCATCCGCCGCGTGGTCAGCGGCGTGACGGCCAGCCTGGAACTGGTGCGGCGCGCCGCCGAGCTCGACGCCAGCGCGCTGCTGGTGCACCACGGCTGGTTCTGGCGCGGCGAGGACGTGCGCGTGACCGGGCAGCGCCACCTGCGACTGAAGGCGCTGCTGCAGGCCGATATCAACCTGTACGCCTACCACCTGCCGCTGGATGCGCATCCGGAGCTCGGCAACAATGCCCGCCTGGCGGCACGGCTGGGCTGGCAGGCCGAGTCGCGTTTCGGCAAGCAGCAGCTCGGCGTGCTGGGGCGCGCGCCGCAGGCCACCCGCGGCGAGCTTGCCGACCAGCTCGAGCAGGTGCTCGGGCGGCGCCCGCTGCTGGTGGGCGACGCCCACGCCGCGGTCGGGCGCCTGGCCTGGTGCACCGGCGGCGCGCAGGGCTGGATCGAGCAGGCCCGCGAAGCCGGCGCCGACACCTATGTCAGCGGCGAGATCTCCGAGCCCACCGCGCATTTCGCGCGGGAGATGGGTATCGCCTACCTGGCTTGCGGGCACCACGCCACCGAGCGCTACGGCGTGCAGGCGCTGGGCGAGCACCTGGCCGCGCGCTTCGGCATCGAGCACCACTTCATCGACCTGGACAATCCGGCATGAGCCAGGTCATGGCAATTTCCATGGGCGATGTCGCCGGGATCGGCCCGGAGATCATCGTCAAGGCCTTCGCACGCGGCGCCGCCGAGGGCTGCGTGGTCTACGGCTGCGCCGACGCCATGGCGCGGGCCGCGCGCGAGCTGGCGCGCGGCGAGCCCTGCGGCGGCGCGGTGGTGGCGCGCGTGGACTCGCCGGCGGATTGCGCACGGCTGCCGCGAGGCGTGATCGGGGTGCTGCAGGTGCCGGGCATCGAGCCGGGCAGCCTGCGCGACATCGTGGCCGGGCGCGTCGACGCGCGTGCCGGCGCGGCCGCGCACGCCAGCATCGTCGAGGCCGCGCGTGCCGCGCTGCGTGGCGAAGTGGCCGCCCTGGTGACGGCACCGATCCACAAGGAGGCGCTGCACGCGGCCGGCGTGCCCTTTCCCGGGCATACCGAGATCCTGCAGCACCTTTGCGGTGACGTGCCGGTGCGCATGATGCTGGCCAACGAGGAACTGCGCACGGTGTTGGTGACCATCCATGTCAGCGTGCGCCGCGCGCTGGACGCGATCACCGAGGAATCGGTGCTGCAGACCCTACGCATCACCCACGCCGCGGCGCGCGCGTGGGGACAGGAGCGGCCGCGCATCGCGGTGGCCGGGCTGAACCCGCACGCTGGCGAGGGGGGGCTGTTCGGGGATGAGGAGGCGCGCATCATCGCGCCGGCCATCGCCCGCGCCCGCGCCGAGGGCATCGATGCCAGCGGAGCGCATGCTCCCGACACGGTGTTCATGCGCGCCCGCAGCACCCCGCAACGCCCCGGCGCCTTCGACGTGGTGGTGGCCATGCTGCACGACCACGCGCTGATCCCGGTCAAGTACCTCGGCCTGGAGCATGGGGTCAACGTCACGCTCGGGCTGCCGCTGGTGCGCACCAGTCCCGACCACGGCACCGCCTTCGACATCGCCGGACGCGGCCAGGCCGACGAGAGCAGCCTGTGCTCGGCCATCGCCATGGCGCGGCGGCTTTGCGCCGTGCCGGCGGCACGGGAGTAGGCTCGGCGCGAGCTTGCCCGCGCCGAGCCCGCGAGCAGGGCTCAGGCCTGCCTGCCGGGCTGCTGCAGGCTGTCGCGAATCTGGCGCAGCAGCAGCACCTCCTCCGGCGGCTCTGCGGGAGGCGCCGGCGCGGGCTCGGGTTGTGCTCGCTTGAGCTTCGCGATCATGCGCACCATCATGAAGATCACGAAGGCCAGGATCAGGAAGTTCAGCGTGATGGTGAGGAAGTCCCCGTAGGCCAGCACGGGGATGTTGGCCTTTTTCAGCGCCTCCAGGGTGCGCGGCGTGCCCGCGGGCAGCTCGCCCAGCACGATGAACAGGTTGCTGAAGTCGATCTTGCCGACCACCAGCCCGACCAGGGGCATGATGATGTCCGCCACCAGCGCGGAGACGATCTTGCCGAAGGCGCCGCCGATGATCACCGCCACGGCCAGGTCGATCACATTGCCCTTGACGGCAAAGTCCTTGAAATCTTTTAGAAGGCTCATCGGGAAGTCTCCGTCTCGTCAAAGATCCGTTGATCTCTGCTGCGCTCACATATTTTTACCCAGCCTCCCGGTTTTGCGAAGCCATCCCTGCAAAGCCGTGCCCGTCGCCTGCTGCAGACAGGCCCATGGTGTATTGCGCGCACGCAAGAACACCCTGCATCTAGGGGTAAATAAGTAGCGGCTTATACATAGTTTTCCTAATGCCCCCGGGGGCATCGGGTTCCACAATGCGGACCTCGCAGGCGGTACCCCGACGCAATCCGGCGCGGGGTGCCATGACGGGCCGAAGCCGGCCGCCGACATCGCACGAGGGGCATCATGGAACCACGACGCCGAATCTGGTTGGTAGCCGCGGGAACCGCGGGTTGCATGGCAGGGGCCGGCGCCGCCGTCCCCTTCGTGGGTTCTCTGGCGCCCTCGGCGAAGGCGCGCGCCGAGGGGGGGCCGTTGGAGGTGGACATCTCCGACCTGGCCCCGGGGCAGAAAAAGACCGTGCTGTGGCGCGGCCAGCCGATCTGGTTCCTGCGGCGCACGCCGCAGATGCTGGATTCGCTCAAGCTCACCGACTCCCTGGTGGCTGACCCGATGTCGAAGAAGCAGGACTTTCCGACCCCGCAGTGGGCGCGCAACCGCTGGCGTTCGATCCGTCCCGAATACCTGGTGGTGGTGGGCATCTGCACCCACCTGGGCTGCTCGCCGGTGGATCGCTTCACCCCGGGTGCGCAGCCCTCGCTGCCCAGCGACTGGGAGGGCGGCTTCCTGTGCCCGTGCCACGGCTCGCTGTACGACCTCGCCGGACGCGTGTTCAAGAACATGCCGGCGCCGGCCAACCTGCCGGTGCCGGACTACCGCTATGTCGGCGACCACAAGATCGAGCTGGGCGTAGCCCCGGCCTGAGGAGACAACGCCATGTCCGAAACCGCCATCCCCGCCGACGCGCGCGCCTCCAGGCGCGGCGCGCTGGTGCGCTGGATCGACGACCGCTTCCCGTTCTCGTCGCTGTGGTCGGCGCACCTGACCGACTACTACGTACCGAAGAACCTGAACTTCTGGTACTACTTCGGATCGCTCGCGATCTTCGTGCTGGCGCTGCAGATCGTCAGCGGCATCTTCCTGGCCATGCACTACAAGCCGGATTCGGCGCTGGCCTTCGGTTCGGTCGAGTCGATCATGCGCGACGTCGACTGGGGCTGGCTGATCCGCTACGTGCATTCCACGGGAGCCTCGGCCTTTTTCATCATCCTGTACATGCACATGTT
>JAJYTY010000256.1 GCA_021792835.1 Pseudomonadota bacterium
TGAGGATCCGCTGGAACAGCAGCGGCCATTCCGCGGCGTCGTGGGCGCCGTACTTCTCGGCCAGCCGGATCATCGACTCCTGGACGATGTCCAGCGCGGAGTCGGGGTTCTGGGTCGCGAAGTGGGCGCGCTTGAACGCCCGCTTCTCCACGCTGCGCAAAAAGACCGAAAGTTCCTGTTCCGAAGCCACAACCGGGCGCCGCGATGCGGGCAAGAGCGAGCCAGCCGGCAATTATGCCGCCGCGCGCGCTACCGCCTGCGGTCGGCGCGGTGCGCGGAGTCAATCCCGCGACTCCCCCAGCAGTTCGAAGTGCTCGACCTGCGGGGGGCGCGCGAAGAAGGGGCCGACGATTTCGCGCCAGTGTGCGAATTCGGGGGACTTGCGAAAACCCTCCATGTGGTCCTCGAGGCTGCGCCAGCGGATCTGCAGCAGGTAGCGCTGCGGGTTCTCGATGCCCTTGTGCACGCGCCAGCCGATGAAACCGTCGGCCTTGGCGATGACCCCGGTCACGCCGCGCTGGATGGCGGCGTCGAATTCGGCCTCGCGGCCGGGCTGGATCAGGATGTCGGCGAGTTCGAGGATCACGGATCTCCCCCTTGTGTGGTTGTAGCTTCGAACGACATGGAGCGCCCGCGCAGCGGCGGGCGTCCCCCCGCCCGGCATTGTCGGTCAGCGCGGGCGTGGGCGCAGCGCCCTTGGGCGCACCCCCGAGCGCCCGCGCCTGCCTGCCTCCTACAATGCGCGTTCGGCCCGCCGGGCCGCTCGCTTTTCCGAAGGACGCGCGCCGCCCCGGGCGCGCGCAGAACATGCCCATCAGCCCCATTTCCGAAATCGTCGACGAGATCCGCGCCGGACGCATGGTCATCCTGGTCGACGAGGAGGACCGCGAGAACGAGGGCGACCTCGTGCTGGCGGCCGAGCACGTCAGCGCGCAGGCCATCAACTTCATGGCCACGCACGGCCGCGGCCTCATCTGCCTGACCCTCACGCGGGCGCGCTGCGAGCAGATCGGGCTGCGCCCCATGGTCCACCGCAACGGCTCGGCGCACGGCACCGCGTTCACGGTGTCGATCGAGGCCGCCGAGGGCGTCAGCACCGGCATTTCGGCGGCCGACCGCGCGCATACCACGCGCGTCGCCGTGGCACGCAACGCGCGCCCCGAGGACATCGTGCAGCCGGGTCACGTGTTCCCGCTGATGGCGCAGGAGGGCGGGGTGCTGATGCGTGCCGGGCACACCGAGGCAGGATGCGACCTGGCGCAGCTGGCCGGGCTGGAGCCGGCCGCGGTGATCTGCGAGATCATGAACGACGACGGCACGATGGCGCGCCTGCCGGACCTGGAAGGCTTCGCGCAGCGCCACGGCCTGAAGATCGGCACCATCGCCGACCTCATCGAATACCGCAGCCGCAACGAGAGCCTGATCGAGCGCACGCAGCAGCGCAGCATGCGTACCGCGGCGGGACTGCTCGACGCCGTGCTGTATCGGGACCGCGCCGGCGGTGGCGTGCATCTGGCGCTGGTCAAGGGTGATCCGGCGGCCAGCACGCGGCCGGTGCTGGTGCGCGTGCACGAGCCGTTGTCGGTGATGGACGCGCTGGACCGCGAGTGCTCGCGCCACAGCTGGGGGCTGCAGCAGGCGCTCGAGCGCATCGGCGACGAGGGCTGCGGGGTGGTCGTGCTGCTCAATGCCGGCGAGAGCGCCGACGAGGTGGCGCAGCGCTTCGCCACCCCCGTCCAGCAGGCGCGCAATCGCGGAGCCGCCGCGGCGCTGCGCAACTACGGCATCGGCGCGCAGATCCTGCGCGATGTCGGCGTGCGACGCATGCGCCTGCTGGCGGCGCCGCGCAAGATGCCCAGCATGGCCGGCTTCGGCCTCGAGGTCGACGGCTTCGAGCCGCCGCCGCAACCCGCCGACACGTTGCCTTGCACACCTGAGTCCTGAGACGCGACCCCATGCAAAACGCCCGACTGCGGGACGACCCCGCGCAGCTCGACGCCCGCGGCCTGCGCATCGCGCTGGTGCAGGCGCGCTTCAATGTCCACATCACCGACGGCCTGCTGCAATCGTGCGCGCGGCAGCTGCGCGAACTCGGCGCGGAGCCGGCGAAGGTGCTCAGCGTGCCCGGCGCGCTGGAAGTGCCGCAGGCGCTGGACCAGCTGGCACGCAGTGGCGCCTACGATGCGCTGGTCGCGCTGGGCTGCGTGATCCGCGGCGAGACCTACCACTTCGAGCTGGTCTGCGACACCTCGGCGGCCGGCGTGCAGCAGGTGGCGCTGCGCCACGGCATCGCGGTGGCCAACGGCATTCTCACCGTCGAGGACGAGCAGCAGGCGCTCGCGCGCATCGACAAGGGCGCCGAGTGCGCGCGCGTGGCCGTGGAGATGGCCCGCCTGGCGCGCTCGCTGCGCGGGGAGGCATGAGCATGACGACACCCACGCCCGCCAAGAGCGCGCGCCGCAAAGCGCGCGAACTGGCTCTTCAGGGGCTGTTCGAGTGGCTGCTGGCAGGCACCGACGCCGGCGCGATCGAGGCCTTCCTGCACGAGCGCTACCCGACCATCAAGCTCGACCGCGAACTCTTCGAGTCGCTGCTGCACGGCTGCATCCGCGAGGCGGCGGCGCTCGACGAGGCGCTGCAGCCCTACCTGGACCGCCCCAGCCGCGAACTGTCGCCGGTGGAGCACGCCTTGCTGCTGCTCGGTGCCTACGAGATGCGCTTTCTCCCCGAGGTCCCGTACAAGGTGATCATCAACGAGGCGGTGGACCTGGCGAAGACCTACGGCGGCACCGACGGATTCAAGTACGTCAATGGCGTGCTCGACCGCGTCGCGCAGGCGCTGCGCCCCGACGAGACCGGCCCGCGCGAGGCGCGCACCCCGGCGCCGCGCGAACCCGCCGCCATGCCCAACCCGGCCGCATCGGTGCCGGTGAGCGTGAAGCCCCGCAGCACCCACCCCGCGCCGCGGGGGCGCGGTACGCGCTAGCCTGGGCGGCAGGGGCTCCGGGCACCGCGGGCCCTGCCGAGGTCGTGCTCAGGTCCCCAGGCTGCGCGCCAGCTCCAGCAGCCACGCCCGGTCGTAGGTTCCGGCCGACGCCGCGCGCGGGCGATCCAGGTCGTCGAGTACCGTGATGCGGTAGTCGGTGCGCGAATCCTGCCAATGCAGCGAACTGCGCACACGGCCGCTCGGCGCGGTCTCGATCGACAGCACCGCCGGGTGTTCGCCCACCTTCGCGTTGAGCAGTTCGCGCACCATGAAGACCGCGGCCGTGCCGAAGGCGTAGTTCCATTCCCGCAGCACCACGACCACGCCGTCCTCGCGAAGAAAGTGGCGTTCCACCGTGGTCACCACGTCCCCGGCTCCCGCGTGGTCGGGGGCCCAGCCGAGCAGGCGCAGGCGGGCAAAACCGCTGCCTGCGAGATCATGCGGCCGGATCTCGAGCACGCCACGGCTGCTCCAGGCTGGTGCAAGCGACACCGCGTCGACCGGCCAGGGACCTTCGTCCTCGTCGATCTCGCCGCGCGCCGTGTCGGTCGAGCGTATTCGCGCCTGCACCATGGCGCGCAACGGCGGCGGCAGGTCGCGCGCGTGGATGAACGACAGCCGCTTCAGCAGCAGCATGGCTCCGGGCCCGGGCGTGCCGGGCCCGGCCAGCATGTCGGGCGTCGGAGTGAATGGCATCGTCGCGTGTTCCGGCGCGCTGTCCAACGGAGCGGGAATCGCGATCGGCGGGGCCGGCTGCGACGCGGACGCGACCGCGTGCGAGGCAAGGGCGCCCCACAGGCACGATGCCGCGAGCAAGGGCGGGCAGCGGTCGCTGGCGTTCATCGCGGTCTGCGGTCTGCAGCAGGGGTCCTGGCGAGGTGCGGCGCGGCCCGGATGCGGGGCCGCTGCGGAGCATTGTGACTCCAGGCATGCCGCTCCGGGGTGCCAACACCGCGCGAAGGGGCGTGCGCGGGCCGAGGCCCTGCTGCAGCCTCAGCCGCCCGCCAGCCGCGCCCTCCAGCGGAAATCCACGCCGATCGGCTCCACCTGGACGCGGTGCAGGCGCAGGCCCTGGTCGATCTGCTGCAGCGGGCCGAAGGGACCGATT
>JAJYTY010000036.1 GCA_021792835.1 Pseudomonadota bacterium
ATCTTGCTCAGCCGCTTCCAGCCGAACACCATCAGGCCGATGAAGGTGGACTCCATGAAAAAGGCCATCAGCCCCTCGATGGCCAGCGGCGCGCCGAAGATGTCTCCGACGAATCCCGAGTAGAAGGACCAGTTGGTGCCGAACTCGAACTCCATGGTCAGGCCGGTGGCCACGCCCAGCGCGAAGTTGATCAGGAACAGCTTGCCCCAGAACTCGACCATCTCGCGGTAGATGGCGCGGCCGGTGGTGACGTACACCGTCTCCATCGCCGCCAGCATGAAGGTCATGCCCAGGGTCAGCGGCACGAACAGGAAGTGGTAGAGCGCGGTCGCGGCGAACTGCCAGCGCGAAAGCTCGACGACGGTCGGGTTGATCATGGGTCCCCCAGCGGCTTGCCCGGATATCCGAACCATAGGAAGTCGGACCCGGGGTCGCCTTGACCGTTCGCAAGTCCCGTTGCAAGTCGTCACAGCCGGGGCTCGCGTCACCGGCTTGTCCGCAGGCCCCGGGGATGGCTAAACTGCCGGCGCACCGCGACCGTCAGGCAGCGGCGACACAACCACTATACGAATGCATCACACAGGGAGAGGCCGGCGCGAGTCCGCCACGCTGGCCTATTGGCAGTTCATGCGGGAATTCGTCCGCCATCCGCGGCAGATCGGTGCCGTGTGCCCCAGTTCGCCGGTGCTGGCACGTCGCATGGCCAGCCTGGTGCCGCAGGGCCGGGGCCTGGTCGTCGAGCTGGGCCCGGGAGGCGGGGCCGTCACCGCGGCGCTGCTGCGCCATGGCGTGGCGCCGCGCGACCTTCTGCTGGTCGAACGCTCGGAGGCGCTGGCGCACCAGCTGCGCAAGCGATTCCCGGCGGTGAACCTGATCCACGGTGACGCGGCGCATCTGGGCAGCTTCGATGCGCTGCGCCAGCGCCGGGTGCGGGCGGTCGTCTCCAGTCTTCCCTTGCGCAGCCTGCCGGGGCCGCAGGTGCGCGTGATCCTCGAGCAGATCTCCTCCATCGCCGTGCCGGGTACCCTGTTCATCCAGTTCAGCTACGCGCTGCACGGCAGCTACGAGGGCATGGCGCAGGGTTTCTCGCGCGAGCAGGCGCATCTGGTGTGGCGCAATCTGCCGCCGGCGCGCGTCGAGTCCTTCCGCTTCCTGCATCAGCCGGCGCAAGCCATCGCCGCCTGAAGGCCCCCAGGGGGCCGTGCTCAGCCGGCGCCGAGCAGCCCGGAGAGCCTGTCTGCAGCGCTCACCAGGGACTCGCGTGGCAACCCCGCCAGCTGCAGGGTGCGCAAGCCGCTGATCGCGCACAGCAACTCGACGCAGCGTGCCCGTGCATCGCGCTCCGAAGGCATGCCCGGGCGCAGCAGCGCGGTCAGGGCGTCGGCCAGGCGGGCGAAGCCCCGGCGCACGATGTCCCTGTTGGTCGAGTCGTCGGCGTGCAGTTGCGCGATTCCATTGACCAGCAGACAGCCCTTGCCGGCGAAATTGTCGTCGGCGGCACCGAGCAGCAGGCTGTGCACCGCCTGCGCGGTGCCGCAATCGCGAAACAGTCGTTCGAACTCCACGATCAGCCGGTCCACGTAGCGGTCGACGGCCAGGCGCAGCCACTCGTCGCGATTGCCGATGCCCTGGTACATCGACGATCGAGACAGGCCGGTGGCCTGTTGCAGCTGGTCGACGCTGGTGGCGGCAAGCCCGCTCTCCCAGAAGGCCTGCAAGGCCTGGTCGACGGCGACTGCGGGATCGAACTCGCGAGGTCTTCCCATATTCGTGTCGCAGGATGTATTGGAAACAAGCGGTTCAATATATCACGGGAAATGCAGATGCATTCCAGGGGCGCGAATATCGTGAGTTTCGCGGTGAAAACAACGCGGCAGGCGATGTCCCGTTGCGAAACTGCCGGCTCTTCGCGAGAATTGTGGACCGAATGATTCGCAAATGCCGCGCAGCCTTCGCATCGCGATGACTTGATATAAAGAAGATCGAAGATATTGCCCATCCGGTACCTATTGCCCCGGAGAAAGCATTCCGAAGTCCCCGCTGAAACGGTCTGCCGTGTTTCTTCGATATTTTCACGATCCTGTCTCCTGCACGTCGCGACGGCATCGGCGGCGCCAGCACCGTGGCATTTCTCCGAGGTTTTCCGATGAGCTCGTCGAATCCCCCGCCCGCGCCGCCGGCGCACTCGCCGCTGCTTGGAATGGCGGATGCCAGCTTTGCGTTCCAGCTGCAGTTGCGACAGCGCCTGCGCGAAATCGACCGCAAGGCATTGAATGCGCAATTGCCGGTCAAGCGACATGGCGGGGGTCTTGCCGGCTATGGGGTCGTGGCGCAGTCCTTTCGCGACGGCGCGCTGCAGCTGCGGCACGCCGCGACCGAGGTGCGCGAGGCGATCCAGCCGCTGATCGTGAGCTTCATGCAGGGCCTGCGCGACGGCGCGCAGTTCGACAAGCTGATGCTGCTGCCCGAGTCCGTGCACCGTCGCGTGCCGCGACTCGAAGCCTTGCAGCGCGAGCGCCGCGCCGCGCGCGACGAGCAGCGCAGGCGCGCCGGCACGCGCCTGCGACGGGCTCTTTCGCGCCTGGACGGCGTGGTGGGCGAACTCGAGTACTTCGCGGTCAACGCCAACATCGAGGCGGCGCTGCACGGCGCGACGCAGGCTCGGCTCGCACAGGTATCCCACGACATGCGCAGCGCCATCGTGCAGGTGCGCGAGCAGCTCGGCCGCTATCTGGAGCACATGCAGGGCGTGCTGGCCTGAGGTTCCAGTCCCTCCGGGGGACCCGCCGGCGCGTCGCGACGCCGCGTCGGGGCTTGGCGCAGATCAATGCTGGCATGGATCTTGTATGCCAGGATGCATTCGCCCGTAGTCCATCCGAGGAGGCAGCATGCGCCCACACGTGCCGGACCCGCAGCGCGCGGCAGGCTTCACGCCCGCGGAAAGGCGCTCGCTGGCCGGCTACGGCGCGGCGATCGTCGCGCTGCACCTGCTCGGCTGGGGCCTGTGCCTGGGCGCCACGCGCGCCCACCCGGCGATGCTCGGGCTCGGGTTGTCGGCCTACCTGTTCGGGCTGCGCCACGCCTTCGACGCCGACCACATCGCGGCTGTCGACGACACCGTGCGCTTGCTGCTGCAGAAGGGGCGCGGCCCGCTGGGAGTCGGCTTCTTCTTCTCCCTCGGACATTCCACCGTGGTATTCGTGCTGGCCTTGCTGGCTGCGCTGCTGGCCTCGCTGGTCGAGCATCGGTTGCCGGGATTGCAGGCGGCCGGGCAACTGATCGGCTCGCTGGTCTCGGGCCTGTTCCTGTGGCTGGTCGGGCTGCTGAACCTGGCGGTGCTGCTGGACATGCTGCAGTTGTGGCGCAGGCGCCATGCGGCGCACGACCATGCCCACCTGGAGCGGCTGCTGGAACGCCGGGGCCTGCTCAACCGGCTGTTCGGACGGCGCCTGAGTCGGCTGATCGACCGCAGCTGGAAGATGTATCCGGTGGGGCTGCTGTTCGGCCTGGGCTTCGACACCGCGTCGGAAGTCGCGCTGCTGGCACTGGCCGGCGGCGCGGCGGCCAGCCGCATCCCGGTGGCAGCGGTGCTTTCGCTGCCGATCCTGTTCACCGCCGGCATGTCGCTGATGGACACCGCCGACGGCGTGCTGATGACCCGTGCCTACGGCTGGGCCTTCTTCGACCCGGTGCGCCGGATCTTCTACAACCTGACCACGACCACCTTGTCGGTGACCGTGGCGCTGCTTGTAGGCACGATCGAACTGGCGCAGGTGCTGATCGGCGAACTGGGGCTGCACGGCGCGCTGGCCGATTCGCTGGCCGGACTGTCCTTCGGCACGCTGGGCTACCTGGTCGCCGGCCTGTTCCTGCTGGCCTGGGCCGGCTCCTACGCGGTGTGGCGCCTGCGCTCGAGGGAGAGCGTCAAGCCGCGGCCGTCTCGTGCGAGTGCAGCGCCAGGGTCGATGCCAGCAGCGCGGTGATCACCGCGCACACCGCCAGCGGCGCGATGCCGCTGAGCGATGAGCGGGTCCAGTCCCACAGCTGCCCGCTGAAAATCGACACCGCCATCGCCCAGCCGTAGCTGATGGTGAACATCCCCGCCGAGGTGCGCGGCACATCCTGCGCAGCGCACAGCAGCGAAGGCAGCGCCAGCGCGAGTACCAGCGTGATGGCGTTGGAAAAACCCAGCAGCGCGCACCACACCACGATGCCTTCACCCCGGGACAGCAGGATGCCCACCACGCTGATCAGCGAAAGCGACGCCGTCGCCACGTAGGCCCAGCGCCGCGTCGCCAGGCGCCCGGCCAGCGCCAGCATCAGGAACGAGGCCGGGATCTGGCTGAGATTCAGCGCGGTCAGCGCGCTCTCGATCAGCTCCGGGTGCCCGGCGGAGGTGGCGAAGTCGGGCAGGAAGGCATTGGCGACGAAATACATCGCGTTGACCCCGCCCAGCAGGAAGCCCAGGCGCCAGATCAGCGGGCTGCGCCAATCGGGGATCCACAGCCTGGGCTGCGAGGCCGGGCGCGGCGCCGACGCCAGGTGCCTGCCCAGCGCCAGCACCAGCACCGCGGTGGCGAGCACCGGAACCGACCACACGACGAAACCCGACTGCCAGCGGTTGCCCACCAGCGGCAGCACCAGGGGAGCGGTGAGCGAGGCGGCCAGCAGTTCGCCGACCAGCAGGCCGTTGGTGTAGACCGCGGTGGCGAATCCCACGCGCAGCGGGAAGCGCGCGCGCACCAGCGGCGGCAGCGCCGGTTGGCTGATCGACACGCCGGCCGCCATCAGCACCGTCGACAGGTACAGGAAGTCGACCTGCGGGACCGCGCCGCGCGCCGCCGACGCCGCGGCGTTGAGCAGCAGGCCGGCGATCAGCGTGGCGCCGATTCCGAAGCGCGCGACCAGGAAGGCGCCGGGAATGGCGGCCAGCGCGAACATCAGCGACGGCAGCGATGACAGCAGCCCGACCTGGCCCTCGCTCAAGCCCAGGCTTGCGTGCAGCAGCGGAAGCATCGGCGGCACCGCGAGGATGGTCAGGCGCAGGCAGGCGCCGAGCAGCCACAGCAGCACGTAGGCGATGGCGTCGCTGCGCGCCCGATCGGAAGTGGCGAGCTCGCTCAAGCCTTGCTCCGGTGACTCAGTCCACGGCGGCCAGCAGCGTCGCGCTGCAGCTGCCGAAGCCGATGCGCGCGGCGCCCGGGCGCTCGCAGGCGCCCTTCAGCGTGATGCAGTCGCCGTCGAGCAGGAAGCTGCGCTGCTCGCCATCGGGCAGCACGATGGGCTTGCGACCGCCCTGGCTGAGTTCGAGCAGCGAGCCCGCCTGCTGCGGCTCGGGGCCCGACAGCGTGCCGGTGCCCAGCAGGTCTCCCGGGCGCAGCGCGCAGCCGCCGACCGTGTGGTGCGCCACCATCTGCGCCACCGTCCAATAGGCTGCCTGCGCGAAGCCGGAGCGGCTGATGCAGTGCGCCGGCAGGCCGCGCTCGCGCATCGCCGCGGTCTGCAGCCAGACCTCGAGCTGCACGTCGAAGGCGCCCTGGTTGCGATTGGTGTCGCACTGCAGGTAGGGCAGGGGCTGCGGGTCGTCCGCCGGGCGCGCGAAGGGCGCGCGAAACGGCGCCAGCGCCTCCAGCGTGACGATCCACGGCGAGATGGTGCTGGCGAAGTTCTTCGACAGGAACGGCCCGAGCGGCTGGTATTCCCAGGCCTGCACGTCGCGCGCGCTCCAGTCGTTGAACAGGGTCAGTCCGAACACATGCTCCTCGGCCCGCTCGATCGGCACCGCTTCGCCGACACCGTTGCCTTGCCCGATCACGACGCCCATCTCCAGCTCGAAGTCCACGCGCTGCGACGCGCGAAGTTGCGGGACCTCGGAGTCCGGCGCCTTGATCTGTCCGTGCGGACGCGCGAAGGCACGACCGTCGGGCAGGATGGTCGAGGCGCGGCCGTGGTAACCGATGGGCACCCACTTGTAGTTCGGCAGCAGCGGGTTGTCGGGGCGGAACAGCTTGCCCACCGACGTGGCGTGGTGGATGCCGATGTAGAAGTCCGTGTAGTCGCCGATGTCGCAGGGCACGCCGAGTTCGACCTCGCGCTGCGGCACCAGGCAGCGTGCGAGTGCCGACTGCGCGGACGGCGCGACCGACGCGGCCAGCGCGCTCGACAGTTCGGCGCGCAGCCGGTGACGCGCCGCGCCGCCCAGCGCCATGAAGGCATTGAGGTCGCCGGCGGCCAGCGGCTGCAGCAGCCCGTGCAGCTCCTCGCTCCAGGCGCCGTGCTCGGCCACCAGCCGCAGGTCCAGCACCTCGTCGCCGATGGCCACGCCGATGCGCCAGTCCTGCCCGGCTCGCCGCAGGCGCCCGAACGGCAGGTTCTGGATCGGGAAATCAGCTTGCGGCGAGTTGGCCGAGGCGACCCAGCTGCGAAGCGCGGGGTCGTGGGTGGCGTCGAGTTCGATCATCGCGTGAAGTGGTCGTTGAGCCCGGCCCAGCAGCCGGCGTAGTCGCGGTCGAGCGCATCGCATTGCATGGCAAAGGCGGTGGGCCTGAAGCGCCAGCGGCTTTCGAACATGAAGGCCAGCGTGTCTTCCAGCTTGTGCGGGGCCAGCTCGGCCCGGCTGGCCTTGTCGAAGGCCTCGGCATCGGGGCCGTGCGCAATCATGCAGTCGTGCAGGCTCATGCCCCCGGGCTTGAAACCCCCGGGCTTGGCATCGTATTGCCCATGCACCAGGCCCATGAATTCGCTCATCACGTTGCGGTGGTACCACGGCGGCCGGAAGGTGTCCTCGCCCACCAGCCAGCGCGGCGGGAAGATGACGAAGTCGCAGTTGGCGGTGCCCGGCGTGTCGCTGGGGCTGCTCAGCACCGTGAAGATGCTCGGATCGGGATGGTCGAAGCTCACCGAGCCGATCACCATGAAGTTCGCGGTGTCGTACTTGAACGGCGCCAGATTGCCGTGCCATGCCACGACATCGAAGGGCGTGCGCGCCTGCGTGGTGCGCCACAGACGGGCGCCGAAGCGGCGCACGATCTCGTAGGGGCGCTGCTGCGGCTCCTCGAAGGCGGCCACCGGGGCGAGGAAGTCGCGCGGGTTGGCCAGCCCGTTGCTGCCGATCGGGCCGAGCTCGGGCAGGCGAAACGCCGCGCCGTGGTTCTCGCACACATAGGCACGCGACGGGCCGCGCACATTCACGCTGAAGGCGATTCCCCGCGGCAGCAGCGCGATCTCGCCGGGGCGCAGCTCGAGCACGCCGAGTTCGGTGACGATCTCCAGTTCGCCCTGCTGGGGAACGATCAGCATCTCGCCGTCGGCGTTGACCAGCGCGCGACCCTGCATCGAACGGTTCATCAGCACCAGGTGCGCCGCCATGCCGCTTTGCGCGTCGGGATCGCCGTTGAGCGCGATGGTGCGCAGGCCGTCGATGAAATCCAGCGGCTCGTCGGGAATCGCCAGCGGATCCCAGCGCAGCGGATCCGGCGCCACCGCCTCGCCCTGCGCGGCGCCGCTTTTCCAGCAGGGCTGTTCGTAGGGCGTGTAGGCGCCGGTCACCACCGAGGGCTGGCGCCGGTACACCCAGGTGCGCTGGTTATGGTGGCGCGGCGCGGTGAAGGCGCTGCCCGAGATCAGCTCGGCATACAGGCCCATGGGGGCGCGCTGCGGGCTGTTGCGCCCCTGTGGAAGCGCGCCGGCGACGGCTTCGCTGACGAACTGGTTGCCGAAGCCGGCGAGGTAGGGGCGTGGGGTCATCCGGCGGTCTCCTGGGCATGCGGCCCCGCGGCGCGCGGGCATCAGGCGTGCCGAACGCGGTAACGCGCAATGCTATTACGCCATGCGCGATCCGGCTCGCGGCCGACTCGCTGCGCTCAGAACCCGTGCATCTGGCACAGCACGTTGGAGTACATGCCGCCGTCCACCGGCACGTTGGTGCCTCGGATCCAGGCCGAATCGTCGGACAGCAGGAACGCGACCACGGGAGCGATGTCCTGCGGGCGCCCGGGGCGGTCCATCGTGCGCATGTCCTCCTCGGCGCGGGCGCCCAGGGTCTCGAGGAAGTCCTTCAGGATCGGGGTCTGCACCGGCCCCGGGCTGACCGCGTTCATGCGGATGCCGCGCGCGCGCCACGTCCAGCGGTTGCGCATGGTCCACACGATCAGCGCCTCCTTCGAGAAGAAGTAGCTGCGTGCCCCTTCGATGCCGTACTTCGCGCAGAAGGCCGCGACGTCGCCGAAATCCAGTTCGGCGCTGGCGTCGATGGCGGCCTTGGCCGCCGGGTCGGCCCAGCCGAGTCCGGCCAGCGACGCCAGGTTGACGATCGACGCACCGTCGGCCAGCTTCGGCACCAGCCGTGTGGTCAGGTACTTGAGGCCGACCAGATTGACCGCCACCACCGCTTGCGCCGGGCGCGTCGGCGGAAGTCCGGCGATGTTGGCCAGGCCGTGCAGGCCGGCGGGCAGTGCCTCGACCAGGCGGTCGATCGAGGCCTTGTCGGACAGATCTGCGGTCACGACGCGCCCGACCGGTCGCGGCGGCTGGTGGATGTCCACCGAGATGACCTCGGCTCCGCGCTCGGCCAGCAGTTCGGCGGTCCTTTCGCCGATTCCCGAGGCGGCACCGGTGACGACGATGGTCTTGCCCTTGAGCATGTTGTCTCCCTGAAGCATGGGTGCATGGCGGCAGGCGGGCCCTGGGGGATGCTCACCAGGTGCGGGTGGCCAGCGCGAAGCCGTAGCCCAGCAGCGCGCCGGCGGCCGGCCCGATGAGCCAGCCGCGAAGCACCCCGAGCATCACCCGCGTGTCGATGGTACGCCGGCCGCGCGCGAAGCCGGTGCCCGCCATCGCGCCGATCAGCGCCTGGTTCATCGACGTGAAATAGCCGAAGGCCACCGCCGTCAGCACGACCAGCGCCTGCACCAGCTGGGCCGCGGTGGCCATCGGCAGGTCCAGCCGGACCATGTCGAAGGCTACCCGCTGGAGCAGCGGGCGGCCCCAGGTCAGCACCCCGAGCGCCAGCCCGACGCCGCCGATCAGGCCGGCCAGCAGTGGGCCGCACAGTCCGGTGGACAGGAACACCCCGGTCGCGTTGGAAACGTCGTTGGCACCCATGGCCAGCGACGCGACGGCGCCCACGAGCACCAGCGCGCGTCCCACATGCGTGGCCGCACCCTGCGCCGAGGCCATGCCCGGCAGCGCGTCGAACAGCTTGGTGCACAGGTAGCCCAGCGCGAAGGCCGCGCAGGGGGCCAGCACCCACAGCAGCGCCAGCCTGGCCACCGTGTCCCAGCGGATGCGCAGGCCCAGCGCGGCGCCCGCACCGACCACGCAGAACACCAGGATCTGGATGGTCGAGGTCGGGATGCGGCGCTGCGTGAACAGCGTGGTCAGCACGAAGGCGGCGCCGATCACCGCGATCGCCGCCGGGGTGTGCAGATGCCCGCCTGCGACGATGCCGTGCCCCACCGTGCGCAGCACGCCATGGCTGAGCAGGGTGGCGCCCAGCAGGCTCAGCGGCGCCATGGTCCACAACGCGGCGCGGGCGCCGATGCTGCCGCTGGCATAGGGCATGCCCATGCAGGCGCCGGTGTAGTGCGCTCCCATGCTCCAGGCGAAGGCCAGCGCCAGCAGCACCAGCAGGATGTCGGGGAGGCTCATGCGCGGCAGTGTCGGGGCGGGCAGGGTGGCGGGCTCGCGGGAATCCTAGCGTCGTCATGCGGAAAGCTCGGGTTGACTGAATAAATAAGTGCATGCGAATATGTAAAGTCACTCGCCGTCCGATGAGCTCCGTCCCCGATCTGCAAACCCCGCCGCAGCCCTGCGCCGCTTCACCGCGGCAAGCCGCGGTGGTCGAGCTGCGCGCGCTGCTGGCGCGGCGCATCGTCGGCCAGCAAAGTCTGCTCGACCGCATGGTGGTGGCGCTGCTGACCGGCGGGCACCTGCTGGTCGAGGGTCTGCCGGGGCTGGCCAAGACCACCGCGGTGAAGGCGCTGGCGCGCGCCGTGCACGCCAGCTTCCAGCGCGTGCAGTTCACCCCCGACCTGCTTCCCGGCGACATCACCGGCGGCGACATCTTCCTGCCCGCCGAGGGGCGCAGCCGTTTCGCGGCAGGGCCGCTGTTCCACGACATCGTGCTGGCCGACGAGATCAACCGCGCCCCCGCGAAGGTACAGTCGGCGCTGCTCGAGGCCATGCAGGAGCGCCAGGTCACGGTGGGGGGAACGACCTACCCGCTGCCGCCGATGTTCCTGGTCATGGCCACGCAGAATCCGCTGGAGCAGTCGGGTACCTACCCGCTGCCCGAGGCGCAGCTCGACCGCTTCCTGTTGCACGTGGTGATCGACTACCCGAGCGCCGAACAGGAGCGCAGCATTCTCGACATGGACCTGGCCGCCGCAGAGCGTGCCGCCGCCGACTCCGAGGTCGACACCCGCGTCGATGCCGGCGCTGTGCTGCAGGCGCGCGAGGAGGTTCGGCGCGTGTACCTGGCCGACGCGCTGCGAGAGTTCATCGTCGAACTGGTGCGCTCGACGCGAGCCCCGCAATCGCGCGACCCGGCGCTGGAGGGCCTGGTCGACGCCGGCGCGTCGCCGCGCGCGATGCTGGCGCTGGCGCATTCGGCGCAGGCCCTGGCCTACCTGCGCGGGCGCGACTACGTGATCCCGGACGACATCGTCGAGCTGGCGCCCGACGTGCTGCGCCATCGCATCGTGCTGAACCTGGAAGCCGAGCTGCGCGGAGTCGATGCCGATTCCCTGGTGCGCCGCCTGCTCGAGGGCCGCAGCTTCGACTGAAGTTCCGGGCATGGCCGACGCGACCCCCGCCGCCAGCCTGCGCATCGTGGCACGAGCCTGGCGGGGCCTGCACCCCACCCGGCGTGACGCGCCTGCGGCATTGCTCGAGCGCGCCGACTGGCAGGAGATCTCGCTGGCGCTGGCGGGCCGGCAAGCCCGACCTGGCGAGGCGCTGCCGGCGCGCCGGCGCAATCCCGGCGAAGGTCGCTCGGTCTTGCGCGGTCGCGGACTGGACTACGCGCAAAGTCGCGCCTACCAGCCTGGAGACGACATGCGGGCGATGCACTGGTCGCTGCTGGCGCGCACCGGCCGCCCCTATGTGCGCGAGTACGAGGAGGAGCATGCGGCGCCGTGGCACGTGCTGGTGGACGCGCACGGCAGCATGCTGTTCGGAACCCGCCTGCGCACCAAGGCCGCGCAGGCGGCACGCGTGGCGCTGCTGGCAGCCGGGCTGCAGGCGCAGCTGTCGCCGCGCTCGCGCCTGTCGGCGTCGCTGTGGTTGCAGCAGGGACTGCAGGCCCACGATTTCGGCTGCGGCGCCGCGGCGCTGCCGCGCATGGCGAACTGGCTGATGCACCAGCAGGTCGAGGCGCCCGACACGCCGGTGGCGCCGGCGGGGAAGTCGCGGCAGGAGCTGCAGGCCTGGGCGCGCCGCCTTGCGCTGCACCGCCCGGTGCCGACGCGCGTGGTGCTGTGCAGCGATTTCAGCTGGCTGGATCACGCGGCGCGCGGCGCGCTGTGGCCGCTGGCCGCGCAGTCGCTGCTGCTGGCGCTGCACATCGTCGACCCCGTCGAGCTCGAGCTGCCCGAGTTGCCGGGCGCGCGATTCGTCGACGCGGCCGGTGCCAGCGAAGGCTGGCTGGAGCCGGGTGCGGGCTCCCGCGAGGCCTTCCGGCGCGCCAGCGAGCAGCGGCGCGAGCAGCTGCGCGAGAACTTGCGCGGCCTGCGCGCACGGGTCGCGCAACTTGCCGCGGCGCAGGCGGCGGAGCCGTCGCGCGCGCAGCTGCTGGAACTGCTGCGATGATCGATCGCATCGCAGCACTGGCCGACATCGTGGCGCCGCGGGCGGTCGCGCGACCACCAGCCGGCACCGCGTGGTCGGCGCCGCTGGCATGGGGACTCGCCGCAGCGCTGCTGCTGGCGGGCCTCGCGCTGCCGGCCTGCCTGCGCCTCGTGCGCCGCGGGCTCGCGCGCCGGCGACTGCGCCGGCTGGCCGCGCGCCTGCGCGCCGACATCGAGGCCGTCGACATCGAGGCCGTGCTGCCCGGCGCATGGTCCGAGCTGCGCCGCGCGGGATTCGATCCGCGCAGTCTGCCGTCGCCGGCCCGCGCGCAGCGCCAGCGTCTGCTGTATGCGCGCCGGCCGTCGGCCGAGGCGCTGCTGGCCTTGCTGGAAGCCTTGAAGCCGTGAACGACGCAGCGCTGCGTCACCTGCTGGACCAACTCGCGTGGAGCCGGCCGTGGGCTTTCGCGCTGCTGCCGCTGGCGTTGTGGATCGTCCGGCAGGGCCTGCGTCGCGGGCAGGCCGTCGCCTCGGCGGGACCCAGGCTGCTGCACCCGGACCTGCACGGACTGCTGCGGCAGGACGCTGGGAGGCGCCGTCCGGCCGCGGCCAGCCTGCTCGCGGCGGCGGCCTTCGCCTGCTGGGTGGCGGCGCTGGCGGGGCCGCAATGGCTGGGGGCCTGGGTGCAGCCGCCCGCGCAGGGGCGCGACGTGGTCGTGCTGCTCGACACCACGCTGTCGATGACCCTGCGGGACCTGCGATGGAACGGCAGGCCGGCGCAGCGCCTGGCGGTGGTGAAGCAGGTGTTCGCGCGCTTCGTGCGCAACAGCCCCGGGGATCGATTCGGGGTCATCGCATACGGCGCGCATGCCGCGACCCTGTTGCCGCCGACCTTCGACCGCCAGCTGGCGGTCGAGATGTTGATGCGCGCACATGCCGACCTGCTGGGCGACGGCGGCTGCCTGGGCGATGCGATCAGCCTGGCGCTGCGCCAGGTGCGCACCCGTGCGCGGCTCAAGCCGGTATTGGTCGTGTATTCGGACAACGGTTCCAGCCAGGGCGGGCATGTCAGCCCGGCGCAGGCCACCGCGCTGGCGCGCGCGCTCGGCGTGCGGGTGTTCACGGTGCAGGTCGGCGGCACACCGGCTGATGGCGGCTCCTACAAGGTGCCGGCCTTCACGCAGCCCCAACCCGACCTGCGCAGCATCGCAGGCCTGACGCAAGGCCGCTATTTCTACGCCGCCGACGCCGGAGCGCAACAGCGTGCGGTCGCGGCCATCGCGCGCCTCGCACCCACGCTGCGGCCGCCGCCGCGGCGCCGCGCCGCGCTGCCGCTGTACGCGTGGCCGCTGGGGGCCGGCTTGCTGCTGCTGCTGGCCCGGGCCTGGCCGCGCTCGCGGCGCAGCCGAGGAGCCGCTCGATGAGCCGGCCCTGGCTCGACCTGTACTGGGCTCGTCCGTGGGCCTGGCTGCTGCCGCTGCTTGCGCTGCTGCTCGCCGTCTGGCGCGCACGCGCGAGTCGCGCGGGCGAGCCGGCGGGCTATGCCGACCCGGCGATGCGCCGCTGGGCCGTGCGCGAGTCCGGCGTCGCCGCCCGCGCCGGCTTCTCGCGCCGCATGCTCGAGGCGCTGCTGTGGCTGCTGCTGGCGGCGGCGCTGGCGGGCCCGCGCCAGTTGCTCACGCTGGACGCGCGAGGGGCGGCGCGCCTGGAGCATCGCGTCGATGTGATGGTGCTGATCGAACTGCCGCCCGCCGCCTCCGCCGACGCGGTGCCGCTGGAGCAGCAGCGCATCGCCTTGCAGGATCTGCAGGCGCGCCTGCGCGGCGAACGCCTCGGGCTGATGGTGTTCGACGCCGCGGCGGGTCTGCTGCTGCCCTGCACCAGCGACCGCGCCTTGTTCGACGCCTACCTCGACCATGCCCAGGCCGCGCTGCTGCGGGGCCGCCCCGGCCCGGGGCTGGCGGGCGCGCTGGCGCTGGCGCGCCGCGAGCTGCTGCGCGAGCCGGGGCCTTCGCGGGCCCTGCTGCTGCTGGCCGGGCCCGCGGCCGCGCGCGGCCTGGATGCGCAGGGCCGGGACGCGCTGCGTCGCCAGGAGGTGGCGCTGCGCGGCGCGCACATCCCGGTCTACCTGGCCTGGACCGGACAGGGCGGGACGGCGGACCCGCTGCGCTCGCTGGTGTCGCGCACCGACGGCGCGCGCGCCCGGCTGCAGCGGCCTGGCGCGTGGACCACGCTGTACCGGCAGGGCATCGCCACCTTGCCGTCCAATCCGTCGCGCGAGGCGGGGCGGCGCGCATGGCGCGATCTCTACGGCGTCCCCTTGCTCGGCGCCATGCTGGTGCTGTTGCTGCTGGAATCTCGCAGGCCGTGGCGCCGCGGGCAGGCGTCGCGCGCGCTGCCGCTGCTGCTGGGCCTGGGCCTCGGCTGGGGCGCGCTGCATGCGGGCGCCGCGCACGCCGGCGAGCTTCACCCGCGTCAACAGGACTGGCGCGAATGGAAGGCCTGGCAAGCCTGGAAGGGCGCCGACTACGCCGCCTGCGCCGGGTTGTACCGCGGGCTCGCGGGATTCGACGCGCGCATCGGCGAGGGCGATTGCGAGTACCGCGCCGGACACTTCGAGCAGGCCGTCGGCGCCTTCCGGCGCGCCATGCTGCAGGCCGTCGACGACCATGACCGCGCGGTGGCGCTGTACAACCTGGGCAACGCCGCCTTCCACGTGCCGGGCCGACTGCGCGAGGCGCTGGACGCCTACCGCGGCAGCCTGGTGCTGATGCCCGGCGATCCTGCCGCGTTGCGCAATCTGCGCCTGGCGCGGGCGCGTTGGGCGCAGCTGCACCCGGAATACGAGATGACCGGCATGCGCAAGCGTGGCGCGCCGCAGGCGGCGGCGCGATTCGGCGACACCTCCAACCTGAGCCCGAGCCAGCTTCGCCGCCACGCGAAGCAGCCGCCGAGCGTCTACCAGAACCAGCTTCTGCAGCACGGCGGAAGGCTGCAAGCCGCGGGCAGGCAGGCCGCTGCCGCGAATCCGGGCCCGCGCCTGTCGGATGCCGACATCGCGGCGGCCCGGCTGGGCATGCGCCTGCTGCATGACCACCGCTCGATGCTGCTGGACGGGCTGATCCGGCACGACACCGGCGTGGCCACCGACCTGGCGAGGGCGCGCTGATGGGCAGCTCGCGGCCGCTGCTCGCCGCCCTTGCCTGCTGCGTGCTGGGCACCTCGGCCTGCGCCGCGGCGTCGCTGCAGTGCAGGCTGCTGCCGCGGCGCCCCGTGCTCGGGCACGCGGTGCATTGGGACATCCGCGCCCGCGACCTGCCGGCGCTGCCGATGCTGCGGGCGGCCGGCCTGGGCGACGACTGGCTGCTGCAGCGCCAGGGTAGCGAGCGCTCAGACGATGCGACGGGCCACAGCACGCAGACCCTGCGCCTGCTGCTGTACCCGATGGCTTCCGGAGTGCTGCACCTGCCGGAGCTGCGCACGGGCGGCCTGCGCTGCCCGCCGCGCAGCGTGCGCATCGCCGACTCCGAGCCGGGGCAGGCGCCGCAATACGTCGCCGCGCACGCGCGGGCCGCGCGGGCGGTGGTGGGGCAGGCCCTGCGCGTCGAGCTGGACATCGGTGCCGGCGGGGCGCTGGACTGGCAGCCGGTGCGCGCCAGCAGCGACTACGGCGTGCTGCGCCCGGTGTCCACGGTTTCCACGGATGAGGAGGTGGGCGGCAGGCGCATCGCCGTGCAGCGCCAGAACTGGAGCTACACGCCGACACGCGCCGGGACCGCGACCATCCGTTTCGGCCTGTTGCGCGCGACGCCCTTCGGCAAGCTGCGGGTGTACGCGGTGGCGCCGCTGCGCCTGCAGGTGGGAGCACTGCCTGCCTACTGGCCCGCCGACGCCGCGGTGGGGCACGCGAGGCTGCGCATCGAGCCGGCGCCCCGGCGCCTCGACCTGGGCGCCACGACGGTGCTGCGAGCCAGGCTCTCCGGGGCGCAGATCGGGCGCGCGCAGCTGCTGCGCCTGCTTGCGGCGTCGGCGCGCCGTGTCGGCAACGCGTTGCGCATGTACCCGCCGCGCGTGAGCCTGGATCCCGACTCCGCGCATGCGCTGGCCGCCGTGTGGGATATCGAATGGCCGCTTCGCGTGCTGCGCGGCGGGCGCGTGCACTACCCGCGGCTGCGCATTCCCTACTTCGACCCGCGGCGCGGCGCCCCGGAGCTGGCAATGGCCGACTGGGGCGACCTGCGCGTGCACGACCCGCGGCCGCTGCGCGTGCTCGAGACCTGCGGCCTGGTGGGGGGCGTGGTTCTGCTGCTTGCGCTGTTGCGCGCGAGCCTGCTCGCGGCGCGCGCCGGACTCGCGCGCGCGCGCTGGCGCCGCATCGCCGAGCGCGGGGATGAGCAGGCCCTGTTGCGCGCGTGGAGGGAGGCCGCGGCATGCGGCGACCCGCGGGCGCGCACGCTGCGCGCCTGGGTGCACGCGCAGCGCGGCGCGTGGGCGGCCTCGCAGCAGCCGGCGATCGAGCGCCTGGTCGCCGCCTGCGAGCGGCAGTGCTACGCACGTCCTTCGCGCGCGCGCGTGCCGCAGCAGGCACAGCCTGGCAATCAATAGTCCATAAGGCCGCAATCGCAGTGCAGGTTATGGCATGCCGCTCGCGTCGGGCACCGCGGCTGTCTAGGATGGGGCGCTTCCGCGACTTTTGAAGGGAAGCCCGCGCATGCCCGTTGCACGCTCATGCATCGCCTTTCTCGTGGCCGCCGCGGTCTGCACGCCGGCTTTCGCAAGCACGGCAGACAAGCCCGGAGCCGGCCCCTGGAGCGGTTCGGCCGAACTCGGCGGGGTGGTCACCACCGGCAACTCCAGCACCTCCAGCCTGGACGGCAAGTTCCACCTGGGCTATGTCAGAGGCCCCTGGACCACCGACCTGCATCTCGGAGTGCTGCATGCCAGCGCCGCGGGAACGACCACCGCGAATCGCCTGTTCGGCGACCTGAGCACGCGCCACACGCTGGATGCGAACTCCTACGTGTTCGGCAACCTGCGGGGCAGCCATGACAGCTTCTCCGGCTATCGCTACCAGACCTCGGCCGCGCTGGGCCTGGGCCGGCAGCTGATCCATACGGATTCGACGGACCTGCGCGCCGAGATCGGCCCCGGCTACCGGCTGGCGCAGATCGACGGCGGAGCCACCCAGCGCGACGCCATCGTGCGCGTGCACGGCGTGTTCAGCTACCGCTTCACGTCGAAGGCCCACTTCGACCAGACGCTGACCACCATTGCCGGTACCGACGACACCGAGCTCGAGTCGGTGACGGCGCTGACCACCGACATCACCGGCGCGCTGGCGCTGAAGCTCTCGTACACGGTGCTGCACAACACCGTGGTGCCGCTGGGCAGCAAGAAGACCGACACCTTCACGTCGGTCAACCTGGTGTACTCGTTCTAGGACGGCCGCCGGCCCGCCGGCGCAGGCACAAAACAGGCATCGGTGCCTGCGCCCCGGGCCAGGCGTCGCGCCGGCGGTTGGGCCCGGACCGGCGCAGCCGCGCACTACCATGCGCCGATCAGTCCGCAGCCCGGCGGCGGACCCCACGGGACGACACATGGCACTGAAGGCGACCATCTACAAGGCCGAGCTGCAGCTCGCCGACATGGACCGGAATCATTACGAGGACCTGGCGCTGACCATCGCGCGCCATCCCTCCGAGACGGACGAGCGCATGATGCTGCGGGTGCTGATGTACGCGCTGCACGCGCAGGAGGGCATCGCACTGACCAAGGGGCTGTTCGACGTCGACGAGCCCGAGATCTGGGTGAAGGACCTGACTGGCGCGATCCAGCTGTGGATCGACATCGGCCAGCCCGACGAGGCGCGGCTGCGCAAGGCCTGCGGCCGCGCCGCGCAGGTGGTCGTGGTCTGCTACGCGCCCAGTTGCGAGATCTGGTGGAAGCAGATCGAGGGCAAGGTCTCGCGCCTGCGCAACCTGTGCGTGCTGCGCCTGCCCGCGCAGACCGCGCAAGCCCTGGCCGCGCTTGCCGAGCGCACGATGCGCCTGCAGTGCCTGGTGCAGGACGGCGCGATCAGCCTCAGCAGCGATGCGGCCGCGGTCGACGTGGTGCTGCAGACCCTGAAAGGCGCGCAGGCCTGACGCGGCTCCCGAAGGGAGCGGGAGTCCGGATCTCGCAAGCGAACATGACGGAATGTGACCAACAGCCCGGTGGTCGTTCCCTGGCGACACGCTAAATCCCCGGAAATAAAGGGACATCGAGCCCAGGGGCGAATCAGGTCGTCCTCAGGCGACGGATTCGGGCTCGAGAAGGCGATTCGGTGCCCGCAGCGCTGGATGCCACGTCTCGTCGACTCTTCAGGTTCTTGAAAAATCGAAGGAATTTCCGGCCCGGCACGCGGATTGCAAAGTCCTGCGCAGGGTCCGACTTCCGGATCTCGCGGCCGGCTTCGGCAGGCCGCCCTTCGAAAATTTTGCAAGGAGTCTTCCCATGACCGCCCCCCGCAGGATCGTCCGTTTGATCGCCGCCGCCGCCGCGCTGTCCGCGCTGGCCAGTCCGCTGCTGGCCAACGCCGCGACCATGCATCACAGCAAGTCCGGCTCCGCCGCCCAGCAGCAGTCGCAGCACCCGAAGCAGTAACTAACGGTCGGCGCGCTCCGGCCCCTTCACGGCTTCGTGAAGCAGTCGGCGGGCCCCTATCGTGAGGCCTTCGCCAGGTCGAGAATCAGACGTCCGAGCACCTTGGCCTGGTCCGGACTGGCGAGGCCGCCGGGCATGGCTCCAATGCCCTGCACGATCGATGGGGGCACTTCGCCCGCCCGTCCCGGGTGCTGCGCGTAGTACTGCGCGATCTGCATGAATGAAGGCGCATAGCCGGCCTCGTCCACCGCATGGCACTGCATGCATGCGAGGCCCTGTTGCCCGATGTAGTCGAGCAGGGCCTGCCTGGGGTGGGCATCGGCGCCGGCTTGCGCCCGGGGCTGCGGAGCCTGCGGGTAGGCGCCCATCATGCCGCCCTGGCCCATCATGCCCCCGTAGCCGTCGCCCATCTGGGCCCTGGCCACGCCCAGGCCGGCTCCGAGCGTCAGCATGGCCAGCAGCACCGCGATGCGTCGAGGTCGACGGTTCGTGCTCATGGCTCTTCCTCCCCGGGGACACCCGCATCCCCCAGGGACAAGCTACTCCCGCGCGGTGGCGGCGTGCTTGACCTCGGGCAAGCCGGACTCGGGAGGCAGGTGCCCGACCTTCACGTAGATCAGGCAGCCCTCACGGCTGAAGGGCTGGTGCTGGCTCAGGTGCGGGCTGCGCAGCCAGCTGCCGGCCGGATAGTCGCCGTGCTCGTCGCTGAACACGCCTTCGAGCACCAGGATCTCCTCGCCTCCCCAGTGCGTATGCCGCTGGAAACGGGTGCCCGGCGCCCAGCGCACCAGCGCGACATGCTCGCCGCCGAACTCGTGCAGCGGCAACACCCGCAGCCCCGGAACCAGCCCCGGAACGAAATCCGCGCTGCGCGTGTCGATGCGCACGCTGGAGTCGTCGCCGGGCTGGAACTGGCGCAGCTTGACGAACAGTTCACAGCCCGGCTGCGAGCGCGGCGCGTGGCGCGAGCCCGGGGGATTGCGCAGGTAGGTGCCCGCCGGGTACTCGCCATGCTCGTCGGCGAACACGCCGGACAGCACCAGGATTTCCTCGCCCAGCGCGTGCTCGTGCGGGTCGAAGCGGCTCTCGGGCGCGTAGCGGACCAGGCTGGTGGCGCGCGCCACCTCGCCCCCCACGCGGTCGAGCATGCGCCGCTGCACGCCGGGTTGCGGCGAGTCGGCCCACGCCATCGCGTGGGCGTCCAGCACCACCCGTGCGTCGAAGTCTGAGTTGAGTTGCATCATGACGATCCCTGCATGGCATCGCGCGACCGCGATGCCCGGTCGGGCAAGCTTAGTTCATGGCGCCGCGGGAAGCGGGGTCCCCAGCTTGGACGCGAAATGCCGCACCCAGCTGATCAGCTCGGCGGCGGCCGGGGTCAGCGCGATGTCGCTGCGCCGCAGGATGCCGATCGGCGGCACCGGCAGGCGCTCGCGGATCGGGATGATGGTGAGTTGCTGGCGCCAGCGGGTGTCGTCGAGCACCGCGCGCGGCAAGGTTCCGAGCATGTCGCTGAGCGCGACGATCCCGGGCAGCGCCATCGGGGATTCGCAGACCATGCCGACCTTCAGTCCGCCGAGCCCGGCCTGCTGGAAGGCGCGCTCGATCAGGAAGCCGGTGCCGCCGGCGCCGGCCGACAGTACCCACTCGCAGTCGGCCAGATCCATCAGCGAGGACGCGTTGCGCCTCGGGTGCTGGCGCTGACAGGCGATGACGACGTCGGCGAGCAGCAGCGCTTCGGCGACGAAGGGCTCCTCGAGCCGGGTCTGCGGGTAGGGGCCGATGGCGAAGTCCAGCTGCCCGTCGCGCAGCCCGCCGAGCACCCCCGGGTACATGCCGTCGACGCAGCGCACGCGGATGTCCGGAAGGCGCTCGCGAAAGGCCCTGATGGCCGCCGGGATGACCCGGATTCCCACGGCCGGCGAGGTGGCGAAGCAGACCGTGCCTTCCCAGTGGCCGCGCAACTGCGCGATTTCCTCGAGGGCCCTGCGGCTCTCGCGCTCGATGGTGCGTGCCCGATCCAAAAACGCACGCCCGAACGGAGTGGGGATTACCCCACGCCTGGAGCGGTGCAGCAGCGGCGCCCCAAGCTCGCGCTCGAGCTGCTGCAATGCAGCAGTCACCACCGATTGCGAGACCTGGATGGCGTTTGCTGCAGCGCGAAATCCACCGGCGTCGACGACGGCGATGAAGTAGCGGATGGCCTGGAGTTTCATCGACGGACGATCGGAAGAAGCGATCAATAGATCGTATTTGAATTATCTGTTGATCCATGCTCCCGCTTAGCATCGATGCGCACCATTCGCTCACGCGACGCCTGCCTCCAGGGCGCGACGGCGAGCACGAACCGAGGAGACGACGCATGTCCAAGCGAGCGCATCGATGGGTCCGCGCGGGGTTGCAGGCGCTGGCGCTGACCATGGCGTGGTTCGCGGCCGCGCCCGCGCAGGCCACCACCACGCTGGTGATCAACCAGCTGCTGCCCCCGGCCGACCCCTTCAACCAGCAAGTGCTGCGCCCATGGGCGGCCGAGGTGGCCAAGGTCACGCAGGGACGCGTGCGCATTTCCATTCCCAGCGCGCCGGTGGCGCCGCCGGACCAGTTGTGGAACGCGGTGCTGGGCGACGTCGTCGACGGTGCCTACGTGTTCAACGGACTGATCCCGCACCAGCTTCCGCTGGAGCAGATCGCCGCGCTGCCGTTCATCTCGGGCGCTCCGGGCGCGACCTCGATCGCGCTGTGGAACACCTACGAGAGATTTCTCGCCAAGGGCGACGACTACCGCAACGTGAAGCTGCTGGCGCTGTTCTCGCTGCCGCCGGGCGAGATCTTCAGCATGGACCGCCCGATCGTCCGGCCGGACGACCTCAAGGGGCTGCGCCTGTGGGCGCTGCCGGGGGTTCCGCAGCAGGTGTTCTCGCACAGCGCGGCCGGTGTCGTCTCCAGCCCCGCGGTGCAGGTCAGCGAGCTGGTGGCAGGCAAGACCGTCGATGCGGTCGCGGGAATCGGCGACTACAACGCGCAGGCGTTCAAGATCCTCGGCTACATGAAATACGAGACCGTCATGCCCGGCGGACTGTCGGCGCCCAGCTTCTCCCTGGTGATCAACAAGGCGAAGTGGGACGCGATCGCTCCCGCGGACCGCAAGGCGATCGAGCACATCTCGGGCCTCGCGTTCGCCAGGCGCATGGAGTTGATCACCACGATCAACGACCGTGCGCGCCGGCACGCCGAGAAGCTGGGGCTGAAGGTGCTGCAGCCTTCGCCGGCGCTGATGCGCGAGCTCAAGGGCTACGCCAGGCCGCTGTTCGCGAACTGGCGCGCGACCGCGAGTGCCCGGGGCGTGGACGCGGCGGCGGCGCTGGCGTATTTCCACAAGCGCTCGCAGGCGCATTGACGGCGCGGCCACGGCGATGCAGCCGAACAGGCCTGGTGGCGCGGCCATTCGCGCGGCCCTGACGCAGGCGGCTCGCGCCTTGTTGCGCGCCGGTGTCGCACTGACCATGCTGGGCATCATGGGGCTGACGGTGGTCAACGTGTTCATGCGCTACGTGCTCGACCGTCCGATCAGCGGCAGCGATGAACTGGTGCAGTTCATGCTGGCGCTGCTCGTGTTCTCGGCCTTTCCGCTGGTGACGGTGGAGCGGCGGCATTTCTCGGTGTCGGTGCTCGCGCGCGCGGCGCGGGGCGCGCTGAAATCGTGGAGCGTGCTGCTGGAGCTGGCGGTGAGCACGCTGGGCTGCGCCATCGTGTGCGTGCAGCTGTTCCAGCTGGCGCGGCTGATGCAACTCGAACAGATGAGCACGATGGTGCTGCAGTTGCCGCAGGCGCCGCTGGACTATGCGATGAGCGCGCTGGCCGCGCTGGCGCTGGTCGGGGTGGCGGCGCTGCTCGTCGACCATGTGGTCGCGATGGCGCGGGGGGATCGGCGATGACCCTCGCGCTGCTCGGCTTCGCGGTGGTGCTGGCGCTGGCCTTTCTCGGCGTGCCGCTGTGCTTTTCCATGCTCACGGTCGGCGTGGGGCTGTTCGCGCTGGTGCGCGGGCTGCACCCGGCGCTGATGATGGCCGGGCAGACCATCGGCAACCTGGCCATGAACGAAGGGCTGTCCGTGCTGCCCATGTTCATCCTCATGGGGACCTTGATCTACAAGTCCGACCTCGCCGAGGAGCTGTACGACGCCGCGTACGCGCTGGTGGGCCACAAGCGCGGCGGGCTGGCCTACGCGACGGTGCTGGCCAGCGCCGGTTTCGCGTCCATCTCGGGCAGCTCGATCGCCACCGCGGCGACCATGACCAAGGTGGCCATGCCCTCGATGCGGCGCCTGCGCTATGACGACAGCCTGGCCAGCGGCTGTGTGAGCTCGGCCGGAACCCTGGGCGCGCTGGTTCCGCCGAGCGTTCCCCTGCTGATCTACGGGATCATCACGCAGCAGGACATCGCCAAGCTGTTCGTCGCCGGCGTGCTGCCGGGGCTGCTGCTGGGTACGCTGTTCATGGTGGCCATCTGGTGGACGGTCCTGCGCAAGCCCGCGCTGGGTCCGGCCGGCCCGAGCCTGCCCTGGAGCGAGAGGTTACGGCGCGTTTCACGGGTGTGGCCGATCGTGTTGCTGTTCGTCATCGTCATGGGCGGGCTGTACAGCGGCATCTTCACCGCCAACGAGGCCGGCGGAATCGGCGCGGCGGGCGCGTTGCTGTTCACCGCGCTGCGCCGCAAGCTGAGCCGGCATGTGCTGATGGAGTCGCTGGTGGAGGCCGGGCGCACCACGGCGATGATCTTCGCGGTGGCCTTCGGCGGCATGGTGTTCGCGAACTTCGTCACCATGTCGGGCCTGACGGCAAGCCTGGTGAGCCTGATAGGCGGGATGCACCTGCCGCTGACCGGGATCATCCTGGTCATCGTGGCCATCTATGTCGTGCTGGGCTCGATGATGGAGGCCATCTCGATGATGCTGCTGACGGTCCCGGTGTTCGCCGCGGTGCTGGCGCCGCTGGGCGTGAGCATGCTGTGGTTCGGCGTGTTCGTGGCCATGATGATCGAGATCGGCATGATCCACCCGCCGATCGGCATGAACGTGTTCATGGTCAAGACCATGATGCCCGAGCTGAGCATGCGGACCATCTTCGCCGGGACCATCCCGTTCCTCGTCGCCAATTTCGTGGCGCTGGCCCTGATCATCGCCTTCCCCGCGCTGGCCACCTGGCTTCCCGCCTTCGCCCGCTGAGGGGACGGGCCGCGCGCGCCCGTCGCAACCCCATCATGAGAAAGATCCGCAATTTCCTGTTCATCATGTGCGACCAGCTGCGCGCGGACCACCTGTCGTGCTACGGCCACCCGCACCTGCACACGCCGGCCATCGACGCGCTGGCGGCCCGCGGCGTGGTGTTCGACAACGCCTTCGTGCAGTCCGGCGTGTGCGGTCCGTCGCGCATGTCCTTCTACACCGGACGCTATGTCGGCAGCCACCGCGCGACCTGGAACCGCGTGCCGCTGCCGATCGACGAATGGACCCTCGGCGACTACCTCGACGACATCGGGCACGAACTGGTGCTGTTCGGCAAGACCCACTGGCTGGCGCCCGCGTCGGGGCCGGCGGGCCTGCCCGCGCCGCAGGGCAAGCCGGGGCGCCAGGGCGGCTTCGTGGAACTCGCGCGCCACGACGGCCATCACGCCGAGCCGGACGGCGCCTACGCGCGCTGGCTGCGGCGCCAGGGCTACGACAGCCCGGACCCCTGGACCGACTACACGATCTCGACCGTCGACGCGGCGGGCGTCGTGCACAACGGCTGGAACATGCGCAACGTGCA
>JAJYTY010000257.1 GCA_021792835.1 Pseudomonadota bacterium
AACAGGTATTGTAGATGCATGTTCCGGGCGCGCCCGGCGCTGGTCGGACCCAATGGGCCGTCAGGGCTCGACGGTGATGTCCTGCGCCAGGTACTTGCCCGCGGCGTGCCGCGCGAAGCGCACGTCGACCCTGGCGCCGTCCGACAGCGCGCCCCCTTGCGGCACGACACCGTTGAGCTGGATGTTCAGGCCATTGAGCTGGAAGCTCGTGGCGCCGAGTCCGTAGACCCTGCCGTCGCTGTCCAGGCCCGTGGCGTCCTCGGGCGCCGGCAGCAGCCCGATGCTGTAGGCCTGCAGGATGCCGGATTCCTGGGTCGCCTCGACTTGCACGTACGCGCCGTCGGCCAGCGTGCCGCTGCCGCTCGACACGGCGTTCGGCGCCAGTTCGACCATCGACGCCAGGGTCACGCCGTCGTCGTGCCAGCTGAGCACGAAGCTGCCGTTCCCTGCTTCGAACTGGCTGACCCTGCCGCGCAGGTCCACGGTGCCGCCCTGCGGGGACGCGGCAAGCACCCGCAGGCTCGACGCGAGCACGGTGTTGGGTGCCGCGGGGTCGACGCGCCCCAGCAGTTGCACGAACACGCCGTTGCCCAGTCGGGCGCCGAGGCTGGCGCCCGACGCGTCGACCGGGACTCCACGCACCAGGAAATGCCCGTCGTCGACGTAGCCGGTGATGTTGCCGCGCAGGCTGACCTGCGCCGGCTGCGTCGAGTACGCATGCGCGGTGTAGGCCAGCACGTAGTTCGCACCCGCGGCGACGCGGCCCTGCACGATCACGTACTGGCCGGCGTTCAGCGCGTGGATCTGCGCCGCTGCCTGTGCGGTCGCCGGGACGATGCTGATTCCCGCCACGCTGGTCGTGCCGGACCGCGAGCTGGAGAGCAGCCCACCGATGCACGCGCTTCCCGACGCCCCGAGCAGGCTGCGCACGCGCACCACGCCGGCGTCGACCGCGCCGCCGCGGATCGGGTCCGGGCTCCACACGTTGACCAGTTCGCCGTCGTGCAGCGTGCTGCCCGCCGGATAGATCGGGGTCTTGCCGCGCAGGCGCACGCGCACGCCATCGAGTTCGAAGCTGTTCGCTGCGGAGTCGAGTCCGGAAACCAGGCCGGTCAGTCGCACGGCCCGGGTCCCCGCCGGCAGCTGGGCGATGCGCGTGGCCTGCAGGAAAGGCCGTCCCCGCCCGTCCACGCCGAAGGCGCCGTCGGCCTCCACCACCATGCCGGCGACGTGCAGCCCGGAAAAGCCCGGCAGCCCGGAATAGAAGGTCACCGGCCCGGCAGCCGGGTCGGAGTTCACCCGTACCTGCAGGCCGTTGACCGTGAAGCTGGCCGCGGAGGCCGACACCGACTGCACCGGTCCGACGAGGTCCGGCTCGATCAGCGCCGCGCTTCCCGAGTGATCGTTCAGCAGTTGCAGCCGCTGCCCCAGACTGACCGCGGTGGCCGGCTGGGCGGTGCCGGGGTCGTCGTCGTTGAAGTAGCGCGGCGCCGCGCTGTCGTAGGCGTGGTCTTCGATGAGCACACTGCCGAAGCCGGTCACGGTACCTACCGAAATGCCGGTGCCGCTGCGGCCGCCGCCCCCGCCGTTCTGCGCCGCCTGGCCGCCCCCACCGCCGCAAGAGCCGAGCACGGACAGCAGCAGTGCCCCGCAGGCCAGCCGCAGGCGCTCGAAGCGCAGGCCTTGTCCGACTGTCACGTGGTGTCTCCCCGCGGATCGTCGTCCGGCGCCGCGGCCTGCGGGTCTTGCGGCTGTGCCCAGTAATAGGCGCCGAAGCGCATGCGGTGCGTGGCATCCGCGCGCCCGCGGTCGGCCTCGAAGCGTCGGCTTGCCTCGCGGATCATCTGTCGGCGCGCCTGGATCCACAGCGCGCGGGCCAGTTCGCCCAGGTGGGCCGTCGACTCCGCGCTCAGCCCGTCGGCGAACACGCTTTGCTCGACGCGAGGTCCCTCGCCCAGCAGGTTCGCCACCGACGTGGCGGCGTGGTCGGCGACGTTGGATCCGAACAGTTCCACCAGTTCGCGCGAGCCCGGCGCCGGCACGTAGCCATCGATTTTCGGCACCACCCAGTCGTCGCCGTTGCGCTGCTCGATCCGCGCCAGTCCCAGGCGCAGCAGCTCACCCAGCAGCGTGAAGGGGTGCACGTCTTGCGTGACCGCGCGCGCCAGGGCCTCGAAGGAGTCCTGCGCGGCCAGGCGCGGAAGTGGCCGCGGCCGTCCGTGCTCGTCGCACAGCGACTCGCTGGCCAGCCAGCGCGCGAACAACTGCGAGCTGGCCGAGGCCTCGTGCGCTGCCCGCTGTTGGAGCGCGCCGTCACGCCAGGCCCGTACATCCTTGCGATGCACTCCGCTGAGCACGCTGATCGCGGAGTCGGTCTGGCGCTGGCCGTGGCGCAGCAATTCCAGGCGCGCCTGTTCGATGAACAGGGGCTTGAGTTCGGCGCTCAGGCGTGTGTAGTCGATGCCGCTGGTCAGCAGCAGGCGCACCAGCGGCGCCAGCACTTGCGAGAGCGCACGCAGCACGTCCTGCGCCGGTGGCGCCGGTGTCTCGCCGGCGGCTGTCTCTGGCGGGCGTAGGGGCGAACGTCCCATGGGGCGGGCAGGTCACGGCCGGCAAACGGCGCAGCGGGTCCTCGAAGGCGACGATGGTAGCGCAGGAGCCGAAAGCTGGAAAAATTTCCCAGCTTTCGGTCGCGTGCCGCCGTACCCGCGCGACCTTGCGCGGCGGGCGGCCTACATCGGGCTCACGGAGCCGTTCGCCTGGACCCGCACGCGCTGACCGACCGGCGGCGCACTGCCCAGCGTGATGTCGCGGGTGGCGCCGTCGTCCATGCGGATCCGCACGCGATAGATGGTCTTCGCGTTGATGTGCTTTTGCACCTCGTTGCCGGCCAGGCCCCCGCCGACGGCACCGATCACGGTGGCGGCGGTACGTCCGTTGCCACCGCCGATCTGGTTGCCCAGCAGGCCGCCGACCAGGCCGCCCACGACAGCGCCCACGCCATTGGCCTGACCCTGCTCCTGCACCGGCGTGACGGCGACCACGGTGCCGCAGTCGGTACACACCGGAGCCGCCGGTGCGGCAGGTACCGCAGGTGCCTGCGGCGCGAAGGTCTGCGGTTCGAAGCCCCGCGGCGGCGCTCCGGCAGCGGTCTGGTCGCGCCCGGAGTCACGCGGCGCCGTCGGCACCGCGCCGCCCTGCAGCGGGGGAAAGGCGCTGGGTTGGCGCGCCGGCAGCGTGCCGGTGACCGCCACCGCCGACTGCGCGCCCGGGCGCATCGTCGCTCCGGCGCTGGCGCCGGGAACTGCCGCCTGCGGCGAAGCCTGGGCGCCGGCCGCCGACGCGGCGACCGACGGGGCGGTGCCCGGAACGCTGAGCTTGTAGAGCACGGCGGCCAGCAGCACGACGATCAGGGCGCCTATCGTGCCCATCGCGATCCAGGCGGCTTTCGGGATCGGGCTGCCGCCGGCTTGGGGCGGGGTCGGGCTTTGCATCATGGGCCTCTTGGTGAATGGCGGCGAATGTGGGTTCAACCCGGATTCAAACGCAGCGGGGTCGATTTTCGCCGACAGCCGTCATCCCTGCATACGAAATATCCATGCGCTGGAGTCAAGTACCGGAGGCCCATCGACCTGGATCCAGGCGGCCAGGCATTCAGGCGAACAGGTGTCCGATCCACGGCGCCAGCAGCACCATGGAAATTCCGGTGAACACCATCGTCAGGCTCGACACGGCGCCCATCTCCGGGTCCAGTTCATAGGCCTTCGCCGTGCCCGCGGCGTGCGCGGCGGCCCCCAGCGAAGCACCGCGCGACAACGCCGAGCGCAGGCCGATCCAGCCTTGCACGGCTTCGCCGACCAGCAGGCCGAACACCCCGGTTCCCAGCACGCACAGCGCGCTGATGTCGGGGCTGCCGCCGAAGTACCCGGACGCCGCCATCGCGAACGGCGTCGACACCGAGCGTGTCAGCAGACTGTTGGCCACCGGCTGCGGCAACTCGAAGAGCCGCGCCAGCAGCCACGAGCCCAGCAGTCCCAGCAGAGATCGG
>JAJYTY010000258.1 GCA_021792835.1 Pseudomonadota bacterium
CATACCGGGCGTGCTCGCCGGCCCGGCCCGCGCGATCACGGTCGGTCGCGTGATGGGGGGCGGCGTCGCGGCGGCCTGCGCGGGGGGCGTCGTCGGCGCCACGGGTGCGCGTGCGGGCGCCTGCGGCAGCAGCACCTGGGTGTACAGCACCGGCGGCAGTGAGCCGGGTTCGGGCATGCGCAACGCGCTGGAGAGCCCGCGCAGCGCCAGCAGGTGCAGCAGCAGTACCGGGATCAGCCACAGTGCCGCGGCCCAGGCGCGCGGGGACCGTCGATGCGGGGCCCGCGGCAGCCGCGGTGCGGGCGAAACGTCCATGGGGGGATTGTGCAGCCGGCGCCAAGGCCCCGCCAGGCTGCGCTGGAGCAGCCAGCGTCTGGCACAGGGGCATGGCAACGGCCGCGGCGAGGTCGATCTGTGCTAGAAAGGGCAGGCGGGCTCGACAGGCGTCGATGCAGGCGTCGATGCAGGCGTCTGACAGGCCGCGGAGGTGCAGACCATGAATCCCTATGACCAGACCCAGACCGGCGCGGCGATGGATTTCTTCCAGTCCATGCTGAAGGGCTCGGGCATGCCGTCGAGTTTCGCGAGCTGGATGGCGCCGACCGTGGACGCCGACGAGCTCGAGCGCAAGATCATCGACCTGCGCGCGGTGCTGCAGTGGCTGGAGGCCAACGTGCGCCTGACCCAGGCGACCATCCAGGCGCTGGAGGTGCAGCGCATGACCTTGTCGACGCTGAAGACGATGAACGTCGATCTCGGCGCGCTGGCCACGCAGATGGGCGAGGCCATGCGGGCGGGAGCCCAGGCGATGGGCTCGGCCGCCGCGGCCGACGCGAAGCCCGAGCCGCGAGCCGCGGCGAAGGCTGGTGCCGATGCTGGTGCCGATGCTGATGGCGATGCGGCGCCGATCCCGGGGCTGATCGATCCGGTGCAGTGGTGGAACAGCCTGAGCGGGCAGTTCGCGAAGGTGGCGGCGGAGGCCCTGCGCGACAGCGCGTGGCCGGCCGCGGCTGCCGGCGCCGCGGCTGGGGCCTCCGAGTCCCCGGGTGCCAAGGCCGGGAGTACCAGGGCCGGCAGTACCAGGGCCGCGAATGACAGGCCCCCGGCGAAGACGGCGCGCAAGCGCTCCCGCGCGGGCGGCACGGCCCGTTGATCCGGCGCATCGCGGAGGCCTGCCGATGACCGGGCGCGCGACAGCGGATTGCGTGAGCCGTTAGCATCGGGTGCGGCTGCGTGCCGCCCGTGCTACCCCCTTTCCCAGCCCTGGCGCGGCGCGCAGCGCGGCCCGAGGGGCCATTTTCCAGCCATGCGTTTTCTTACCGCCCATTCGTCGTCTTCCCACTGGCCGCAAGCCCTGCAGGAGCTTGCGGATCAGGTGGCGCGCGAACGCGCGCGCGCCGACACCATCACGCGCCCCAACCTCGGGCTGCTGTACGTGGACGCGCGCCACGCGGCGTGGGGCGAGGGCATGCTGCAGGATCTGCGCGAGCAGCTCGGTGTGGCGCATTGGGTGGGGGGTTTCGCGCCCGGAGTGTTCGCGTCCGGGGCCTCGGGGGCCGATTCCATCGAACCCTGTGGAGTGGCGCTGATGCTGGCGCAGTTCGCGGTGCGCGATTTCCGCGTGTTCTCGGGGCGCCAGCCGCTGGCGCCGGCTACCAGCGCATGGCGCGGCGCGCACGCCGCGCTGGTGCATGCCGACGCCGAGCAACCCGAGCTCGACGAACTGGTCGCCGAATTGGGGCAGCGTTGTTCGGGCGGCGACGTGTGGGGCGGAATCCTCAGCCCGGTGGCAGGCGCGCAGGTGGCCGACGCGGTGCTGCGGGGGGGGCTTTCGGGCGTGGCCTTCTCGTCGCGCGTGCCGCTGCTGGGCGGTCTCAGCCAGGGGCTCGAGCCGGTCGGCCCGGAGCGCACGGTGACGCGCTGCGCCGACAACGTCGTGTACGCGCTGGACGGCGAGCCCGCGCTGGAGGCCTTGCTCGACGACCTCGGGGAACCCAGACGCGCGCGTGAGCGCGAGCAGTGGCGCGACCTCGTACCCAGCTTGCGCGAGGTCGTGGTGGGCCTGTCGCGCCCGCGACAGGCGGCGGGCGCCGGGCAGGACGCGGGCTCGGTGATGCGCGGGCTGATCGGCATTGATCCTGGCGGGCAGGGGGTGGCGCTGGCGGCCGATCTGGAGCCGGGAATGCGCCTGCGCTTCTGCCGGCGCCAGCGCGACACCGGACTGCGCGACCTGCTGCGCCTGTGCACCGAGGTGCGTGACGAGGCCGAGCAACGCCGCGACGCGCTGCTCGAGGCGGGGCATCGGCGCCCGGGCCGCCAGGCGGCGACGATGCGCGGCGGGGTGTTCGTGACCTGCGCGGCGCGCGGCGCGCAGGCGTTGCGCAGCGAGCTGCAGCTGCTGCGCGCGCAGTTCGGCGAGCTGCCGCTGGTGGGCTTTCGGGCGGCCGGGGAATTCTCCGGGGCCGCCGTGCATGCCTACGCCTCGGTGCTGCGGGTGTTCGGGCAGGATCCCGCGACGTAAGCGCTCGCTTACGCGAGAGGCCGCGTGACAGCGTGATCGGAGCGGGCGCTCAGTCGCCCCTTCGCAGGTGATCGATGAGCCCGTTGAGTTCGTCGAGCGAATGAAAGGCCAGCGAGATCTCGCCGCGCAGGCGGCTGCCGGTGCCCTTGGCGCGGATATGCACGGGGGCCGCCAAGCGTTCACCCAGCTCATGCTCGAGACGGTCGAGCTCGCGGCGTTCGGGCTGCGCGGCGGCTGCGCGAGGCGCGGACGCGCCCCGCTGCTGGCGGGCGCACAGGCGCTCGGTCTCGCGCACCGACAGACGCTTCGCCTGCACCTGCTGCGCGGTCATCACCTGTTCGGCGCCGTCCAGGGCCAGCAGGGCGCGCGCATGCCCCATGTCCAGGTCGCCGGCCTGCAGCATGTCCTGCACCGGCGCCGCCAGGTTGAGCAGTCGCAGCAGGTTGCTGAGCGCCGCGCGCGAGCGCCCGACGGCCTGCGCGGCCTGCTCGTGGGTGAAGGCAAACTCGTCGATCAGGCGCCGGATTCCCTGGGCCTCCTCGAGGGGGTTGAGGTCTTCGCGCTGGATGTTCTCGATCAGCGCCATGGCCAGCGCAGCGTGGTCGGGAACCTCGCGCACCAGCACCGGTACCTGCTCGAGCCCGGCCAGGCGCGCGGCGCGGCTGCGGCGCTCGCCGGCAATGATCTCGTACTTGCCCGAAGCCAGCGGGCGCACGAGGATGGGCTGCATGATCCCCTGCGCCTTGATGCTCTCGGCAAGCTCGAACAGCGCGCCCTCGTCCATGCGGGTGCGCGGCTGGTAACGGCCCGGCACCAGCGCGTCCAGCGGCAGCGACGACGGGGCCGGAGTCGAGATGTCGGCTCCCTGGGCGCCCAGCAGGGCTTCGAGCCCGAGGCCGAGGCCCTTGCGCTTCCTGGGTGCCGGCGGCGTGGATTTGGGCGGGGCGTTCATGCGGGCGTGGGGTCGGGGTTGCGGGACGCGAGGCCTTCGGCGCGCACACGGCGCACCATCTCCTCGGCGAATTCGATGTAGGCCTGCGCGCCGCGGCTGGCGCGGTCGAACACGACTCCGGGCAGGCCATAGCTGGGGGCTTCTGCCAGGCGGACGTTGCGAGGGATCACGGCGTCGAACACCTTGCTGCCGAAGTGGGCCTTGAGCTGTTCGCTGACTTGCTGCTGCAGCGTGATGCGCGGATCGAACATGACCCGTAGCAGGCCGATCAGCACCAGTTCGGGGTTGAGCTTGGCGTGCACCTGGCGCACCGTGTTGACCAGGTCGGTGAGGCCCTCGAGGGCGAAGTACTCGCACTGCATGGGTACGATGACACCGCGCGCCGCGCACAGCGCGTTCAGGGTCAGCAGGCCCAGCGCCGGCGGGGTGTCGATGAGCACGAAGTCGTAGTCGTCGGCGACCTCGGCGAGCAGCTGCTTGAGCCGGTGCTCGCGACGTTCCTC
>JAJYTY010000259.1 GCA_021792835.1 Pseudomonadota bacterium
TCACGTCGATCAGGGCCGCGTGCACGTCCTTCGCCATGTGCGCGGAGTCGCCGCAGACATAGAGGTGCGCACCGTTCTGCAACCACGCGAACAGTTCGGCGCCGCGTTCGCGCAAGCGGTCCTGGACGTAGATTTTTTGAGTGTGATCGCGCGAAAACGCCAGGTCGAGGCAGTGCAACGCGCCATGCTTCAGTGCCGTCTGCCATTCGACCTGGTAGAGGAAATCCTGGGTGAAGTGGCGGTTGCCGAAGAACAGCCAATTGTGCCCGCTGGCTCCGCTCTCCTGGCGTTCCTGCACGAATGCGCGAAACGGTGCCACGCCAGTGCCAGGACCGATCATGATGATATCGCGTGAACTGTCGGTCGGCAGGCGGAAGCGTTCGTTCGACTCGATGAACACCGGTACCTTGCTGTCCTCATCGGCCGCTGCCAGGAACGCGGATGCTGCGCCCCAGTGCAAGCTGCCGTGCGCCTCGTAATCGACCATCGCCACGGTCAGATGCGCCTCGTCGCCCACCAGTTTCGGGCTGGAAGCGATCGAATACAGACGTGGAGTCAACGGGCGCAGCGCGGCGACCAGTGCCTCGGCGCGCCATGCCGCCGGGTAGCGACGCAGCAGGTCGATCGGTTGCTCGCTGGCCAGCAGCGTCGCGAAGTCTGCTGCTTGCTCAGGTCGCAGCACGCGCTTCAGCTCATCGTGCCCGCTGGTAACGGCGAGCGCCGCAATGAACGCACGGTTGAGCCGGGTGATCTCGCGCTCGCGACTCAACCATTGCGTCAGCGGCAGCGTGCGACCTTCGTGCATCAGGTCCAACGTACCGTCGAGCTGCAATGCCGCCAGCCATTGTTCGACCAGCACCGATGGGTTGCGCGGCCACACGCCCAGCGCATCGCCCGGCGCGTATTGCAGCCCCGAGCCTTCCAGCGACAACTCGATATGCCGCACCTCGCGTTCGCTGTCACGTGCCACGATGCGCTGGTTCGCCAGCACACTGG
Source organism: Pseudomonadota bacterium (assembly GCA_021792835.1). Lineage (GTDB taxonomy): Bacteria > Pseudomonadota > Gammaproteobacteria > Burkholderiales > Burkholderiaceae_C > Thiomonas_A. The sequence continues at coordinate 997 of JAJYTY010000259.1, forward strand.
CCGCAAACGGCTGTTCGCGTGTATGAATGGAACGATTCGATACGGCATGCAGCGGCGTGACACGCGCGGACGGTACGGCGGTCTTCAGCGCATCGCGCGCCTGTTCCAGCGCCTTGTCCGACCATGGCGTGGCGATGGTCTCCACATCGACATCGGCCTCGCCCAGCGGCGCAAAGCGTGAACCACCCAGTTCGGCCAGCCGCGCGTCGATCTGCCGACCGATCGCGCAGAACTGTGGATAGCTCGAATCGCCGAGACCGAGCACGGCGAACTGCAGCGACGGCAGTTTTGGTGCCCGCCTGCCGGCGACGAACTCGATGAAGCCACGCGCATCGTCCGGCGGCTCGCCTTCGCCCTGCGTGCTGATCACCAGCACGAGGTAACGTTCCTGCGTCAGCTCGTGCTGCGGGTAGGCATCGGCACGCAGCAGTCGCACCGGCAGGCCTGCTGACTCGCTGCGCGCGGCCAGCTGCTCGGCGATGCGCCTGGCATTGCCCGTCTGGCTGCCGTAGACAATGGTCAGGCGCTCGCCGCCGCCCTTGCTCGTCGCTGGCACGACTGTCGCTTTACCCCCTTGTGCCTGTGCCGCCAGCGACGCGCTCCACGCGGCCACCCAGTAGAGCTCGGCGGGTTGCAGGCCCTCGACGAGCCTGGCCAGCAACGCACGCTTGTCGGCATTCAGGGGAGCAGCCAGGAATTCGGGGGAAACGACGGCGTTCACGTGCATATCCTTTGGACATCTATACGTCTTAGCGTCCAAAGTTAAGCAATACTTGACGCCATGGGAAAGGATGTATCGGCATGTGCATATGCCGAGGCTTTATTTCCGCGCGCGCAGGTGGCTGCCAGTACTCGAGCTGTTCCCCGCTTTGCGATCGTCATGCCGCCGCCCCCTGAATTCCTCGCCTTTGCCGCCGTCGGTGCGCTTGCCCAGCTGATTGACGGCTCGCTCAATCTCACTTGCTTGCTGTGCCGCGACGCAGCCAGAAAAAATGGCCGCCTCGGCCCCGATCTTCGACCCGCATGCCTGCGCGGCCTTGAATCACCTCGCCCCACAGAACTCCCACCTGATCGCCGATCCTCCGATCCACACGCACATGTTCACCAACGGGCAGTGGGAACGAGGTCTGCAGGACGAAGAATTCATCGTGCACGTCCACCAGTCGTGCCGCGATGGGCATCCCTGCATCCCAGCGCAGGAGAATCTGCACCTCCTCCGCAGCAAAATTTCGGCGCTGATCGATCTGCCACTGCTCCGTCTTTTTCAACAGCGCCTGCAGTTCTGGATCACTCCAGTCGGTCTTGACTGGACGTTGGCTCGGGAAGTCTTTGTCGCGTGACATCGCCTACTCCAGTCTGCTGATGCTGCGCTTGACACTGCACCGCTCCATCGGCCGGCACCGGACATGGTCAGCTGACCGGGCCCTGGGAAGACGCCGACCCGGGGCGGAAATCAGAAGGGTGCAACGCCGCCAGCCAGCCCGCCACCCTGTCCGCTGGCATCGGCTTGGCGTAGTAATAGCCCTGCGCCTCATCACAGCACCCCAGGGCCTGCAAGGCGTCGTGGGCCTCGCGGGTCTCGACGCCTTCGACGACGACCCGAAACCCGAGCTCGCGCGCCATCGAGGCGATCATGCGTACCAGAATCGCATCGCGCGGGTTCCGGGCGAGTGTGTTCACGAACGACTGGTCGATCTTCAAACAGGTCGCCGGTATCTGCCGCAGGCTCGCCAGGTTGCTGTAGCCCGTCCCAAAATCGTCGATGGCGATGCAAATGCCGTGTTGCTGCAGGGTCATCAGTTGCCCGCGCGTCGACTCGCAATCCAGCATCAGCGTCTCTTCAGTGAACTCCAGCTCCAGTCCTTTGAGGGAGAGTTCATGCCGCGATGCGGCTACTTGCAGGCGCGTGATCAGCAGCGCGTCGAAATCTGCGCTGGAGATGTTCATCGACAAACCGATGTCCAGACCCTCGCGGCGCCACGCTGCCCAGTGGGTGAAGCCTTGCTCCAGGACCCACTCGGTGAGGACACGCATCAGTGCCGAACGCTCGGCCATGGGAATGAATTGGCCAGGAGGGATATAGCCCAGGGTCGGATGGCGCCATCGCACCAAGGCCTCGAGGGCGCGGCAACATCCGGTATCGAGATCGATCCGTGGCTGGTAATACAGTTCCAGCTCGGTGCCGGAATGCAGGGCGGTGGCGAGTTCGGTCACCAGGAAGAAATCCTGCTGCTGCTGCGCATCCTCTTCCGGGTGATAGGTCGTCCAGCCGCGCAACTCACGATGCGCGCTGTGCGCAGCGGTCAGCGCCGAGCGCAGCACGTCATCGCCACTGAGACCGATCGCCGGAAGATCGATGACGCCGATGCTGGGCTGCAGCATCAGCGGGATGCCCAGGCAATCCACGGGTTCGCGTAGCCGTGCGATCAGCGGATCGAACAGCGCCGCGCGCGCGTCAATCGCCAGACGCGGCATCAGCACCGCGAAGCGCTGGACGCCGACCTGATACAGGCGTGTGTCGGTCGCTGCCCAGACTCGAACGCGTGCGCTGGCCTGGCGCATCAGACTGTCGGAATAGGCATGGCCCATCGCGCGCAGGAAAGCGCTATAACGATCAACAGGGGCCACCTCGACAACGGCCAGCGTCAGCCCCTCTGCAACCTGAGCCAGCCATGCGTGCAGATCCTCGAAGAAGGCGCCGCGATGGGGTGGCTGGGTGACAGGATCGAGTTTGGAGATGTAGCGTCGCAACACGATGCCGGTGCCGGCAAGCACGGCAGCATCACGCAACGCCATCGCCTCGTCTTCACTGATCGCGGTGCGCGGACTGAAGTCCATCACACACAACGCCCCCGCTTGACGGCCCGTCAGCATGAAGATGGGCGTGCTGGCAAAGAACCGTATCGGCGCTGTCGTCAGCGCAAGCTCTTGCGGCAAAGCGGGCTGCTTCTTCTCGGCCATGGTGTCCAGCAC
>JAJYTY010000260.1 GCA_021792835.1 Pseudomonadota bacterium
CGGGAAGTAGTGCAGCAGCAGGCCCGGCATCGCGAACTGGGGTCCGTAGAGCTTGAAGTACGGCGCCAGGTCGGGCAGCTTGCTGATGCCCGAGGCGTAGGCCATGTAGCCCAGCATCGCGATCAGGCCGAGCATCAGCGAGTACGCCGGCAACCAGACCCAGTTGCGCCGCAGCGTGTTCGGGCCCTTCGCGGCCAGCACCGCGGTGGTGGCATGCGGGTACAGCATCAGCGCCAGCGCGGAACCGAAGGCCAGCGTGGCGTAGAAGGACTGCAGGCCCCAGTTGCCGCCCTTCACCGGCGGCAGGTACAGGTGCGCCTTCGGGATCTGCGCGAAGATCGAACCCAGGCCGCCCAGCTTGGCCGGAATGACCACCACCATCGCGATCACCGTGACGTAGACCAGCAGGTCCTTCACCACCGCGATCGACGCCGGCGCACGCAGGCCGCTGGTGTAGGTGAACGCGGCGAGGATCACGAAGGCGATGATCAGCGGCAGGTCGCCGACCAGCCCGTGCGTGGCGGGAAAGCCCAGGCCCCCGATCACCACCTGGATGCCCACCAGCTGCAGCGCGATGTAGGGCATCGTCGCCACGATGCCGGTGACCGCGATGGCCAGCGCCAGTGCCGGGCTGCCGTAGCGCCCTGCGACGAAGTCCGACGCGGTGATGTAGTTGTGCTTGTGCGCGACCACCCACAGGCGCGGCAGGATCGCGAACACCAGCGGGTAGACGACCACCGTATAGGGCAGCGCGAAGAAGCCCAGCGCGCCCGCTCCGAACACCAGTGCGGGAACCGCGATGAAGGTGTAGGCGGTGTAGAGGTCGCCGCCGATCAGGAACCAGGTGATCCAGCTGCCGAAGCGGCGGCCGCCGAGGCCCCACTCGTGCAGGTGGCTCATGTCCCCCTTGCGCCAGTGCGCGGAGACGAAGCCGAGAATCGTGATCAGCAGGAACAGGAAGACGAAGACAGCCGTGGCAACGATGTTCATCGCATCAGTCTCCGCTTCCGGACGGCACGACCATCTTGTAGACGATGCCGATGAACACGCTCGACAGCGGCACCCACAGCAGCTGCCACCAGTAGAAGAAGGGCATACCGAACAACTCCGGCTTGTCGACGTTGAACCAGGGGACGGCAAGCACGGCGATGCAGGGGATGGCCAGCAGGATCACCGCCAGCGGTCCCAGCCTGCGTGCCGGGGTGCGATCAGACATGAGGAATTCTCCGTATGACTGCGGGTCGGTACGAAGACGAGCCCATGGCGCGCGCCCCCGGCGATACCCGCAAGAATGGCGCCCGGCGACTCGGAACGACGACGACTCGTTCAGCGAAGACAGCGCATGGATCCGGGCAATGGAATGTTACCCGCCGGGTTCGCCCCCCCGGAAGCATTGCGAGACAGGGAAATCCCGGATGGCGTCACGATCGCGCGCCGTCCGCCATCCGCGCAGGATCGACCCAGCGGTCGAAGTCGCGCAGCCCGGGCATCGCGGCCTGCGGGTCCTCGTGCTCGAACTGCGGCAGCAATTCGGCATAGGCCACGCGCAGCGAGACCCCCTGCTCGTGCGCGTGGCGCGCGACGCGCGCGGCGCGCTCGTAGCCGATGTGCGGGCTCAATGCGGTGACCAGCATCAGCGAGCCGTGCAGGAGTTGCTCGATGCGCCGCCGATCGGCCTCGATGCCCCGCGCGCAGTAGCGGTCGAAGGCGTGCAGCGCGTCACCGAGCAGCCGCAGGCTTTGCAGCAGGTTGTGCGCGATCAGCGGCTTGCAGGTGTTGAGTTCGAACTGCCCGGCGGCGGCGCCCAGGCTCAGCGCGACGTCGTTGCCGAGGACCTGGTAGCACGCCATGATCAGCGCCTCGCACTGCGTAGGGTTGACCTTGCCCGGCATGATCGAGCTGCCCGGCTCGTTGGCGGGCAGGCGCAATTCGCCGATGCCGCAGCGCGGCCCGCTGGCCAGCAGCCGCAGGTCGCCGGCGATGCGCAGCGCCGCCACCGCGAGTCCCTTGAGCGCCGCGTGCAGGCGCACCAGCGCGTCGTGCGCCGCCAGCGCCGCGAAGGCGTTGGGCGCGCGCACGAAAGGCAGCGACGTGGCGCGCGCGATGCGTTCGCACACCCGATCGCCGAAGCGCGGGTGGGTGTTGAGGCCGTTGCCCACCGCGGTGCCGCCCACGGCGAGTTCGTACAACCCGTGCCGCGCGGCTTCGATGCCGTCGTGCGCGGCGTCGAGCTGCGCGGCCCAGCCCGACACCTCGTCGCCCAGGCGCAGCGGCGTGGCGTCCTGCAGGTGGGTGCGGCCGATCTTCACGATGTCATGGAAGGCCAGCGCCTTCGCACGCAGGGTCGCGCGCAGCTCGCACAGCGCCGGCAGCAGGCGATCACGCAGAGCCAGCGCGGCCGCCACGTGCATCGCGCTGGGGATCATGTCGTTCGACGACTGGCCGCGGTTGACGTGGTCGTTGGGATGCACCGCATCGCCGCCGAGCAGTTGCGAGGCGCGGCGCGCCAGCACTTCGTTGACGTTCATGTGGGTCTGCGTGCCCGAGCCGCTTTGCCACACACCGAGCACGAAGGCCTGGTCGAGCTCGCCGCGCGCAGCCTGCGCCGCGGCCTGCGCGATGGCCTGCGCGCGCGGCGCGTCGAGCACGCCGAGTTCGGCGTTGACCTCGGCGGCCGCCTGCTTGAGCATGGCCAGCGCACGCACGAGTTCGAGCGGCATGCGTTCGGTGGAGATGGCGAAATGCTCGAGCGCGCGCTGGGTCTGCGCACCCCACGGCGCATCCCGCGGCAGCTTCACCTCGCCCAGCGCGTCGTGCTCGACGCGTGTCGGAACCTGGTCGCGCGCGCCGCGCGCATCGGATGCGTCGATCATCGGCCGATCCTCCGCGACGGTCCGGCCGCGCGGTGCGCGCGGCGGCAACCGTCGCGCACAAGTCTAGGCGCCGATCCGCACAGCCGCGCGCCGCGCCTGTTCAGGCCTTCCACTGGCTCCAGGCTTTGTCCACGCGCTTGACCGACACCGGGAACGGCGTGCGCAGTTCCTGCGCGAACAGGGCCACGCGCAGTTCCTCGAGCATCCAGCGCAACTCGTCGAGGCGCGGGTCGGGCGGCGCGGCGCCCTGCTGGCGTGAAGCCTGCATCTCGCGGCGCAGGCGCGCCAGCAGCGGGGCCATCTCCGCCTGGCGCTGCGCGTCGCGGGACGGATCGGCGCGGAACTTGTCCAGGCGCATCTGCAGCGCCTTCAGGTAGCGCGGCAGGTGCGCACGCCGCGCCGGCGGCAGGTCCAGCATGAAGCGCTTCGGAACCAGTTCCTGCAACTGCTGCGTGATGTCCGAATGCAGCGCGGGCTGCGACCTGAAGGCCGCCAGCTTCTTGTTCGCGGCGCTCCATTCGGCGAGGATGCTGGCGGCCAGGCGCCCCATCTCCTGGGCCAGCAACTGCAGGCGCGGCCGGCCCTCGGCCAGGCGTTGCGCGAAGCTCCCGGAATCCGTCGGCAAGGGATCGGCGAGGAAGGCCAGGTCCAGCGCGGCGTCGACGATCTGCGCGCGCAGCTCCTCGGCGCTGCCCAGGGGCATATAGGCGAAAGCGGCCTGCTGCAGCCCCGGCAGGTTCTTTTCCGCGGCCTTCAGCGGCTCGCGCAACTGCAATGCGAACAGGCGGCGCAGTCCCGTGTGATGCACCGCGGACGCGGCTTCGGGAGTGTCGAACACATCGAGTTCGACCGCGTCACCACGATCCACCAGCGCCGGGAATCCGACGAGCGTCGCATCTCCCCTGCGGATCTCCAGCAGCTCCGGCAACTGGCCGAAGCTCCAGGTCGTATGACCTTGCACCGCCGGCAACTGCGCGGACTCGGCACCGGCCGACGGCGCGGCCCCTGCCCGGCCACGCGGCGCGGCCGCTGGGCGCTGCGCACGCCCAGCCGGCTGCGCCGCGGCCGCCGCCTGCGCGG
>JAJYTY010000261.1 GCA_021792835.1 Pseudomonadota bacterium
ACGGGCTGAGCTACGTCATCATCGGCACCGCGGCGGTGAAGAACCCGGGCTTCCTGAAGGAGGCCTGCAGCGCCTTCGGCGGCCACATCATCGTCGGCCTCGACGCACGCGACGGCCGCGTCGCCACCGACGGCTGGAGCAAGCTCACCGGGCACGAGGTCGTCGACCTCGCGCGCAAGTTCGAGGATTACGGCGTCGAATCGGTGATCTACACCGACATCGGACGCGACGGCATGCTCAGCGGGCTCAACATCGACGCCACGGTGCGCCTGGCCGAGGCGCTGAGCATCCCGGTGATCGCCTCCGGCGGGCTGGCCTCGATGGACGACATCGATAGCCTGCTGCAGGTGGAGTCCACCGGAATCGAGGGCGTGATCTGCGGCCGCGCGATCTATACGGGGGCGCTGGACTTCCGCGCCGCGCTGCACCGCGTCGGCGAGGTCGACCCGGCGTGAATCAGGGTTCCATGCTCTACAAGCGGATCATCCCCTGCCTGGACGTCACCGGCGGTCGGGTCGTCAAGGGCGTCAACTTCGTCGGTCTGCGCGACGCCGGGGACCCGGTGGACATCGCCGCGCGCTACGACGAGCAGGGGGCCGACGAGCTGACCTTCCTCGACATCACCGCGACCAGCGACGGGCGCGATCTGCTGCTGCACATGGTCGAGGCGGTGGCCTCGCAGGTGTTCATCCCCCTGACGGTCGGCGGGGGCGTGCGCAGCGTCGAGGACGTGCGCAGGCTGCTCAACGCCGGGGCCGACAAGGTCAGTTTCAACTCCGCCGCCGTGGCCGACCCGCAGCTGATCGAGCGCGCATCGCAGCGCTATGGCGCGCAATGCATCGTCGTGGCCATCGACGCGCGCCGGCGCGACGCCGCCGCAGGCACGCCGGGATGGGACGTCCACACCCATGGCGGGCGCCGCAACACCGGGATCGACGCCGTGCAATGGGCGCGCCGCATGGCCGAGGCCGGCGCCGGCGAGATCCTGCTCACCAGCATGGACCGCGACGGCACGAAGTCCGGTTTCGACCTCGAACTCACGCGCGCGGTGGCCGATGCGGTGCCGGTTCCGGTGATCGCGTCGGGCGGGGTCGGCGAACTGCAGCACCTGGCCGACGGCATCCGGCTCGGGCGCGCCGACGCGGTGCTGGCGGCCAGCATCTTCCACTACGGGCAGCATACGGTCGAGGAGGCCAAGCGCTACATGGCGCAGCAGGGCATCCCGATGCGCATCACCGACTGAGCCCTTGCGACGCCGCAGCGGCCGGCGTCGCGCGCATACACTGGAACCATGAGCGACAAGGATTGGCTGGACGAGGTGCGCTGGGACGCGCAGGGCCTGGTGCCGGCCGTGGTGCAGGAAGCGGCCAGCGGCGACGTGCTGATGGTGGCGTGGATGAACCGCGAGGCGCTGGCGCGCACCCGCAAGCTGGGCGAGGCGGTGTTCTGGTCACGTTCGCGCGAGCGCCTGTGGCACAAGGGCGAGGAGTCCGGGAACGTGCAGAAGGTCGAAGCGATCCGCCTGGACTGCGACGGCGACGTCGTGCTGCTGCAGGTACGCCAGCTCGGCCACGAGCCGCCGATCGCCTGCCACACGGGGCGCCATTCCTGCTTTTTCCGGCAGCTGCGCCAGGGCGAGTGGGTGAGCGTCGACCCGGTGCTCAAGGATCCGCAGGAGATCTATCGATGAGCCGCGGTGCGAATTCCGACGACCTGCTCGAGCGCCTGGCCGCGGTGATCCTGTCGCGGCGCCAGGCCGATCCCGACAAGTCCTACGTCGCGCGCCTGTACGCGAAGGGCGAGGACGCGATGCTGAAGAAGGTCGGCGAGGAGGCCACCGAGTTCGTGCTCGCGGCCAAGGGCGGCGAGCGCGCGCAGATGGTGTACGAGGCGGCCGACCTGTGGTTCCACGTGCTGGTGGCGCTGGGCGCGCACGGTATCGCGCCTGGCGAGGTGCTGGCCGAACTGGCTCGGCGCGAGGGAGTATCGGGGCTGGATGAGTTCGCCGGGAGGCAACCCGGCGGCGCCCGGTAAAATACCCGGATCGAAGTGCGCGACTGGCGGCGCAGCAGGGTCGCGGCGAGGGTCCACGGACGGTCGCCGCCACCAGGCGCAACGGCGGGCAGGCGTTTTTCCACCTGCATGTTCACGTTCTGGGCGTTCATCGCCCGTGCAAGCGCGTTTTGCCTGACAAGCGCGCAGGAGGTTCGAGATGGGTTCACTGAGCATCTGGCATTGGCTGATCGTCCTGGTCATCGTCATGATGGTCTTCGGCACGAAGAAGCTGAAGAACATCGGCAGCGACCTCGGGTCGGCGGTCAAGGGCTTCAAGGAGGGCATGCGCGATGGCGAGAACACCACCGCCGCGTCCCCCGACAAGCAGATCGCCGCGCAACCCCCGGAGGCGGCGGCGCACAAGGACGCCATCGACGTCGAGGCGAAGGAAAAGTCCTGAACCTGTGCACGGTGCCGGTGCGGCGCGCCCCTGCCGGGGCGCGGACGCGCCGGTACCCGACCTGAAACATGTTCGATATCGGCATCTCGGAACTGGGCGTGATCGGCGTGGTCGCGCTGATCGTGCTCGGCCCGGAAAAACTGCCGCGCGTGGCGCGTACCGTGGGCAACCTGATGGGGCGCGCGCAGCGCTACATGGCCGACGTGAAGGCGGAGGTCAACCGCCAGATCGAGCTCGACGACCTGCGCGAGATGAAGTCGGCGGTCGAGACCTCGGTGCGCGACATCCACGGCGCGGTCTCGAAGAACCTCGGCGATGTCCGCGACGAGTTCGACAGCGCGTGGAAGGAAGCCACTTCCGGGCTGCCGGGGATCGGCTCCGCCGAGCCGGGGTCGCCCCATTCCGGCGAGCTAGCCAACGCCGGCCCCTACCTGGCCGAACCCGGTCCCCCGAAGCGCCTGAAGCGCAACGGCGGGCAGTCGGTGCCGCTGTGGTACCGCCGGCATTCACGGCTGCGCGGCCACGCGCTGTCCGGAGCCGCCCGCATGGCGCGTTACCGCGTGCGCACGCGTGCCTGAAGCGCATGCGTCGCAGGCCCCCAGTCGGGCCGGCCGGCCGCGGCGTTGAGTCGCGCCCGCCGCCTTGTCCATTCCGCCGCGAGTCCGCGCAGTGAGCGAAACCCCGTCGTCCCAGCCCGATTCCCAGTCCGATCCCCAGGCCGAGCAGCCCTTCATCTCGCATCTGATCGAGCTGCGCGACCGCCTGATCCGGGCCCTGATCGCCGTCGGCGTGGTGTTCGCCGTGCTGGTCGTATACCCGGGCCCCTCGGGCCTGTTCGATCTGTTCGCGCGCCCGTTGATCGCCCACCTGCCACACGGGTCGAGCATGATCGCGATCGGCGTCATCACGCCGTTCCTGGTGCCGCTGAAGCTGACCATGCTGGCCGCGCTGATGGTGGCGTTGCCGGTCGTGCTCTACCAGCTGTGGGCCTTCGTGGCCCCGGGTCTGTACATGCACGAGCGGCGCCTGGTGCTGCCGCTGGTCGTGCTCAGCACGGTGCTGTTCTATCTCGGCGTGGCCTTCGCCTACTTCATCGTGCTGGGGCGGCTGTTCACCTTCATCCAGGCGGTGGCGCCGAAGGTGATCACCGCGGCTCCGGACATCGAGTCGTACCTGAGTTTCGTGCTGACCCTGTTCCTGGCCTTCGGCAGCGCCTTCGAGGTGCCGGTGGTGCTGATGCTGCTGGTGCGCTTCGAGGTGCTGACCGTCCCGCAGCTCAAGGCCTGGCGCTCGTATTTCATCGTCGCCGCGTTCGCCATCGCCGCGGTGATCACGCCGCCCGACGTGTTCTCGCAGAGTTCGCTGGCGGTGTCGATGATCCTGCTCTACGAGGTCGGCATCGTCGGCTCGGGCCTGCTCGCGCGCTATTCGGCCAAGCCCGACGAGGGCGAGGGCGAGGCGAAGGCCCGGGGCGAAGGCGA
>JAJYTY010000262.1 GCA_021792835.1 Pseudomonadota bacterium
ATGATCGGCGTGTCGACCCAGGTCACGGTGCTCGAGGCCGACGCGATCCCGCGCACCCTGGTGGGCAAGGCCAGGCGGGTGATCGACCAGCGACCCAAGCAATCCTGAGGAGCCCAGCGATGACCGAAGCCTTCATCTGCGATGCCGTGCGCACGCCCATCGGGCGCTACGGCGGCGCCTTGTCGGGGGTGCGTGCCGACGACCTGGCGGCGATCCCGCTGCGAGCGCTGCGCGAGCGCAACCCCCAGGTCGACTGGACGGCAGTCGACGACGTGGTGCTGGGCTGCGCCAACCAGGCCGGCGAGGACAACCGCAACGTCGCGCGCATGGCCGCGCTGCTGGCCGGGCTGCCGGTGGAGGTGCCGGCCAGCACCATCAACCGGCTCTGCGGCTCGGGAATGGACGCGGTCGGGATCGCCGCGCGCGCCATCAAGTCCGGCGAGGCCGAGCTGGTGCTCGCCGGCGGCGTCGAGAGCATGTCGCGCGCGCCCTTCGTGCTCGGCAAGGCCGAGAGCGCGTTCGCGCGCAGCGCGCAGATCCACGACACGACCATCGGCTGGCGCTTCGTCAACCCGCAGATCGAGCGGCTGTACGGGATCGATTCGATGCCGGAGACGGCCGACAACGTCGCCGCCGAATTCGGCATCGGCCGCGCCGACCAGGACGCGTTCGCACTGCGCTCGCAGCAGCGCTGGGCGGCCGCGCAGGCGGCCGGGCGCTTCCGCGACGAAATCGTCGCGGTCGCGGTGCCGCAGAGAAAGGGCGAGCCCCGGCTGGTCAGCGTCGACGAGCATCCGCGCGCCGACGCCAGCCTGGACGCGCTGGCGCGCTTGAAGGGGGTCAACGGCCCGCAGCTGAGCGTGACCGCAGGCAACGCCTCCGGGGTCAACGACGGCGCCTGCGCGCTGGTCATCGCCTCCGAGGCCTCGGCCAGGCGACACGGCCTGACGCCGCGCGCGCGCATCGTCGGCATGGCGGTCGCCGGGCTGGCTCCGCGCATCATGGGCTACGGCCCGGTGCCCGCGGTGCGCAAGCTGCTGGCGCGCACCGGGCTCGATCTGCGCGACATGGACCTGATCGAACTCAACGAGGCCTTCGCCGCGCAGGCGCTGGCGGTGCTGCGCGGGCTGGGGCTGCCCGACGATGCCGAGCACGTCAACCCCAACGGCGGCGCGATCGCCCTCGGCCACCCGCTGGGGATGAGCGGAGCGCGGCTGCTCACCGCGGCCAGCTACGAACTCGCGCGGCGCGGCGCGCGCCGCGCGCTGTGCACCATGTGCATCGGCGTCGGCCAGGGCATCGCCAGCATCATCGAACGCGTCTGAGCGGAGCCCGTCCGAGCGGGCACCACGTGGCGCCGCATGGCGCCACATGGCGCCACACTGCGCAGCGCTCAGCCCGCGGCGTCGGGCAGCGCCTGCGCCTCCTCGCGCCAGACCTCGGCGAAACACTCGATGACCCGCGCGCGCAGCCTGGGGCTGGCGGCGGTGCCGGCATCGAAATGCTCGGCCAGCAGGCCCGCCAGCCGGCTGCGCTCGAGGGCGCGCAGCGCCAGGAAATCCTCCACCGTGCGCCGCGGGTCGAGCGCTCCGCCGGCCGCCAGCACGCTCGACGATCCCGACTGGACGTCCCACAACAGGTAGCTGGCCAGCGCGCCCAGCGCGGTGCGCGGGCGCCGCGGATCGATGTCGTAGCGGAAGCCGCGATACCAGGCGGGTATGTCCTGCACCGGCATCGGCCGCGCGATGCCGTGTCCCTGCCCATGGTCGGCGCCGAGGATCGCCGCGCTTTCCATCAGCGCGCGATGCTCGAGCCCCTCGACGGTCAGCCGCATGCCGAAGGCATGCACCAGGCGGCTGAGGTTGAACATGAACTCCAGCGCGCGCTGCGGGCGCCGCGTGGCGCCTCGCACCAGCCCCTGGTCCATTTTCACCTCGTCGAAGGCGTACTGCTCCAGCCGCAGCAGCGAACTGTGGCCCGACCCCAGGTCGTCCTCGGCGAAGCGCACTCCCGCGCTGCGCAGCCTGTGCAGGAAGGCCTGCCGGCGCTCGTCGCTGCCCTGCCCCTCGCGGCTTTCGAGCAATTCCAGCTCCAGCGACGGGGCCCGGGGAGCGCAGCCTTCCAGCGCTTGCAGCACGGCCTGCTCGTAGCGCGGGTCGCCGATCCCCTCGGCCGGAAAGTTCAGCGCGATCCCGACCTGCAGCCCCTCGGCGGCCAGCGCGCGGGCGTCGCCGCAAGCCTGGCGGAGCCCGAGTTGCAGCAGCGTATAGAGTTCCTCGGCGCCACAGGCGGGCAGGAAGCGCTGCGGGCTCACCAGGCGCCCGTCGTCGTCGCGCAGCCGGGCCAGCGCCTCGACCTTGACCAGGCTGCCGCTGCGCAGGTCCAGGATCGGCTGGTAGACGAACACCACGCGATGCGCGGCGATCCAGCCGCGATAGGTCTGGCGCAGCGGAAGCGCCACCACCGGCGCGGCGTTCAGGCGCTCGACGGCATGGCTCAGCACCTTTTGCACATGGTTGAGGAAATTCTTCATGCGCAGGGTCGAGTAGAACCTGGGCCAGGCGCTGTAAAGGCTGAGCAGCGCGATCGACTGACCGGAGTCGTCGAGCAGAGGCACCGCCGCGCTGGCGCGAAAACCCAGGCTCACGCCGAAGGCCTGCCAGGGGCGGTTGCGCGCCTCCAGCGCCCAGGCGTCGGATGCGACGATCCGGCCGCTGCGCCACGCCTCGCCGCCCGGCCCCTGGCCCGAACTGCGCGACGGGTCGACGCTGATCTTGGGAACCAGCCCGCTCATCATCGCTTCGTGGTAGCGATGGCCGGTCACCCCCTGCGAAGCCTCGATCTGCAGTTCCCCCGAGGCGTCGCAGCGCGCGAAAAAAGCCGCGATGTCGCCGTCGAGGTCGCCGATCACCCGCATGACTCCGCGCACGAGGTCGGACAGATTGCCGGTCGCCTGGATCACCTGGTCGATCTGCGACACCGCCAGCGCAAGCTGGGTGTCGATGCGCCGGTAGCTCAACGCCTGCGCCTGCAGGTCGACAAAGATCCTCTGGCCGACGATGCGCAACAGGTCGTCCCTGGACTCCGGGCTGGCCAGCGGAAGGATCTCTTCCTGCAGTTCCGCCTGGTACGCCGCGAAGCGCTCGATCAGATCGGTGACGTCGATTCCCACCAGCGCGTGGGCGCGCCCCGAACGCTGCGCCAGCGCCTGGTGCCGTGCCTGGCTGAGCTGCGGGGAAAACAGCAGCCGCAGGTGCTCGGCCTGCCCTGCCTTGATCTGGGCGAATTCCTCGGGCAGCAGCGAGTTCAGCACCTGCGCGCCTTCGGATGTCCCGGCCACCGCGGCGAAGAATTCCTCGGCGAAGCGCTGCGCCCGCTCGGCCACGATCGGCTGCAGCGGCTCCAGGCAGCGCGCGGCGGCCTGGCCGTACGCCTGCTCGTCAGCGATTCCCAGACTCATCGCGTTCCCATTGCGGTCGCCCGGTGCGAGAGAGTTCGCGGTCGTGCGGGGCGTTCCCCGCGGCGCCGGGCGCCGGCCTTCGCCGGCGCCGCCCGGTCAGCGCAAAGAATACACGCAGCCGCCTGCGCCGCAGCGGTTCAGCGCCGGTAGGAGTCGTCGCCGCCCCAGCGCGGCCCGTCCCCGCCGCGCCCGTAGCCGGCGCCGGGCCCGCGCCAACCCTGCTGCCAACCCTGCTGCCGACGACCGCGCCAGGCCTCGCCGCCGTCCTCGCGCCGCCATCCCGAATCGGGCTGCTCGCCATAGGGTCGCTCACCATAGGGTCGCTCGCCATAGGACCGTTCACCATAGGACGGTTCGCCATACGGACGAACTCCGTACGGCGCCTGCTGCGCGCCGTAGCCCTGGCTCAGCGGCGCCCGC
>JAJYTY010000037.1 GCA_021792835.1 Pseudomonadota bacterium
AGGGCCTGCTGCTGCGCGCACGCTGAAGCGGGGCGGGCCGTACACTGACGCACGGCGCCGCGCCCCTTGACACCGCGCCGGATGCCCCCAGATGCACGGCCATGCGCCAGCGGCTTCGCGCGGCCCCGTCGTGCGTCGCGCGGGCTGCCTGCCGCGTCCCATCCCTTCCCTGCCCGCTCCATCCCGCCATGTCGTCCGTGCTCATCCCCGCCACCATCCTCACCGGCTTCCTCGGCAGCGGCAAGACCACGCTGCTCAAGCGCGTGCTCGGCGAAGCCCACGGCTCGCGCATCGCCGTGATCGAGAACGAGTTCGGCGAGGAGAACATCGACAACGAGATCCTGGTGCAGGACCGCGACGAGCAGATCGTGCAGATGTCCAACGGCTGCATCTGCTGCACCATCCGCGACGACCTGCGGGCCACGCTGAGCGACCTCGCCGGGCGCCGGCGTCGCGGTGAACTGCTGTTCGACCGCGTGATCATCGAGACCACCGGCGTCGCCGACCCCGGCCCGGTGGCGCAGACCTTCTTCATGGACGACGACGTCGCCAGCCAGTACCTGCTGGATTCGATCGTCACGCTGGTCGACGCGGTGCACGCGCCGCAGCAGCTCGACACGCGCCTGGAGGCGCAGCGCCAGGTCGGTTTCGCCGACCGCATCTTCATCTCCAAGTCCGATCTGGCGGACGCGGCGGCGGTGTCGCAGTTGCAGCAGCGCCTGCGCCGCATGAACCCGCGCGCGCCGCAGCAGCTGGTGCACTTCGGCGAGGTGCCGCTGAAGGAAGTGCTGGACCTGCGCGGCTTCAACCTGAACGCGCGCCTGGAGATCGACCCCGAATTCCTCGTCGAGCAGGAGCATCACGAGCACGGGCACGGGCACGGGCACGATCACCACGACCACGACCACGACCACGACCACGCCTGCACCGAGGACCACGAGCACGGACCCGGCTGCGCGCACCATCACCATCACGACGACGACGTCAAATCCTTCGTCTTCCGCGCCACGCAGGCCTTCGATCCGGCCCGCCTGGAGGAGTTCCTCGGCACCATCGTGCAGATCTACGGCCCGCGCATGCTGCGCTACAAGGGCGTGCTGAACATGAAGGGCATCGACCGCAAGGTGGTGTTCCAGGGCGTGCACCAGCTGATGGGCAGCGACCTGGCGGCGGCCTGGGGCCCGCAGGAGACCCGCGAAAGCCGCATCGTGTTCATCGGCATCGACCTGCCGCGCGACATCATCGAGCAGGGCCTGCGCCAGGCCCTGGCGGCCTGAAGATCCGGCGCGCGCCGGCCGCGGCGCGGGGATGGCTATAATCGCGCGGTTCTGGCCGGCACGGACCGGCACGAGGAATGCGCGCTGCGCGGGCCTTGCCGCATGGGCTGCATGGGTCCTGACGCGCGATTCACGCCTTGGGTTGCATCCAAGCAACAGGTGCCTGTCGGCGCGCGTGGCCACAGGTGCTACAAAGAGACTACAGGGGGACGCACCGTGGTCAAGAGCTCGCGCACAGCACCGGCGGCACACGACGCGCAGACCTCGCCGGCGCCACGCCAGCGATCCAGGTCGGCCGCGGCGCCAGCGTCATCCGCTGCCGCTACACTGCCGGCCGCGAAGCCTGCCTCAGACCGCCCTCCCGCATCTTCCAACGCCGCCCATGCCATGAGCACCGTCGCCTCCTCCACCGCACCGACCCAAGCCGACCCCAAGCTGGCCAACGCCTGGAAGTCGAAGTCGCCCCAGGAACTGACCGACGCCGAAGTGCTGGCGATGCCGGAGTCCGAGTACATGGGCAGCGTGCAGCTCGAGTTCTTCCGCCACCGCCTGAGCACGCTGCGCGATGAATTGCTGCGCAGCGCTGGCGAGACCACCGAGCACCTGCGCGAGGACACGCTGCTGGTGCCCGACCCGGCCGACCGCGCGACCATCGAGGAGGAGCACGCGCTGGAACTGCGCGCCCGCGACCGCGAGCGCAAGCTGCTGAAGAAGGTCGAGCAGGCGCTGGCGCTGATCGACAATGGCGAATACGGCTGGTGCGAGGAAACCGGAGAGCCGATCGGCATCGGGCGCCTGCTGGCGCGACCGACCGCCACGCTGTCTCTGGAAGCGCAGCAGCGTCGCGAGATGAAACAGAAGATGTTCGGAGATTGAACTCCCCGCCGCCGGGCACGACGCCCGGCGCGAGCCGTAGCCCGCCGCATCGTCCATGTCCGAAGAACCGACCAAGCCGCGCAGTTTCTGGGGACGGGTCACCGAGTTCGTCAAGAATCCGACCCAGGACTGGTCGTTGACGCGGCACGAGAACGCGCTGCGCGAACAGCAGGAACAGGAACACCAGCGCGCGCGCGAGGAGCAGCGCAAGCTCGATGCCTTCATCCGCAAGCGCGAACTGGCCGCATTGCGACGCCTGCGCAAGCAGCAGGCCAGCGGCGAGGTGCCCGACCTGGTGTTCTCGGATCTGCCCGACACCGGAGCCGGCATGCCGCAGGCTCCGCAGCGCGAGGCCACGCTGCGCAAGATCAACGAGATCGAGCGCGCGATGGTGCAGGACTCCACCGCCGACTCGCGCCATCAGCTGGCGATGGCCACGACCGTCCCGCTGACCCGCGAGCAGCAGTCCTTCGACCCACCGATGGCCAGCACGCAGGCGCTGAGCTTCCCGGCCACCGATGCGTTGAGTCGCCAGCCGCAGGCGGCCGCCAGCATGCAGGCGACGGTGCCGGCGCCGACCCAGCTTGCGGCCACGCAACTGGCGGCCACGCAACTCGCGCCCACGCGCATGGGCGTGGCCGACGCGGTCGCCGCCGACGCGCCCGCCACCGGCCGGAACTGGGCCTCCAGTTCGGCCGGCCTGGACCCTTCGCATTCGATGGCGGTGGACGTGCAGGAGGGAGTCTCCTCCAGCCCGTTGTTCGACCAGGCCTGCATGGACTTCGCCAACGGCAACGACCAGGCGGCCGAGCGCGCACTGCTGGAAGCCATTTCCGGTTCGCCCGAGCGCAAGCTGGAGAACGAGTTCTGGCTCGCGCTGTTCGACCTGTACCGCGCCGGCTCGGACATGCAGCGCTTCGAGGCGCTGGTCGTCGACTACGTGGATCGTTTCCAGTCCTCGGCCCCGTCGTGGGGAGCCGCCGCGGGCAGCCCATCCCCGGCGCACCCGGCCGGCACCGCGGCGGGCGGGGGTTCATTCACCGCGCTCGGGGAACTCGACGCCGCGCAGGCACGCAGCCTGCTTGCGCTGGCGCGCAGCGGCGCCGCGCAGGTCGAGCTGGACTTCAACGCGATGACCACCGCCGCCGATTGCGCGCAGGTGCTGGTCGACGTGCTGAAGACCCTGAACGCCGCGCCCGGCTGCGCGATCGAGATCTCCGGGCTCGACCACCTGCTCGAAGCCTGCGCGTCGAACGCGCCCGCGATGCAGCGCGACGCCGATCCCGCATGGTGGGGTGTCCGCCTGGAGGCGCTGCGCCTGGCGAGCGCGCAGGAGGCCTTCGAGTCGGTCGCCCTCGACTACTGCGTCACCTACGAGATCTCGCCCCCGTCATGGGAACCCAGCCGCGCCCGGGTGCGGCTGATCAACGCGGCCGATGCGCCGGCGGGCGCCGGCGGCCCCAGTCTGCTGCCGGGCCATGGCAGCCGCGTGCCCACGCGCTTTTCCAACACCGAGACCGACGGCGTCGCGGTGGCCCGACTCGACGGCGAGATCCGCGGCGGCAGCGAGGATTTCCTGCAACCCCTCGACGAGGTGGCGTCGGGGCATTCCACCGTGCTGGTCGACCTCGGCGGTCTGCGCCGGCTCGACTTCGCCAGCGCCGGCATCGTGCTGAACTGGGTGATGGCCCAGAGCAGCGCCGGGCGGTCCGTGCGCTTCGAGGGCACCCACCGCCTGATCGCCGGACTGTTCGCGATCCTCGGCATCAGCTCGGTGGCCCAGGTCGAGTTGCGCAAGTCCTGAGCGTCTGCCCGGCCGTGCCGCGGCATGCGCCGCGCGCCAACCCTTTCGTACCCACGAGTCCCATGGATCAATATCACGGCACCACCATTCTCAGCGTGCGCCGGGGCGCGCACGTGGCCCTCGGCGGCGACGGCCAGGTCACCCTCGGCAATGTCGTCGTCAAGTCCAGCGCGCGCAAGGTGCGCAAGCTGCACGACGGACGCGTGCTGGCCGGCTTCGCCGGCGGTACCGCCGACGCCTTCACGCTGTTCGAGCGTTTCGAGGCCAAGTTGCAGGAGCACCACGGCCAGCTGGTGCGCGCGGCCGTCGAGCTGGCCAAGGACTGGCGCGCCGATCGCGCGCTGCGCCGCCTGGAGGCCATGCTGGCGGTGGCCGATGCCAGCGCCTCGCTGATCATCACCGGCAACGGCGACGTGCTGGAGCCCGAACAGGGCATCCTGGCCATCGGCTCGGGAGGCGCCTACGCGCAGGCCGCGGCGCGCGCGCTGCTCGACAACAGCGAGCTGGCGGCGCACGACATTGTCGAGCGCTCGCTGCACATCGCGGCCGACATCTGCATCTACACCAATCACGAGATTCGCATCGAGACCCTGGACGAGCGCGCAAGCGCCGCCTGAGGTCCGCCCCACCCGCGCGGCGCAAGGCCGCGACATCCCATGGACATGACCCCGCGAGAAATCGTTTCCGAGCTCGACCGCTATGTCGTCGGGCAGTCCCAGGCCAAGCGCGCCGTCGCGGTGGCGCTGCGCAACCGCTGGCGACGCCAGCAGGTGGCGGAGCCGCTGCGCCACGAGATCACGCCGAAGAACATCCTGATGATCGGCCCCACCGGGGTCGGCAAGACCGAGATCGCGCGCCGCCTGGCGCGCCTGGCGCACGCACCGTTCATCAAGATCGAGGCGACCAAGTTCACCGAGGTGGGCTATGTCGGACGCGACGTCGACACCATCGTGCGCGACCTCGTCGACGTGGCCGTCAAGCAGGTGCGCGAACAGGCGATGCAGGCGCATCGCGCGCAGGCCGAGGATGCCGCCGAGGAGCGCATCCTCGACGTGCTGCTGCCGGGCGTGGACTCCGACTCCAACACCCGCCAGGTGATGCGCAAGCGCCTGCGCGAGGGCCAGCTCGACGAGCGCGAGATCGAGGTCGAGCTCAGCCGCGCGCAGCCCAGCGTGGACATCGTCACGCCGCCCGGCATGGAGGAGATGGCCGAGCAGCTCAAGGGGCTGTTCGCAGGCATCGGCCAGGCCGGCGCGCGCGGCGCGCGGCGCAGCATGAAGGTGCGCGAGGCGCTGCGTGCGCTGCAGCAGGAAGAGGCGGCGAAGCTGCTCGACGAGGAGCAGGTGAAGGTCCGCGCGGTGCAGCTGGTGGAGCAGCACGGCATCGTGTTCCTCGACGAGGTGGACAAGATCGCCGCCGGCGGCCACACGCAGGGCGCCGACGTGTCGCGCCAGGGGGTGCAGCGCGACCTGCTGCCACTGGTCGAGGGGACCACGGTCAGCACCAAGTACGGCATGGTGCGCACCGACCACGTGCTGTTCATCGCCAGCGGCGCCTTCCACGTCTCCAAGCCCTCGGACCTGATCCCCGAGCTGCAGGGTCGATTCCCGATCCGTGTCGAGCTGCAGAGCCTGTCGGTGGAGGATTTCATCGCCATCCTCACCAGTACCGACGCCAGCCTGGTCAAGCAGTACCAGGCATTGCTGGCCACCGACGGCGTGCAGCTGGACTTCGCCGACGACGGCATCCGGCGCCTCGCCGAGATCGCCCACAGCGTCAACGGGCGCACCGAGAATATCGGTGCGCGGCGCCTGCATACGGTGCTCGAGCGCCTGCTCGAGGAGGTGTCGTTCCAGGCCGACGGAAGTCGTCCGCAGACCCTGCACGTGGACGCCGCTTTCGTCGAGCACCAGCTCGGCGAGATCGCGCGCGACCAGGACCTGTCGCGCTACGTGCTGTAGGAGCCCGGCGGGCCGTCAGCGCGGCACGCCGAAGCCGCGCTCGGCGGCGATTCCCAGCAGGCCCTCGAACACCAGCTGCTCGGCCGGCTCGTGGGGCAGGCCCAGCGCCGGCTCCAGCTTCGGCGCGGCGCCACCGGTCAGCAGCACCACCGGCGGCTGCTCGTGCAGCCGCGCCAGGCGTTCGTACATCTGGCGCGCGGCGCCCGCGATGGCCAGCGCGCCACCGGTCATCAGCGCGTCGCTGGTGTTGTTGGGAAATTCGCGCAGCTCGCCTTCCGGCACCTTGAGCCCGGCGGTGCCCATTTCCAGCGCGCGCAGCATGAGCCCGAAACCCGGCAGGATCACGCCGCCCAGGAAGCGTCCGTCGGCGGCCAGGCAATCGATGGTCACCGCGGTGCCGGCACTGAGGATCAGCACGGCACGCCGCGGGTGGCGCAAGCGGGCGCCGATCAGCGCCGCCCAGCGATCGGCGCCGAGCCCGGCCGGCGTCGTGTAGCCGTTGCGCACCCCGCATTGCCGCGGCACCGAGCGGATCCAGTGACAGCGCAGCCCCAGGCGCGCCAGCTGCGCGTCGGTGCGCAGGCTGGCCGCCGGGCCGGCGACGGCGCAACCCACCGCCGCCTGCAGCGGCGCCGTGCAGCGCGCGCGCACGCTGTCGGCCAGGGACTCGATGGCCTCCAGCGCGATCACGCCGTGCACCGGCACGCCGGCACCGTCGCCGACGCCCCATTTGAGCCGGGAGTTTCCAAGGTCGATCAGCAGCAGTGCCATCGCGGATTCACAGCGCGTGCAGGTCCCACAGCGCCAGCAGCAGCAGCACCGCGAGCACCCCGAGGCCGAATCCGGCCAGCCCCTGCAGCAACGCATTGGTACGCCGCTGCTCGGCCAGCAACTGGCGCTGCAGCTCGCGCTCGCGCCCGTGCAGGCCGTGCTCCAGCGCCTGGTGTACCAGGCGCGGCAGTGCCGGCAGGTATTGGGCGTAGCGCGGCGCCTCCCGACGCAGCTGCTCGCGCAGCGCCGGCCAACCCACCTGCGAGCGCATCCAGCGGCGCAGGAAGGGCTGCGCCGTGCTCCACAGGTCGAGGTCGGGGTCGAGCTGGCGCCCCAGTCCCTCGACATTGAGCAGGGTCTTCTGCAGCAGCACCAGCTGCGGCTGGATCTCCACCTTGAAGCGCCGCGACACCTGGAACAGGCGCATCAGGATCTGTCCCAGCGAGATGTCCTTCAGCGGGCGCTCGAACTGCGGCTCGCACACCGTGCGCACGGCCGCCTCGAGCTCGTCGACGCGCACGTCGGGCGGCACCCAGCCCGACTCCAGGTGCAGCTCGGCCACGCGCCGGTAGTCGCGCTGGAAGAAGGCGATGAAGTTCTGCGCCAGGTAGTCCTTGTCGTAGGCCGACAAGGTACCGATGATCCCGAAATCCAGCGCGATGTACCAGCCGAAGGTCTGCGGGTCCAGGCTGACCATGATGTTGCCGGGGTGCATGTCGGCGTGGAAGAATCCGTCGCGGAACACCTGCGTGAAAAAGATCTCCACGCCGCTGTGCGCCAGCTTGCGGATGTCCACGCCGGCTTCGCGCAGCCGGGCGACCTGGCTGATCGGCACGCCGCGCATGCGCTCCATCACGATCACGCTGGGCCGGCAAAGCTCCCAGAACATCTGCGGAATCAGCACCAGGCCGAGGCCGTCCATGTTGCGCCGCAGTTGCGCGGCGTTGGCTGCCTCGCGCACCAGGTCCAGCTCGTCGTGCAGGTACTTGTCGAACTCGCCGACGACCTCGCGGGGCTTGAGGCGCTTGCCGTCGGCCCATGCACGCTCGATCCAGCCGGCGAGCAGGCGCATCAGCGCCAGGTCCTGGTCGATGATGCGCAGCATGCCGGGGCGCAGCACCTTCACCGCGACGTCGTGCCCGCCCTGCTCCTGCGGCAGCACCGCGAAGTGCACCTGCGCGATCGAGGCGCTGGCCACCGGGGTGCGATCGAACTGCGCGAACAGCTGCTCCAGCGGGCGCCCCAGCGCCTTCTCGATCAGCCCCACCGCGACCTCGGAATCGAAGGGCGGGACCCGGTCCTGCAGCATTGCGAGCTGGTCGGCGATGTCCAGCGGCAGCAGGTCGCGACGCGTCGACAGCATCTGCCCGAACTTGACGAAGATCGGGCCCAGGCTCTGCAGCGCCAGGCGCAGGCGCTCGCCGCGCGGCGCGCCCAGATCGCGCCCGAAGGCCAGCACCCGCGCCAGCACGCGCACCCAGCGGTGGCGGAAACCTCCCAGCACGAGCTGGTCGAGCCCGTAGCGACGGGCCACCAGCAGGATGCGCAGCAGACGCAGCAGGCGTTGCATCGGCGTTCAGGCGCGCAGGCGCCGGCGCAGCGCCTCGACGCGCTTTTCCAGTCGCGCCGCGCCGTCGCGCAGGCGCGCCACGTCGCGCGCGGCGTCGTCGAGCTCCCAGCGCCCGACGACTCCACGCGGGGCCTCGCGCAACCACTCGCGGGTGTCGCTCTCGACGCGCCGCGCGAGTTCGCGCGCGCGCTGGCCGGAGGCCGCCGCGGCGCGCGCCAGGCGATGCCCGAGCACGTCGCCGAACACCTGCGAGAGGTCGGCCTCGGCGTCCCAGCGCACATGCCCCAGCAGCCACGAGATGGCCTGCGCGAACTCGGCGTCGCCGGCGATGCGCACGCCCGCCAGCGCGGCCTCGGCACCCCCGCGCAGCTGCGCGGCCGTCCAGCGCGCGACGTCGACGTCGAGCTGCAGCTCCGGCGCCGCGGCCTGGTCGCGCACCGGCTGCAGCCTGGCGTCGTCACCGACGCGCATGCGCAGGTCCAGCGCGCCGGCACGCAGCTGCAGGGTCTTGCCGGCATGGGGCAGCAGGCGTTGACGCCCCTGCGGCTGCTGCGCCAGCACATGGTCCAGCAGCGCACCGACGGCGCGCAGCGCCGCCTGCGATGCGGCCGTGAAACCCGGAAGCTCGCCCGCGCTCACGCGCGCAAGCCCACGTGCAGCGCGACCACCCCCGCGCTCAGGTTGTACCACTGCACGCCGGCGAATCCGGCCTGCTCCATCATCTGCTTCAGCGTGGCCTGGTCGGGGTGCTTGCGGATCGATTCGGCCAGGTAGCGGTAGCTGTCGGGGTCGCCGGCGATCAGGCGCCCCAGGCGCGGCAGCACCTGGAACGAATACCAGTCGTAGGCCGGGCGCAGCGGCTCCCACGGGCGCGAGAACTCCAGCACCAGCAGGCGCCCGCCGGGGCGCAGCACGCGCCGGAACTCGGCCAGCGCGCGTTCCTTGTGGGTCATGTTGCGCAGCCCGAAGGCCACGCTGACGCGGTCGAAGCTGGCGTCGGCGAAGGGTAGCTGCTCGGCGTCGCACTGCAGCGCCGGCACGCACACCCCGGCGTCCAGCAGGCGCGCGCGTCCCTCCTCGAGCATCGGGCCGTTGATGTCGGTCGCGACGACCAGCCCGCCGGGCTCGACGCGCGGCGCGAAGGCGCGCGCCAGGTCGCCGGTGCCGGAGGCCACGTCGAGCACGCGCATGCCGGGACGCAGCCCGGCGATCTGCACCGTGAATGCCTTCCACAGGCGGTGCAGCCCGGCGCTCATCAGGTCGTTCATCAGGTCGTAGCGCGGCGCCACCGACTCGAACACCCGCGCCACGCGGCGCGCCTTGTCGGCCTCGGCGACGGTCTCGAAGCCGAAATGCGTGGTCGATTCCCCGGCCTCGGCAGCCCGGCCGGCCCCGATGCGATCCGGCGACTCAATGGACATGTCCGCCTCCCTGGTGGCTGGCGCAGGCGCCGCCCGACGGCGCGGCGCCCATCGGCGCGTCGCGGTCCAGCCCGGCCAGCTGCAGCTTCTCCAGATATTCCTGCCACAGGCGCTCGCGCTCCTGGCCGAGGAAATACAGGTATTCCCAGGTGTAGATCCCGCTGTCGTGGCCGTCGGAGTACACCGGCTGCACCGCGTAGCGCCCGACCGGCTCCAGCGCGTCGATCTGCACGTTGCGCTTGCCGGTCTGCAGCACCTCCTGGCCCGGGCCGTGCCCGCGCACCTCGGCCGACGGCGAATACACCCGCATCAGCTCGAAGGGAATGCGAAACGACGCCCCGTCGTCGAAGGCGATCTCCAGCACGCGCGAGACGCGGTGCACGGTCAGATCGGTGGGTTGGGGAGCGGACTGGGTCATGGCGCAAGAAACCGTCGAGAAGCGCATTATGCGACTGGCCCGCGGACCGGACCGCGGCGCACAATCAAGGCCATGGACAAGCACTACCTGACCCCGCTGTTCGCCCCGTCGTCGATCGTGGTCATCGGCGACTCCGACGGGGAGCCCGGCGGCAGCGCCGTGGTGTCCGTGCAACAGGTGCTGCGCCAGACCGAATTCCAGGGGCGGCTGCAATTCGTCGACCTGCACACCAGCGGCACGCTGGAGGACCTGTCGCAGGCGCATTCCGACCTGGCGGTGATCGCGCTGCCGCAGCAGCAGGCGCCCGATGCGCTGGAACTCGCCGCCCGCATGGGCTGCCGCAGCGCGCTGATGGTCTCGCACGGGGTCGACGCGGCGCAGGCGGCCCGGCTGCGCGAGATCGCGCAGCGCGACGGGGTGTTGCTGCTGGGGCCCAACAGCCTGGGATTCCAGCGCCCGCCGCTCGGTCTCAACGCCAGCGCCTGCGGCCCGCTGGCCAATCCGGGACCGCTGGGCCTGGTGTCGCAGTCCGGCGCCCTCACCGTCTCGATGCTGGACTGGGCGCGGCAGAACCGCGTCGGCTTCTCGTCGGTGATCTCGGTGGGCCCGCACTCGGTGGTGGGAATCGCCGAGTCCCTGGATTTCCTCGCCAGCGACGCGCAGACCCACAGCATCATCCTGTACCTGGAGGGGATCACCAACGCGCGCCGCTTCATGAGCGCGCTGCGCTCGGCGGCCAACGCCAAGCCGGTGATCGTGCTCAAGGCCGGCCGCCGGCCGGCCGGCGGCGAGGCGGCGCGCACCCACAGCGCCGCCAGCGTCGGCAGCGACGACGTGTTCGATTCCGCGCTGCGCCGCGCCGGCGCGGTGCGCGTGCGCTCCTTCGTCGAGCTGTTCTCGGCGGCCAAGTGCCTGGCCTCGCGCTACCGCCCGGTGGGGCCGCGCCTGGCCATCGTCACCAACGGCGGCGGCCCCGGCGTGCTGGCCGCCGACTGGGTCAACGAGATCGGCCTGGAACTCGGCCGCCTGTCGCCGCAGGGCGCCGACGCGCTGCGCCCGCAGTTGCCGCCGCTGGCCTCGCTGAGCGATCTGGTCGACCTGTCGGAGGACGCCACCGCCGAGCACTACCGCGTCGCGCTGGAGGCCGCCGCGCACGACAAGGGGGTCGACGGGGTGCTGGCGATCCACTCCCCCAAGCCGGGCAGCGACCCCTCGCAGGCCGCCGCCGCGCTGGCCGGCGTGCGGCGCAACATCGGCAAGCCGCTGCTGGCCTGCTGGATGGGCGACTCCGCGGCCGTGGAGTCGGCGCGCGCCGCGCTGCGCGCCGCGGACATCCCGAGCTTTCGCACGCCGGAGGCCGCCGTCGGCGCCTTCGGCAACATCGCCACCTTCTACCAGAACCAGCAGCTGCTGCAGCAGACCCCGCCGCCGCTGAGCGAACTCGGCGCACCCGACCTGGAGTGCGCGCGCCTGGTCATCGAGAGCGTGCTGGCCGAGCGCCGCAGCGTGCTCACCGAGATGGAGTCGAAGGCGCTGCTGTCCGCCTTCCACGTCCCGGTGACCCACACCGCGCTGGCGCGCAGCGGCAACGAGGCCATGCTCCTGGCCAGCCAGATGGGATTCCCGGTGGCGCTGAAGATCGACTCGCCGGACATCGGCCACAAGAGCGACGTGCACGGCGTTGCGCTGAATGTCGCCAGCGGCGCGCAGGCGCGCGATACCTACGACGAGATGATGCGCACGGTGGCGCGGTTGCAGCCGGGCGCGCGCATCCACGGCGTGACGGTGCAGAAGATGGCCCCGGCGCGTCACGGGCGCGAGGTGTTCGTCGGCCTGGTCACCGACGACCCATTCGGGCCGGTGATCGTGTTCGGCGCCGGCGGGCTGATGGTCGAGCTGATCCGCGACCGCGCGATGGAACTGCCGCCGCTGAACCAGTTCCTGGCGCAGCGCCTGATCGCCCGCGCCCGCGTGTCGGAGACCCTGGGCGAGTGGCGCGGCGCGCCGCCGGTGAACCTGCAGGCGCTGGAGCAGCTGCTGCTGCGGGTCTCGGAAATGGTCTGCGAGCTGCCGCAGCTGCGCGAGATGGACCTCAACCCGGTGATCGTCGACGAGCACGGCGCGGTCGCCGTGGACGCGCGCATCGTGGTCGACAGCGCGCCGGCGGCGATGGCCGGCAGCAGCGACCGCTACCGGCACCTGGCGATCCTGCCCTACCCGGCGCGCTTCGAGCAGTTGCTGCCGATGCCCGGCGGCGGCGAATACCTGATGCGCCCGGTGCGCCCCGACGACGGCTCCATGCTGCAGCAGCTGGTGCAGGGGCTGTCGCCGCAAAGCCGCTACTTCCGCTTCGTGTCGACGCGCGCCGAGCTGCCGCCGTCGATGCTGGCGCGCTTCACGCTGATCGACTACGACCGCGAGATGGCGCTGGTCGCCGTGCTGCGCGAGATCGACGCGGCGCATCCCGAGGCGCCGCCGAACGAGCGCATCATCGGCGTGTCGCGCTACATCACCAACCCGGACCGCAGCAGTTGCGAGTTCTCGCTGGTGGTGGCCGACGAATGGAGCGGCAAGGGCATCGGCTCGCGCCTGATGCAGGGCATCATGGACGTGGCGCGCGAGCGCGGGCTCAAGAGCATCGAGGGCCTGGTGCTGAGCAACAACCCGGCGATGCTCAAGCTGATGCGCAGCCTGGGCTTCGTCGTCGAGGCCTTCGCCGAGGATCCGGACTTCCGGCTGGTGCGCCACGCGCTGTGACCACGGGCGCGCCGCGCCGGCGCCACGCCGGACGCTACGAGGCCGCGGGCACGAAGGCGCTGTCGTCGAGGCCCAGCGCGCGCAGCAGCCGACTGGCCTCGACAGTGGCCGAGCGCAGCGTGGCCAGCACGTCCTCCGGGCGCCCGCGGTAGCGCGAGTGCATGCGCGTGGCCGCCAGCTCCTGCCAGCTCTCCAGCGGCTGCTGCAGCCACGCCAGGCCCTCGCGCGCCACGCGCACGGCCAGCCAGTCGACGTCGCGCAGCAGGCTCACCAGCGGGCCCACCTGTTCATCGCTCGCGGCGTCGGCGCCGATCTCGTCGCGGTGGTGGTCGCGCGCGGCCAGCGCCAGCGACTGCGGCAGCCCCCAGCGCGTCATCGCCAGGTAGGCCAGTTGCGTATGCGTGCAGCCGCAGGCCCGCATCTCGGCGTCGAGCAGGCCCTGCGGGCCGCTCCACGCGCCGTCCTCGACGATCTCGAAGGCGTCCGGGAACATGCCGAACATGAGGAAGCGCCCGATGTCGTGGAGCAGGCCGGCCAGGTAGGCCTGGCTGGCGTCGAGCCTGGCGTCGATGACCATCGGCGCCAGACGCCGCATGTAGCTCGCCACCAGGATCGAGTGCGCCCACAGGTCGCGCTGCCAGCGCTCGTTGCTCGGGAACATGCGCGACGTGGCCTCCGCCAGCATCAGCTCCACCGCCGAGCGCGCGCCGATGCGGATCAGCGCCATGTCGATCGACGGCGACGGATTGAGCGCCCCACCGCCGGCCGAGTTGCCCATGCGCAGCACCCGGACCGCGAAACCCGGGTCCGCATGCACCAGGCGCAGCACTTCGTCGAAATACGAGGCCTGCTCCGGGTCCAGGGCCGACAGCCGCAGCAGCATCGCGGGCAGCATCGGCAGCTGCCCCACGTCATCGCGCAAGCGCTGCGCGACCTCGGACGGCTGCGGGGTGCTTGGTTGGCTCATCACAGGGCCCCTCCTGGGCTCGAACGCGACGGGATACCGGGATGGATGCGAGAGTCCTCCGAGCTCAACGCTAGCAGGATCGACCGCCGGATGCTGCGAACTATTTCACGCCTTCGCGGCTTTGTCACGCCGCGGCGCCAGCGTACCCGGCTCAGCCGGCGCAGCTCCCCGAGTAGCACCGGTACAGCGCTCGAGACACTCGCAGCAGCTGCGCGCGCGGCAACTCCCCGCTGAGCGCGTAGCCCCAGTCGCGGTCGATCCAGTACAGCGTGGTGACGGAGCCTTCGCCGACGATGCGAAATTCCGTCGTGGCGGTCGGATCGGCCATCGCGCGCAGGTACACGGTGACCCGCCGCCCGCGGGCGTCCTGGTACATCAGCAGCGCCGCCGGGTGGCGCGGCGCGCCGGGCAGCAGGCGCCCCCCGATGAGCTGCAGGCCGTAGGGCAGTTGCTGCGGCGCCGCAATGTCGCGCCCCATGCGCCGGCTCAGCCAGGTGACCAGCGCGCTGCGCTGCCGCACCTCGACCGGGCGCTTGGGGTCCGGCGTATAGACCGAGTAGGCGAGCTGCGCCTGGCGCACGAAATGCCCCACCCGGTCCGGTGCGACCTGCGCCAGCAGCGTGCTCGGCGCGGGAGCCAGGCGTGTCGCCAGGCTGCCCGCGACGGCCCCCAGCGCCAGCGCGCCCGCCAGCATCGCCGCCTGCGCCCAGGGCGGCCTGCGCGAGCGCGCCCCGCGCAGCAGGCGCGCCGGGACCGCTTCATCGAGCATGGGGTCGAAGGCCTGGCGCAGCTTCAGGGTCTGCTCACGCAAGGCCTCGATGCGGCGCGCCAGCGCCGCGTCCTGTCGCGCCAGCTGCTCGATGTCCCGGCGCCGCTGCGCATCGAGTTCGCCGTCGACGTAGGCGACCAGCTCGTCGGGACCGATGGGCTGCGGATGCCTCATGGCGCCTTCCCCGCCACGACCTGCAGCGCGGGCCGCGCCGCCGCCCCGGTCGCCGTCGTGTGCTGGGTCCATTGCTGCAATTGGGCGCGCGCGCGCGACAGCCGAGACATCACGGTCCCCATGGGAATTCCCAGCGCCTGCGCCGCCTCGCGATAGGCCAGGCCCTCGACGCACACCAGCAGCACCACCTCGCGCAAGGGCAGCGCGAGTTCCTGCACCAGCCGCAGCATGCCCAGCGCTTCCAGGCGCAGTTCCTGCTGCGCCGCCACCTGCGGCTCGTCGACCTCGTCCAGCGCCTGCGCGGGAGGCGATCCCGCGAGCTGGTCGACGAACAGGTTGTGCATGATCGAGAACAACCACGGCCGCAGGCTGCGCTGCGACTGCCACAGCTGCCACCTGGCGCAGGCGCGCTCCAGCGTGTCCTGCACCAGGTCGTCGGCCTCGTCCACGCGCGCATGCCCGAGCAGCACGCGCGCGTAGCGCCGCAGGTGCGGAATCTGCTCGACCAGCAGTTCGCGGGACGCCATGGGCCGCGCCGGGCGCGTGGTCGTTGCGATCAGTAACCGCCGGCCTTGCCGAGCTTCGGATCGATCTGCCAGATCTCGTCGACCAGCTTGCCCATGCGGTAGGTCAGCACGTAGCGCACCGGGATCTTCGCCTTGCCGACGAAGCGCACGTCGGCGCTCACCGTGGCCCCCGCCGGGTTGGCGGCCACGCTGACGTGGCTGATCGAGTCCTTCAGCATCGGGTTGGCCTTGGCGAACTTGGCCCACACCGCCCGGATCTTGTCCGCCCCGACGTAACGCCCGTTGAGCGGGCCGCCCACCCACTCCAGCACCGGATCGGCGCCGTACTGGGCCATTACCGCGGAAACCTTGCCGGCTGCGATGTCGGCGATGCGGTTGCGCGCCATCTGCGCGGGTGACGCGGCGTAGGCGCTGGCCGCGGTACCGGCAAGCGCCAGCGCGACGACGGGGACGTACAGTTTGCGGAGGGTTTTCATGACGGAATTCCTTCGGGACGGAAATGGGAAATGACGCGCCCGCGGGGCGGACGCCCCGGCCTGGACACACCCCCATGTACGACCGCGGCGAGGGTTTTATTCCATCACGCCCGGCGCCCGCGGCGCGCGCCTCAGGCGTGCTCGGTCGCGACCACGCGGTTGCGCCCGCTCGCCTTGGCGCGGTACAGGCGCTTGTCCGCGGTATGCAGCAGCGCCTCGAGATCGATGGCCGCGTCGCCCGAGCAGGCCGCGACGCCGATGCTCACGGTGACCGCGACCATTCCCGCGTCGGTCTTCACCGGCGCCGCCCCGACGCCGAAGCGGATGCGATCGGCCACCGCGGCGGCATCGGCCAGCGAAGCCCCCGGCAGGATGGCCACGAATTCCTCGCCGCCGTAGCGCATCAGCAGATCGCCGTCGCGCAGCAGGTCGAGGCAGAAGCGCGACACATGGACCAGCACCCGATCGCCGGCCAGGTGCCCGAAACTGTCGTTGACCTTCTTGAAATGGTCGAGGTCCAGCACGACCAGTGCGATCGGCCCCTGGACCCGCGCCGCGCGCGCAATCTCCTCCTCGAGGCGCCGCAGGCCGAAGCGGCGGTTGTACACGCCGGTGAGCGGGTCCAGCGCCGCGACGCGTTGCAGGTCGTCATACAACAGGGCGTTGTTGAGGGCCAGCCCCAGCCCCTGCAGCAGGACGGGAATCAGTCGGACCGCCTCCTCGGCCAGTTCGAGGGACGACGCGAGGACCAGCCAGCCCAGGACGATGCCGTTGTGGCGAATCGGCTCGAGCAGCACGTCCTGCGGCCGGAACTCGCTCAGCACGGCATCGACCGTCACCCCTTGCGCAAGCGCCATGCGCCGCCCCAGCGCCTTGCGGCAGGCGTCGGCGAAGGCGGCACTGTGCCGGATGTGCTCGGCGCCGCGAAGGCCCTGGCTGGCCAGCAGCTGCCAGTCGCCGTGGCGCTCCAGCAGGATCGCGCCACCCTGCGCGTCGGTGTTGCGCACCAGCAGGTCCAGGCCGCGCACTCCCAGCTCGGCGAGGTCGAGCTCGCTGGACAGGGCCTGCGTGAAGCCCCGTATGCGTTCCTCGACCTGATGGGCCTCGTGCAGGCCGCGCAGCAGCGCGTTGTAGTTGCGTGCGACCACGCCGAGTTCGTCGTCGCCGTGCTCGGGCACCACGCTGCGCTCGGGATCCCACTGCGCCCGGTTGTCCGCGAAGGCGGCCTGGCGCAGGGCCTCGCGCACCGCCTCCATGCGCGCGGCCAGGACGCGCAGGCGCGGCCGCACGATCGACGCGGCGAGCGCGAAGTTGATGCCCCCAGCGACCAGCCCCGCGCAAAGCGCCGCGACAATGAAGGGGGGGCGGACCGCCGAGGGGGCCATGAAACCCGTGCGGAGCATGACGAAGGGGAACGCGGCGCCGATCGCCAGCCCGAGCAGGGCCATGCCGAGCAGCAGCGTGTGAAACAGGTTGCGGGATGACTTCATCTGCGCACGCGCCGCCCCGTGGAAGCGGCCGATCAGCCCAGTCGGTGTTCGATGTCGCCGACCAATTCCTCGACCGCCTGGAGCGTGGCGGCGAGATCCCTTTCGATCGTGCCCATGAGTTCCAGCGCCGGCCGGCGCTGCCCGCACTGCAGCAGGCGCGCGAATTCGTGGACCTGTTCGTGCAATCTTGCGTGCGGCGCTTCCAGCTTGCGAAAGCTCGCGAGTTCGCCGAGCGCGGTGTCGCGGTTGGCTTCATACCATTCGCCGAGGCCGCAGTTTCGGTGCGTGGCCAGGCCTTCGGGCGCGATGGAAGGCCGCTCGCGCTCCAGGTCGCCCTGCACCCGAAACACGAACAGACGGTGCCCCCCGATGGCCGCGCGCAGGCTCGACACATGCGAGACACGCCGCATGCGGGCCACGTCGGACTCCGATCCGGCCAGCAGCGCGCGCGAATCCTCGACCGAGTGCATCGAGGCCTGGCACGCCGAGCGCATGCTTCCCGAGACGCTCTGCACCGCATCCACGATATCGCCGATGCGCAGCGTGGCCCCCTGCACCCGCTGCGAGAGATTCTTGACCTCGTCGGCGACCACGGCGAACCCGCGGCCGGCCTCGCCGGCGCGCGCCGCCTCGATCGCGGCGTTGAGTGCCAGCAGGTTGGTCTGCGAGGCGATGGAACGGATGTCCCCGGCGATCGCCAGGATCTCCTTGACCCGCTGCTCCATGGCCTCGACGTGCACGCCGTTGTCGGTCTGGCTGGCCTCGGTGGTGCGCAGCCCGGTTTCCACGCCGTGAACCGTCGCGTGCAGCTTGTCGGCCGTCTGCCCCAGAACCCGCCCGGAGCCGTTGACGATGTTGATGATCTCGCGCGTCACGGTTTCCGCGAAGTGGCGCGACGTGAGATCGTCGATCTGCACCAGCAGGGTCGGCCCCTCCGCGCAAGCCTCGCCCGCCGCGCACAGGTGCACGCGGCACGGCACGCTGCCGAGTTCCCCCTCGATGCACAGGGAATCGGCCATGGACTCGCCCATCTGCGCGGCCAGTTCGGCAAGACTTCGGGCGCCTACCCTGCAGGCGAGCGGGTCCGCGCAGACCTCGACTCCGGCGCGCAAGCCCAGCTCCCTGGCGGCGGCATTGCACCCGGTGACTTTCCAGTGGCCGCCGTCCCCCCGGACAAGCAGCAGCGCCGGGGTGACGAGCCGGGCGATCCATGAAGGGGACATGATGGCGTGGTCGATGTCGGACAACTGCGTTGCGCTCCCGTGGCCCGAGGAGCATTCGACGTGCATCGGGCCACGATCCAACAATTTTGAATATATTTATATAAACATGTGAGAGTATTTTCCCTGAGCGCAGCACCCAGCCGCGGGCGGCAGCACGCGTTGCATCTCGTGCAGGAGCTTGCCTGCGCCCGTCTTGCGGCGCGTCAGGGCCAGGACCCGGACCAGCGCGCTCGTTGTGCCGCCCAGCAGAGCTGAAGCAGGGGCTCGCCGCCCGGCAACGCGATCGCCGCCGCAATTGCCCCGTGGGCGTCGATCCAGTGGATAGCGCCCTGCGTGCGCGTCAGCTTTCGTAGAGGAACGCTTGCGCGCTCAACGGGCGGGCGCTTGAGCGATCGGTACTTCGCAGGCCATCAAGCAGCATCCGCGTGGAACACGCGGATGCGCGGCTCGATGGCTGCCTTGGTCTGCCGCACGGCCATCCGCATGTCGTACTCGCTCTGCAGGTTCAGCCAGAAGCGAGGCTCCATGCTGAAAAACAGGCCCAGGCGCAGCGCCGTGTCGGCCGTGATGGGACGCGCGCCATTCACCAACTCGCTGATGCGGCTGGGCGACACGTCGATGTCGGCAGCGAGTTGTCGGGCGCTGATTCCCATGGGTTTCATGAAGTCCTCCAGCAGGACTTCGCCAGGGTGAATCTCGTCGAGCAGCTTGGTCATGGTCAATACTCACTGATAGTCCACGATCTCGACCTGGTGGGCGCCGTCGCTCTTCCAGACAAAGCACACTCGCCACTGGTCGTTGATGCGGATGCTGTGCTGGCCCTTTCGGTCATCTTTCAAGGCCTCCAGATGGTTGCCCGGAGGAATGCGCAGACTCTCCAGCACGGTCGCAGCGTGCAGTTGCAGCAGCTTGCGCCGTGCGACCCGCTCGAAGTTCCTGAACCGCCGCACGGGCTGGCTGTGGAACAGCGCCTCGGTCTGCGCGCACACGAACGAATGGATCATGGCGCATTCTGTTCCGTGTTGCAGGATCTGTCAAACAGAATTTCAATCGCCGGCATTCCTCGTGGAGATCCGACCACCCGGCCCGCGCCACCGATCCGGACGGGCCCGCAGAGGATCTGGCCCCGCGGTGATCCCCATGCTTCAGCGTTTTGGGGAAGCGGCCTCGCCGCTTCCAACTTCACACCCTCGAAGGTGCGCGCGTGCCGTCGGGTGGCCTTATCGTTGTTTTTAAACGGTTTTTTGGTGCCGCTTGTCCGACTCGAACGGACGACCTACCGCTTACAAGGCGGTTGCTCTACCAGCTGAGCTAAAGCGGCGCAAACCGGTTTCTCTCCGGCGCCGGGATCACTTCACCCGCTTGAGGTGCGGGCCGGGTGTGCGCGGCGGAGGTTCGGGCTCGTCGTCGTCGCGTGGCGCGGGGGCTCCCGATTCGGCAGATGACGGGGGCACCGCGTGCAGGCGCGGACCGGCGGCAGCAAGCTCGACGGGCGGCGCGCCCGGCTGTTCCGGGGCCGGCGAGGCGGGCCGCGCAGCCTGCAGCGGCTCGCCCTCGGCCGCGGGCTGCGGCACCGGGAAGGCCATGCCCTGCCCGTTCTCGCGCGCGTAGATCGCGGTGACATGGCTGACCGGGACCACGATGTCGCGCGCCACGCCGCCGAAGCGGGCCTTGAAGCGGATGTCCTCGTTGCCCATGTCGAGCCCGTTGGTCGCGCTGAAACCGATGTTCAGCACGATCTCCCCGTTGCGAACGTGTTCGCGCGGCACCCGCACGCTGGCGTCCACGCGCACCGCCAGGTACGGCGTGAAGCCGTTGTCGCAGCACCACTCGTACAGCGCACGCAGCAGGTACGGCTTGGTCGAGCTGGGGTCTTGCGCGGAATCGCTCATCGGCGGGTACCTCGCGCGCCGCCCGGAGGCGGCGCAGCCGTCACTTGCGCATCACCTTCTCGGACGGGGTCAGCGCCTCGATGTAGGCCGGGCGCTGGAAGATGCGCTCGGCGTACTTGGCCAGCGGCGCGGCCGACTTCGGCAGGTCGATGCCGTAATGGTCCAGGCGCCACAGCAGCGGCGCGATCGACACGTCGAGCATCGAGAACTCGTCGCCGAGCATGTAGCGGTTCTTCGTGAACACGGGAGCGAGCTGGGTCAGGCGGTCGCGGATCGCGGAGCGCGCCTTCTCCATGGCCTTCTCGTTGGCCTTGGTAGCGCGCGATTCCAGCACGCCGACGTGCACGAACAGTTCCTTCTCGAAATTGAACAGGAACAGACGCACGCGGGCGCGCGCCACCGGGTCGCCGGGCATCAGCTGCGGGTGCGGGAAGCGCTCGTCGATGTACTCGTTGATGATGTTCGACTCGTACAGGATGAGATCGCGCTCGACCAGGATCGGGACCTGGCCGTAGGGATTCATCACGTTGACGTCCTCGGGCTTGTTGAAGAGGTCGACGTCACGGATCTCGAAATCCATGCCCTTCTCGAACAGCACGAATCGGCAGCGCTGCGAGAACGGGCAGGTCGTGCCGGAATAAAGCACCATCATGGGATGCGGCTCCTGAAAAAGCAAAGGGAGTGAGCTGCCTCACCCCCGGGGACATTCCTCGATCCTTGCGCCGCGCGCCGCCGGGCGGCGGCCGCGGGCTGCTGCCGACGACGGTCTACTTCACGTCCTTCCAGAATTCGGTCTTGAGCCGCCACGTGATGAAGGTGAAAACCGCGAGGAACAGCAGCACCATGACCCCGATGCGCTTGCGCTCGATCTGCGCCGGCTCGGCCATCCACTGCATGAAGGCCACAAGATCGGCAATTTGTGAATCATACATCTTCGCGGACAAGAGTCCCGGGCGGAGCTGGCGGTACCCCTCGAACACCGGATGCATCTGCGAGGGATCGCCGGGGTCGGGCTGCATGCGCATGAGCGCCGCGCGCTCGCCCTGCAGGCGCCACAGCGGGTTGGGCATCGCCACCCCCGGCACCAGCAGGTTGTTCCAGCCGGTCGGCCGCGACTGGTCGCGGTAGAAGCTCAGCAGATAGGTGTAGAGAAAGTCCGCTCCCGAGCCTCGGCTGGAACCCAGCGCGCGCTCGATCACCGACAGGTCGGGCGGCGCGGCGCCGAACCACTCGCTGGCCTGCGCAGGCGTCAGCGAGATCTTCATGGTCTCGCCGATGCGGTTCGAGGTGAACATCATGTCCTTCTTGATCTGCGCATCGCTCAATCCGATCGAGCGCAGCTTCTGATAGCGCATGTAGCGCGCGCTGTGGCAGTTCAGGCAGTAATTGACGAACAGATGCGCGCCGTTCTGCAGCGCGCGCATGTCGCCCACCAGATACGGCGCGTGCAGCAGCCTGGGCGCCGCCTCGGCGCCCGAGGCGGCCGTGGCGGCACCCAGCAGCAGCCACGGCAGCAGGCCGCGCAGCAGGCGCGCCGCGGTGCGGCGCAGGATCTCGGGCAGGTGGTCGGGCATGGCGGCCTATCAGTGCGGGTGGTACACCAGACGTTCAGGAACGGCGCGGCAGCGCCCGAGGCGGCTCCACCAGGGCATCAGCCAGAGGAAGCCGAAATACACGAAGGTGCAGCCCACGCTGACCCAGTAGCCCACCGGCGAGGGCTCGGACACCCCCAGGTAGCCCAGCACGACGAAGGCCGTGGCGAATCCCAGCAGCATGGCCAGGTGCCAGCGCGGGCGGTAGCGCATCGACTTCACCGCGGAGCGGTCCAGCCAAGGCAGCGCGAACAGCGACAGCACCGCGCTGCCCATCACGACCACGCCCCAGAACTTGGCGTCCAGCGTGGCCATCGCCCACAGCAGCAGGGCACTTCCCGCGGCCAGCAGCGCCGAGCGCAACGGCCTGCGGCGCGCGCCCCACGCCGCACGCAGCGCGGCGGCGCCCACCACGCCCATCCAGATGTGCACCGAAGCGCTGGTGGTGGCCCGCAGCATCGAGTAGAAGGGCGTGAAGTACCACACCGGGGCGATGTGCGGCGGGGTCTTCAGCGGGTTGGCCGGCAGGAAGTTGTTGTGCTCGAGGAAATAGCCGCCGAAGGTCGGGGCGAAGAACAGCACCGAGCAGAAGACGATCAGGAACACCGAGACCCCGAACAGGTCGTGCACCGTGTAGTACGGGTGGAAGGGAATGCCGTCGCGCGGGTTGCCCTTCTCGTCCTTGTTCTCCTTGATCTCGATGCCGTCCGGGTTGTTCGAGCCGACCTGGTGCAGCGCGATGATGTGGCTGCCGACGATGGCCACCAGCACCAGCGGGATGGCCACGATGTGCAAGGCGTAGAAGCGATTGAGCGTGGCGTCGCCGACCACGTAGTCGCCGCGGATCCACAGCGCCAGGTGCGGGCCGATCCCGGGAATGGCCGAGAACAGGTTGACGATCACCTGCGCGCCCCAGAAGGACATCTGGCCCCACGGCAGCAGGTAGCCGAAGAAGGCTTCGGCCATCAGCGCCAGGAAGGTCAGGCAGCCGATGATCCACACGAGTTCGCGCGGCCGCCGGTACGAGCCGTACAGCAGGCCGCGGAACATGTGCATGTACAGGATGATGAAAAAGGCCGAGGCTCCGGTGGAATGCACGTAGCGGATCAGCCAGCCCCAGTCGACGTCGCGCATGATCGACTCGACCGAACCGAAGGCCAGCGCCGAATCCGGCTTGTAGTGCATGGCCAGGAAGATGCCGCTGACGATCTGC
>JAJYTY010000263.1:0-2470 GCA_021792835.1 Pseudomonadota bacterium
GATGATCATTCGTCGTCTCTGGGATGGGTGGGGTCGCGCCGGCCCGCGGGCCGCAGGGCGGAGGCCGATTATCCCAAGCCGGCGCCCCCGCATCCAGGCATCGCCGCCAGCTAGCAGCTATCACGAATTGATATGGTCGCCGGCGCCCGCGTGCGCGCGCGCCAGCTCCATCAACAGCCCGCCGGCGTGGCGCATCAGCGGCGACGCCGGCTTGGTCGCCGAGGTCGCGAGGAACAGCCGGCTGTACAGCCGCGGCCCGCGCAGCTCGCGCACCCGGTAGTCCTCGGGGTGCCCGCTGGCGAGCACGGCGCCGGCGGTCAGCACGGCGTGGCCGTGGCCGCTGCGCACCAGGTCGAGCATCGCCTGCACCCCCGACACCTCCCACGCGACCTGCAGCTTGATGCGCGACAGCGCCGCCTGGTTCTCGATCACCCGCCGTATCGCGTGGGTGCGCTCGGGGATGACCAGCGGATAGCCGCCGAGATCGGCGAAGTCCACCGCCTGCGCGGCCTCGCCGCCGGCGGCCGGGCTGACCAGGCACAGCGGCTGCTCGAACACCGGCTGCACCTCGATCGCCTCCTGGCTCTGCGGATTGAGCACCAGGCCGATGTCGACCCGGCCGCTGGCGATCCATTCGATCAGGTGCGCCGACAGGCCCTCGACGATCGCCAGCCTGGCCCTGGGCAGCTGGCGCTCGAAGCCCTGCACCAGCGGCAGGGTCAGCAGCCGTCCCATGCTCGGCGGCAGGCCGATGACAATGCGCCCCACCGGCTCGTCGCGCCCGGCCTCCAGGTCCTCGCGCGCCTGCGCGACCAGTTGCAGGATCCCCACCGCATGTTCGAACAGCCGCTTGCCGGCTGCGCTCAGCACCACGCCGCGCCCGGTGCGCTGCAGCAGCACCACCCGCAGGTCGGTTTCCAGCAGCCGGACCTGCCGGCTGAGCGCCGGCTGCGCGATGTCCAGCAGCAGCGCGGCCTTGCTGAAGCTGCCGGCCTCGGCCACGCGCACGAAGTACTCGAGTTGCTTGAGGTTCATGCGCCTATTGGAGCACTGCGCGCGCGCCGGGCCGACTCAGCGCGGCGGCATGCGCAGCGCGCCGTCCAGGCGCACCGTCTCGCCGTTCAGGTAGGTGTTGCGCGCCACGTGCAGCGCGAACTCGGCCAGTTCCTGCGGGCGCCCGAGGCGCTTGGGAAACGGCACCGAGGCGCCGAGCGAGTCCTGCACCTCCTGCGGCATCGACGCCATCATCGGGGTGTCGAACAGCCCCGGCGCGACCGTCACCACGCGGATCGCATGCGAGGCCAGGTCGCGCGCCAGCGGCAGGGTCATCGCCGCGACACCGCCCTTGGAGGCCGAGTACGCGGCCTGGCCGATCTGCCCGTCGAAAGCCGCGACCGAGGCGGTCAGCAGGATCACTCCGCGCTCGCCGCCCAGCGGCGCCAGCGCGGCCATCCGCGCGGCGCACAGTCGCACGACGTTGTAGCTGCCGATCAGGTTGACCCGCACCGTGCGCTCGAAGTCCTCCAGCGGCGCCGGCGACCCGTCGCGCGACACCACCCGGCGCGCACCGGCGATTCCCGCCATGTGCATGACCAGCCGCGGCGCGCCGTGCGCGCCCTCGGCCCGCTCGATCGCCCGCGCCAGCGCCTGGCCGTCGGCGACGTCGGCCGCCAGCGCGATGCCGCCGATGTCGGCGGCGACCGCGTGCGCGCGCGCCGGGTCCAGGTCCAGCACCGCGACCCTCGCGCCCTGGCGCGCGAACTCCCGCGCCACCGCTTCCCCCAGTCCCGAGCCGCCCCCGGTGACCAACGCGCTCTGCCCTTGGATGTCCATGCCCTGCCAGCCTCCTGTTTGTGGAACGATGGGCCGCTGCCGCGGCTTCAGGCGGCCGCGCTGCGCGCAGCGCCCGCGACCAGCCCGGACTCTACCCGCTCGACCGCCAGGCGCAAGGCCCGCATGCAGCGCTGGTCGAGCGCGCTGCCGACCAGGCGCTGCATCATGTCCAGGGTCTGCTCGACCGGTACTGCCGCCCGGTACGGTCGGTCGGCCGAAATGGCGTCGAAAATGTCGGCAGTGGTGATCACCCTCGTTTCCAGCGGGATGTCATCGCCGCGCAGCCCGCGCGGGTACCCGGCGCCATCCAGGCGCTCGTGATGCGCGCCGGCGACCCGCGCCAGTTCGGCGAAGGGTTCGATGCCGCTGAGGATCTGCTCGGTGTAGAGGGCGTGCATGCGCACCGCCTGCCACTCCGACTCGTCGAGCTTGCCCGGCTTGTCCAGCACGGCGTTGCTGACACCCAGCTTGCCCATGTCGTGCAGCAATGCGCCGCGGCGCAGCCAGCGCCGGCGTGCCGGGTCGATCCCCAATTCGTCGGCGATGAGGTCGGCGTACAGCCCCACGCGCGCGCTGTGGCCGGCGGTGAAGGGGCTCTT
Source organism: Pseudomonadota bacterium (assembly GCA_021792835.1). Lineage (GTDB taxonomy): Bacteria > Pseudomonadota > Gammaproteobacteria > Burkholderiales > Burkholderiaceae_C > Thiomonas_A. The sequence goes on from JAJYTY010000263.1 coordinate 2,433, forward strand.
GGCGTCGATGATCTGGCCGAAGGCCTCGGCGATCTCGT
>JAJYTY010000263.1:2480-3853 GCA_021792835.1 Pseudomonadota bacterium
GTCCAGGTAGTCGTCGTCCAGCGGCACGCGCTGTTGCGCCGGCTCCAGCGCATGCACCCGCTGCGGCAGGTCGGGAGCGCGCAGGCCCGACCAGAAGGCCTCGTCGGCGACCTGCTCGAAAAGGCGCACCAGCGCGGGGTCGAACCAGCTGGCGCTGCGCAGCCGCAGTTCCTGCAACGCCGCCTGCGCACCTCCCGAGGTGTGGAACACGTCGACCACCTGGGCCAGCAGCGCGATCCGCGCCGCCAGCGGGATCGCGTCGCCCGCCAGGCCGTCGGGCTTGCCGCCTCCGTCCCAGTGCTCGTCGAGCGCATGGATGCCCGCGGCCACCGTGTCGCCGAAGCGCATCTGGCGAGCGATCTCGGCGCCGCGCTGGCAGCGTGTCTGGATCAGGTCGCGGGAAATGTCCTGGCCGTTCTGGAAGATGTCCAGCGTGGCGCGAAAACGCTCGGCCAGTCCGGCGCGCAGCCCGGTGTGGGTCAGCACGAAGCGCGCGACCTGCGGCAGCGAACTGCCGACCAGCTTGAAATCCCGCTTGAACTGCAGGTCGTCGGTGAGGTAGAGCTCGCAGATGCGAGCCGCATTGCTGCTGCATCCCAGGTCCTTGAGCAGCAGCGTGTAGTACAGCTCCCAGCGCTGGTCGGCGTCGAGCCCGAGCCGATCGGCCATCGCCATGCCGATGTAGGCACAGCGCACGCAGTGTCCCCTCGGCTGGCCCTCGGTGATGTCCAGCGCGTGGCTCAAGGCCCCGATCAGTTCGCCCAGTCTGAGTTGTTGCATGACGGATGTGCGTCGGCGCGTGCGGCCGACCGGGTCGCACGCGCTGCCGCGGCGCTCGAACCGCCAGCATACGCGCAAGTGGCACGAAGGTATTTCCAATGCCTTCCAGCAATAAATGCGACACATTGGATACGTAACTTGCGGGAATTCCGCACAAACTCGGGCCTGCGGCTAACGTCGCCTGCGGCCGCCGTCGTCTGCGGCCGCGTCGGCCCGAGAGCCCCATCCGTGAAGGAGCCCGCTGCCATGACCATCAACGCCTACGCCATGCAGACCTACACCGACCTGCTGGGGGAACTCGAACACGCCCGCCGGGTACTGGCCCAGGCACGCATCGGCAGCCTGCCGCGCGCCGCCGCCGCGCAACGGGCGATCGAGGCCATCGACGCCGTCGAGGCGTCCTGGAGCGCCTTCGGGCGCCAGCACCTGCGTGCCGCGCGCGCCGCGCTGGTGCAGGTGCGCCAGGGAAGCCTGCCCGAGACCCCGGAGTGCATCGACGCGGTGCGCGAACTCTCGGGACTGCTGCAGGCGCACCGGCGCGCCGACCATGCCCCTTCGCGCAGCCGCCCCTATGCCTGGCAATAGCTGAATGC
>JAJYTY010000038.1 GCA_021792835.1 Pseudomonadota bacterium
CAGGTACAGCGGGTACAGCAGCAACGTGGTCGCCACCAGTTCGTCGAGCTGCAGCCGGCGCCGGCGCCGTGCCAGCGGCATGCGGTCCGCGGTGAGCCCCCAGCCGCTGTAGAAAGGCTGGCCGTGGCACACCACCGGCAGCCCGCGCAACAGCGCCTCGAAACCGGCCAGCGAGGTCAGCACCTGCACTTCGTCCACCTGCGCCAGCATGGCCGGCATGGGCACGTCGCCCACCACTTCGTCGCAGGCCTGCAGCGCGTCGGCCTCGCCGGCGCCGCGCAGGCGCAGCCCGGCGAGGATATCGGGGTGGGGCTTGTACACCACGTAGCTGTCGGGGCGCTCGCGGCGCACCGCGCGCAGCAGCTCCAGGTTGCCGCGCAGCCCCGGTGCGCCCCAGGCCAGCGAGGCATCGCTTTCCACCTGGCCGGGCACCAGCACCACGTGGCGCGCGCCCGGCGGGCGGTGCCAGGACTGGCTGCCCACGTTGTACTTGCTCAAGCCCTCGCGCACCACGCGCTCGCGCAGCGCGCGCGCACGCGCCAGCAGCTGCGGCGTGAACTCCGTGTCGGCCAGCAGGCGCTCCAGGCCGGAGGGCCGCGTAGCGTCGTAGTACATGCCGTGCGGGTCCACCACCCACGACAGCGGCCGCGCCAGCTCGGCCCCCAGGCCCACCGAACGCAGGAAGCCGTCTTCCATGCGCTGCACCTGCACGTCGGGCGCCAGGCCCGGCGGAACCGCGGCCATGCCCCACAGCACCAGCGTGCCCTGCCGCGGCAGCGGCGCCCCCTCGCGCAGGAACACGACGCGCCGCCCCGCAAAGCAGCGCCGCACGAACCGGTGCTTCCACAGCGGGAAGGCGTGGACGTACAGCACGCTCGAAGGGGAGGTGGGCATCGGCGGACTATACGGGCATCGCGTGTCCGAAGGACTCGGCAGCGCGTGGCGCACTGTCATCTGCCCGTTGCGCGGCGCGCGTAGGGTGGAGGCCCCGTGTGACCGCCTCCAAGCCGCCATGATCCGCCGCCTTCGTAGCATCCGTCCCGCCCTCCTTGCCGGCCTGCTCGGCGCCGCCGTGCCGGCGGCAGCCGCGGGAGCGCCCGTCGGCCCCAGCGCGGTGCTGCCCAGCGGGCGCAGCCTCACGCCGGTGGGCGCGCTCGCGGCCACCGCGAACTTCCCGGTGCGCGTGTTGCCCGTAGGCGATTCGCTGGCCGTGCTGGAAACCGGCGCGAGCCGGGTGCAGCATGTGGAGTTGTTCGAGCAGACCCCCGAGCTGCGCCGTGCCTCGGGTTTCGACGCCTTCGTGCAGGCCCGGCCGGCGAGCCCCGGCGCCACCATCGCCCAGGGCCGGCGCGCCGGCGCCGCGGGGCAGGGCGCCGACCGCGTGGAGCGGCAAAGCCTGTTCCAGGGCATGGCGGCGTCGCCCGACGGGCGCACGCTGTTCGTCGCCGGCGGCGACAGCGACGACCTGCTGGTCTTGCGCCGCGACGGCGACCAGTTGCTGGTGCAGCGCCGCTACCCGCTGCGCTGGCAGGCTTTTCCGTCCGACGAGTACCCCTACCAATACGCCGGCAACTGGCAGCAGCCGCGGCATTTCTACCCCGACGGCGTCGCGCTCGACCCCTCCGGCCGCTACGCCTACGTCACCGGCATGCTGTCCAACAGCCTGGCCCGCATCGACCTGCGCAGCGGCCAGGTGCGCTACCTGCACGTGGGCAGCTACCCCTACGGCGTGGTGCTGGCCGACGGCGGGCGCCGGCTGGTGGTCAGCAACTGGGGCGGCAACGGCGTGACCGTGGTCGACCCCAGGGCCTGGAAGGTGCTCGGCAGCATCGCCACCGGCCCCGCGCTGGGCCCGCGCAGCACCGCCGCCGGCGTGCACCCGACGGCCATGGCCGCCGAGCCCGGCAGCGCGCGCGTGTGGGTGGCCGACACCAACGTCGACCGCATCGTCGCCGTCGACACGCGCACGCTGCGCGCGGTACGCGTGCTCGACGACAGCCCCTATGCCGGGGCCGCTCCGGGCGCCATGCCCGATGCGCTGGCCATCGCCGGCTCGCGCCTGTACGTGGCCAACGCCGGCGACAACGACGTCGCGGTGTACCAGCTGCCCGGCGGCAGGCGCGTGGCGCTGGTTCCCACGGGCTGGTCGCCCGGCGACCTCGCGGTGCACGACGGCATGCTCGACATCGTCAGCACCAAGGGCATGGGCAGCGGCCCGAACCTGCAGCGCCAGTGGGTGGGCAGTTCCATGCACGGGCTGCTGCAGCGCGTGCCGCTGGCCGCCGTCGACACTCACGCCGCGCAATGGACCCGGCAGGCGCTGAGCGACGCCGGCATGGCCCCCGGCCAGCGTGCCGAGCGACGCGCCGCGAACCGCCGGGCGACGGCCTGGCTGCATGCGCACATCCGGCACGTGGTGTTCATCCTGCGCGAGAACAAGACCTTCGACGAGGAACTGGGCGACTACGCCGCGGCCGGTTCCCGGGCCGACCCGAAGCTGGCCCTGTACGGCCCCCGCGAGCTGCCCAACCTGTACGCGCTGGCGCGCGGCGGGGCGCTGTTCACCGACTTCTACGCCGACGGCGAAGTCACGTCGCAGGGCCACCAGTGGACCACCGCGGGAGCCGATTCCGACTTCATCGAGAAAACCTGGCCGCTGTACTACTCCAACCGCGGCTACATCGCCAACTCCGGCTGGACCCAGTCGCTCGCGCCCGATGCGCGCGACGCACACGACGCCTTCGCCATCTACACCGACCTGTCGCAACTGGCGCACTGGAGCAACCCCTGGGTGGGCTACCCCAGCCGGCGCTTCCTGTTCGACCAGTTGCTGGCCCACGGCGTGTCCTTCGAGGACTTCGGCGAGTTCGCGTCGCGCGACCGTTCCGGCAGCATCGCGCCGGCGATGCGCGCGCACATGGCGGTGGACTACCCGGCCTGGGACCGCGAGGTGTTCGACACCGGGCGCGCGCGCCTGTTCGAGCAGTGGCTGCACGCGCATTCCCTGCCCACCGTCACCTACCTGTGGCTGCCCGACGACCACACAGCCGGCAGCGCGCCCTGCATGCCCAGCCCCGACACCTACGTGGCCGACAACGACCAGGCCACCGCCCGCGTGATCCACGCACTGTCGCGCACGCCGCAGTGGAGCAGCACCCTGGTGCTGCTCACCGAGGACGACGCCCAGTCCGGCGCCGACCACGTGGACGCGCATCGCACCTTCGCGCTGGCCTACGGCCCCTGGGTCGCGCCGGGCCGGCTGGTGGGCGCGCACCTGTCGCAGGTGGACCTGCTGCGCACCATCGAGGCCGTGGCCGGCGTGCCGCCGATGTCCCAGTGGGACCAGGGCGCGCGGGTGCTCGACGGAATCTGGCGCGAACACGCCGACCCGGCGCCCTTCGCGGTACGCCCGCTGCGGCTGCGCGCGCGGCGCAACCCCGGAACCTGCAAGCCCGGCTCGCCGTTTCGCGAGCTGCCGGTGGCGGGTGCCGATGCCCACGTCGCGCTGCGCGGCGACCAGCGCTTCGGCGCCACCACCTTGCTGAAGGTCGACGGGCCCGAGCAGATGCGCCAGATCTGGCTGGCCAGCCGCGGTCCGCAGGCCTACGCGCGCATGCTGGCCCATGTGCGCCAGCTCAGCCGACGCGAGCATCGCCCGCTGTCCAGCCTGATGGCCAGCGACGACGACGACTGAATCCCCCGGTGCAGAAAATTCACGAAACCTTCAAGAATCCAGCAAGAAATCTTCACAAACCGACACAAGAATGCGTGCTGCTGCATTTTTTCATTTCATAACGCACAACACGCACCCATGCTCCGCCGACCGCTTGCCGCCCATCCGAACCGTTCCGCCTTTCGCCTTTCCAGCCTCGCCATCGCGCTGGCGCTGACTCCCGCCGCGGCCCACGCCGCCACGTCCCTCGGCGAGGTGCAGGCGCAAGCCTCGACCGCCAGCCCGGGCGGGACCGGCCACTTCTTCCTGCAGGCGCCTGCCGTCACCGTGGACTACGTACCCGCCGCGGAGCTGGCCCACGTGCAGCAATTCACGCCCACGGCCACGCAGGCGCAGACCCGCATCACGGCGGGGCAGCTGCGCCAGCTCAACCCCACGGCGTCGTTCACGCAGGCCCTGAACAACATGCCCAACGTGGTGGTCGTGAGCAGCGGCGACAGCCAGAACGGGGACAACGTCTACATCAACGGCTTCAACAAGAGCCTGGTCGACTGGACCCTGGACGGCATCCCGCTCAACGACAACGACAACTACACGATCTACACCAACGAGTTCATCCCCACCGAGCTGATCGGCTCCATCGGCTACCTGCCGGGCGCCGGTTCCGCGGCCATTCCCGGCGTGGCGGCCTTCGGCGGCTCGGTGAACCTGTACAGCGTGAACCCGTCGGCCAGGCCCTCGGCCACGCTCTACACCGGCGCCGGCTCCTTCGGCAAGTACAACGGCGGCCTGCTGGTGAACTCCGGCCTGCTGGGCGGCAACACCGGCGCGCCCACCGCGCTGTGGTTCTACGCCAACAAGAACCACAGCGACGGCTACTTCGACAACACCCCCAGCGACCAGAAGCAATACCTGTTCAAGAGCATCAGCCAGATCGGCCCCGGCGCGCTGACCCTTTTCTACACCCAGAACAACCAGGACTTCGGCTACTACGGCGGCTGCACCGCCGCCGACCTGGCGCAGTACGGCGAGCGCTGCAACAGCTACCGCGGAGCCGCGGTGGTGGGCGGCAAGTACAACGCCGGCTCGCCCGACTTCCACTACAACCAGTACCAGAACTGGCTCGGCTACGTGAAATACGAAGCCACGCTGGGCAGCACCACGGTGTCGGACCAGGTGTATTACTACCGCGGCAACGGCTTCGGCGGCGGCGCCAGTTCGGCAGCGTCGTCCAGGCTGCTGCTGCCGGGCGGCACGGTGGCCAGCGTCGCCTCCGGCGGCCTGTTCGTGACCCACGGCATCAACAGCACGCGCCGCGTGGGCAACCTGTTCAAGCTGCTCACCCCGCTGGGCGCCGACCTCGGGCTCGAAGCCGGGCTCTGGTACAACCAGAACGACACCCGGCACGACAGCCAGTACTTCCCCTACGCCACCGGGCAATACGCGGGCTCCTCGTACGTCGAGCCGGTGTCGACCAGGCTGACCGAGCCCTATGCCCAGCTGACCTACCGCGCCACCCCCGCGCTGACCCTGCAAGGCGGCCTCAAATACCTCAGCACCACGCGGGACTTCACCAACCTCGGCGCGCTGGCGCAGGGCAAGACCGGCAACTTCCATACCGACTTCTCCACGCTGATGCCGTCGCTCGGGGTCAACTACCGCATCGCCGACGGACTCAACGTGTACGCCAACTACACCCAGAACTCCGAGCCCCCGGCCTACAACCAGTTCTACAGCGGAAGCTTCAATCCCAACCTGGACCCGCAGAAGGCCAGGCTGTACGACGCCGGCGCCATCTGGAAGCGCGGCGCGTGGAACGGCCAGCTCGACGTGTTCCGCGTGGACTTCCAGAACTACATCCTGTCCAACAACGTGGTGATCGCCGGCGTGAACAGCTCGCAGCTGCAGAACGCGGGCACGGCGCTCAATGAAGGCGTCGCATGGCAGAACAACCTGCAGCTCACGCGGGCCCTGGCCCTGTACGCCAACCTGGGCCTGCTCAACGCTCACATCGACACGAAGAATTCCCCGTTCCCCTACGCGCCCAGGCACACGCTGGCGCTGGGCGGGGTGTGGACCCAGGGGCCGTGGCGCTTCGCGCTCGGCGCCAACTACGTGGGCGAGTCCTACTACGTGTTCTCCAACTACGCCACCGCACCCGTGCAGGCGCACGCCATCGGCACCGCCGACCTGCGCTACACGGTGGCGCCGCACGCGCTGGGCCTGCAGCAACTGGTGCTCGACCTCAACGTCGACAACCTGTTCGACAAGCGCTACGACGTCAGCTACGGCGGCAGTTCGAGCAACCCGTACATCTACGCCAACCTGCCGCGCAACGTCTACCTGAGCCTGCAGGCGCGGTTCTGACGCACGGCGCGGGCAAGCGAGCGTGCTTGCGTGCGTGGGTCGATGCCGGGCTGCGGCCCGGCAACAAAGGCCCGGCCGGTCAGGCGGTCTTGATCTCGTCGAGCAGTTCGGGGTGTCGTTCCAGCAGCCTGAACAGCTTGACCAAGGCCAGCGGCGGCCTGGTCTTGCCGTTTTCGTAGCGCGAGAAGGCATTGATGCCGCCGCCGAAGATTTCAGCGGCTTCGCGCTGGTCAAGGTCCAGCTTCTTGCGCACGTTCGCGATGAAGCCGGGATCGACGATGGCCGCGTTCACCTGCCTGGAGAACGCGCGCATCTCGCGCATCACGCGATTCGATTCCGCCGCGTCCAGAACCGACTCGGTGCAAGCCGGGCAGAAGTCCCCCGTCACCGCCGCAATGATGGTGGTTTCGCCCTTGTACGTGTAGGGCAGGTCGCGCGTGTCGTGGATCAGCTCCCCCGCACCGCAAACAGGGCACTTCATGGTCAACGCTCCTTGAAGGACACGATCAGCACGTCATCGATGACCGTCAGCTTCCGGTACACGTCACCCGCATGTGTGCTCGGACGGTACACATCCTGCCATATCGTGTGATCGGCATGGGTGGTCATGCCTTTGCGGAAGTCCGACGGGGCAGTCGCCGAGCTTTGAGCGAGGCCCGCGCGCAGCACCCGGGCAGGGCCCACTCGCGAGCAAGCGCCGCCGGCCGCGGCACGCCGCAATCAGGGCAGGAGCTTCCAGTCGCGCAGCGCAGCTTCCACGGTGGTGAAGTGAGCGGCCCAGGTCGGCGCCTGGAAACCGCGCAGGCGCTGCAGCTGCGCGGCGCGCAGCGGGCTGTCCGCGCGGGCGTGATCCAGCACGGCGCGGCGCCAGCCGGGGCCGTCCAGCGGGTCGAGGTAGTCCGGCACGTCGCCTGCGATTTCGCGGAACACCGGCAGGTCGCTGGCCAGCACGGGCACGCCGGCATGCAGCGCTTCCACCAGCGGCATGCCGAAGCCTTCCACGAAGGAGGGAAACAGCAACGCGCGGGCGTGGTGCAGCCAGGTTGCCAGTTCGTTGTCGTCGCAGCCATTGCGCTCGATCACCTTGCCGCGCAGTGCGTCGCAACGCTCCAGCAGGTCCAGAACCTGCTCGCATTCCCAGCCGCGCTGACCGATCAACACCAGCGTAGGCGCGCTCTCGCCTGCCTGCTCGACCAGGCGGCGCCATACCTGCAGGAGCAGGAGGTGGTTCTTGCGCGGCTCGATCGTGCCCAGCACGACGAAGTAGGGCGAGCGCAGCGGCGGCGGGCCGCCCCCGGCGAGCACTGCGGTGCCAAGATGGGCGACCACGTGCGGTGGAAGTCTCCAACCGAGCGGCGCGGCGTACGCATGTAGGTGTTCCAGCGTGACCTGCGAATTCAGCACCAGCCCGGCGCCGTGGCGAAGCATGGTCTCGAGCCGCCGCGCGTGCCGCTGAGCCTCCCCCGCTCGGCAGTATTCCGGGTGGGTCATCGGAATCAGGTCGTGCAGGAAGTACACCGGGCGCAGTTCGCGCTTGCGCACTTGGGCCGCGTACCTCGGGTCGTCCAGCCCGCTGTGGCCGGTGTTGAGCAGCATGCTGCCCTCCTGGGCGCTCCAAGGGCGCAGGTAGACCTGCGCGATCAGTCGATGAATGACTCCGACCGGCTGCTCGGATTCTCCCAGCAAGGCGGAAAACAATCGCTTGCTAGACGTTGGAGGCAAGGTCAACCATCGACCGCGAACGCGTACGACTGCGGCGGCGGCATCACTGAATCTGCGGAGATAGGCGAGGCTGACCCTGTCCACACCGGTCGGGCGCTTCCCATCGAGCAGCCGTGCTGCCGGCCGGGTCACATCGATAAGCACTCTTGATGAGTCCAAAGATCTACCCGCCTCGTGTTCGTGATCCAGCGCGATGCTCCGCCCATTCACAACGCCATCTGCAACTCGTCAAGTGAGCAGGTGGCCGTGCCAAGCTTTCCAACGACGACACTGGCAGCGCGATTTGCAATGCGCATCGCATCCTCGACATCGAAACCCCTAGCCACCATCACCGCGAGGGTCGCGATGACGGTATCCCCCGCACCACTGACGTCGAATACTTCTCGCGCAATCGCTGCTTCGTGCAGAGGCTCCGCCGCCGAGAAGAGGCTCATTCCTTCCTCCGATCGCGTAAGTAGCAGCCAATCAAATGCCATCTCACGGCGCAATTTGCTCGCCTTCGTGCACAAATCATCTTCATCTATCCAGGGCCCGGTTACCTCGCGCAGCTCTGCCCGATTCGGCGTCACCACGGTCGCTCCGCGGTACCTTGAATAATCTGTGCCTTTGGGATCGACCAACACGGGCTTCTTCTGCCGTCGGGCCGCCCGGATCATCCTGTCCACGTGGGTCAAACATCCTTTGCTGTAATCCGAAAAAACCACTACGTCGCAGTTTGGAAGCAACCTTTCGTAATCCTGAAGCTTCAGATCAAGTATCGGCCCAGATGGTTTGTCCTCGAAGTCGATGCGAAGCAGTTGTTGCTGTCGACCGATGACACGCAGTTTAGTTGTCGTGGTGATTTGCCTGTCGACGCGCAAGCTAGCCTTGATGGCCGAATCTGCCAGCAACCCGGAAAGGATCACGCCATCCTGATCGTGGCCAACCACAGAGAGGAGTAGGGCCTGCCCGCCTAGGGCCTGCACGTTCCGCGCCACATTGGCCGCACCACCCAATCGATCCTCGGTTCGCTCAACTCTGACCACGGGCACTGGGGCTTCTGGGGAAATCCGTGCAACCTCGCCAAACCAGTACCTGTCGAGCATTGCATCGCCAACGATAAGTACCTTTGATTTTCCATTCTCTTCAAACGATGTCATGGCAAAAATTAGGCGAGCGATCGGAGTGAAAATGGCAACAGGATCGCCATCGCGGCGACGGGCTTGGGAAAGCTGGTCGCCGCATGTCCGTAGAAGGCGTGCGGGGAACATGACCGTACGCCTTGACGTCCGATTACGTGGCGTCTACGCGCCCCCCTTCTTTCAACCAAGGCGACGGAATGTCGCCTTATGCATTGAGGCGACTACTGGATTTTTGTCGATCGCGCGGAGAACGATTTCAAATTTTGTGAGGTCGCGATAGACTGCAAATTCTGCTTGAAGATTTCCGTCTTGCAGTTCGATTTCCGTGACCTTGTATCCGAATTTCTCGCAAACTTCGAGGCGTATCTGTGAATTGAGGGAGCCTTCAATAGTGAGTCGGTAGTAACCTCTCGGTAGCCACCAGTAAGGCCCATGCACGAGAACATTGCCGCCATCTGATGTGGAGTTGATGCGCCACGAGTTCTCACTCAGTGAGCCTTCCAATATATTAAGATCGGAGGGATAAATGTGAAAGAAATCTCTATCATATCCGTCCCGCTCGACGATGGATTTCCTTGTGGCGATGAAATAACCTCCGGTGTTCTTGAAGGCAGCCAGATCGCACTCACGTAGGTGTCGTCCATTGATATGAAATAAGCTCCAGCCTAACTCTTCAAAGTAAGACAACAATTCACCTTCCAGGCCGCTATTGGCAGCCAATTTCTCAAACATGAGAACTGCTTCGGACGATCGTGAAAGGATGTTGCGCATGCCGCGTAGTGCATGCAGCTCGTGACCCTCGACGTCAAGCTTGACGAGTCCGCATCGGAAATCAGAGTCAAAGAGATCGTCTAGGCGCTTAACGTCGACCTCGACCGAGGCCCCATCGGCGGCTTCCGCTTCCAGCGTTGCTCCACCCGCATGTTCGCCGGGGATGGACAATCGTGCTTTGCCAGCCGAATCCGAGACGGCAAAGGGATGGATGGTTACCCGCTCCGAAAAGCCATTGAGGAAAATCGAGCGGCCGAAGAGATTTCGAATTCGTGGAATGGGTTCGAACGCATGAATGGGACCGGTGCGCATCGACGCCATTCTAATTGAATAGACCCCAAGGTTTGCGCCGATGTCAAGCATTGGAAGATTTGGGGCGCGGAAGGATTGAAACACCCGAAAATAGTCCTCCTCGTACATTCCGCCATTGATAAAATTGAGGGGGCAGCCGAAATCGTCTGTGTTCACAAAGATGGGCGTTTCGTCAGCAAGAAAGGTGAGAGCTTCATTCCTGCCGAGGTATGCGGACGTCCGTTGCTTGAGAAAGTCAATGTCGTTCAGGATCCGATCGAGCTTGCGTTCTATGATTTGATGGAAGTCCGTGATATCGGTGGGCATAGTCGTATTGATGTGAATGGTGTTGAAATTCAAGAATGCTGCTAGCGAAGAGATGTCGATGGTTGATCGTTGATCTGGACTCGGATTTGCAAAGATCTGTGCTAGATGGCCGCTGCTGGGGTAGAAGGGTCTGGGGCCTACTCTCGCCCGTAGCGGAGCCAGCGGATTGGACTGAAGCGGGAGACATCTTGCGGATGCCAGTTGGCGTCGTTCTGCGTTACCGCATCCTCAACGTCCTTGACAGTGATGGAGCGTAGGCAAATGCTCTCCCGACCATTTGTAAGATGACACGGCTTATGTTCATGCCTCCAGCATGGGTAGCAGGGAAATTCCTGCTTGCTGGGGGCAAAGAGGCGCACGTTTGGATAGCGTCTGGTGCGCACTTTCCCGCTGATGGCGCCGAAGATCGCGTAGGTCGGCACCCCTAATGCTGCGGAGAAGTGCAGGAAGGACGAGTCCAGGACGATGAGCTTCTCGCAGCGACTGGCCAGCGCGATGCTCTTGCGGATGGGTTCCACAATCTGGATCGTGTTCGGCGCGCCGAATCCGGTGAGACGTTCATGATGGAATACCAATACGAGATGGCGGCGGGAAAGTTCCGCCACCAATGCTTCCATGTGGGGCCAATTGCGGTAACTGTCCGCTGCGAACGGCTGTACACCGATGACCGGAAGCCCATGGGGGTTGAGCTCTTGCAGCCTGGTGGTTGCCCAGGTGGTTTCGTCAGGCGTGACCCGATAGACAGGCAGGAAGCCGGCGGTTGATCCGAGATTGCGTTTGGAAACCCCCATCGCCTTGGCGAAGATCTCGATCCGATTCGTACGGACATTGGGGTATTGGCGCGCCTCGGTCCGGCCGGCCGGGCAGTCGGTCAAGTTGATCCAGCGCCAGTACTCCGAGAGCCGGAGAGGCTCATTATCAATGTCGATTAGCCGCACCTGTGGGAACCCCTCGAGGACAGCGTGAAAGTTTCTGGGGACTGCAAAGTGCACCTCGGCGTGCGGGTACTTGGCGGCGAGCGCGCGAAGGCCGGGGGTCATCATCAGAATGTCGCCGATGCCGCCCATGGCACGGGTCACCAGGATGCGTCGCGCTTGGCGTCGCGGCTCGCGCTGCCTGAGCCCGGCAAGGAACCTTGGGCGGGGCGGCTGCCGGCGGTCCTCGTCTACCGCATCACGGTTGATCTGTCGGAATAGCTCGTTGCGGCGATAGCCGAAGCGGCTGAGGATGAGCACGAGCAGCAGGTGCATTCCGCGGAACGCGCTATCGACGCGCAGCACACGGAGCAAGGCCGTGCGCGACGCGGCGCCTGCGAGAGCCGCCAGCGCCAGCGGCGCGCGGAACTTCCAAGCGACTTCGTGGCTGATGAGGGCTCTGAATACGCCACGATAGGTTCGGCTGATCTGCGTGGCGAATGCGTCGCGCAAGCTCGCTGGGGTTTCGGGCAATGCGACTCCGGTCCAGAGCACTAGGCGATACTCCCGGAGCCTGTTTGCCCCCGAAAGGATGTGCATCAGCCGAAAGCAGACGTGTGGAAGCTCTCGCCGGCTGGGCAGGAGATAGGGACGCTGGGACAGTGCAAGCGCGGTCTGCAGCGCGCTGTCACGCCGACCCGCAAGGGTGTCGAGGAATGCCGCATGAACGGCAAGTGACTGCGCCAGCCGCGGAAATTTGCGCACGCCGGTGCGGGAGCCTAGCTCGACGAGCTGGCGGGCCTCGGCGTGGAAATTCAGCCTGCCCAGGCTGTCGACGAGAGTCTCGAGGCCCCCGAACCACTCTTCCGCGAAGGCCGTGCCGCCTCCGGCCGCAAGACTCTCGATTTCATCGAGCGCATCCGCGACAAATGCCGCAGCAGCTGAGAAGTCGTACTTCATGATCTCCGCTACATGGGGGGCGACGCCATGGCAGTAGGAGTAGAAGATGTAGCGGTCCTTCAACGCCTCGGCTCTTTCCGCCTTGGGTAGACGCAACCATGCGTGAAAGACCGGAGCATGGGCCTTTTCGTATGCCGCTGCGCTCAAGTTGATCGCATACACCGATGCGCGCGGCGCTGGGGGTTCCATTTTCATTGCGGAAGGGGCTGGAGTACGCTGAAACTGAGGCGAGACATTTGGAAATCCAGGCCTGCATGGTCGGTTTCGAACAGGTGCGCCACGAGGGGCTCCTACAGCGCTTCATAAAATCGGATAGCCTCCTGGACGTCGCCAAAGGAGTGCAGCCTTGCGTCATTGAGAACCGCGGCATGATCGCAATGATGAAGAATGTAGTGTGGCATGTGCGATACGATGATCATGGCGCGATCCGCACGCTTCTGAAAGAGTTCGACTTCGCACTTTTCATGGAAGCGGCTGTCCCCAACTGAAATCACCTCATCGATCAGGAAGCATTCGAATTCCACGGCCATGGATATCGCAAACGCAAGGCGCGATCGCATGCCGCTGGAGTACGTCTTGATCGGCTCGCGAAGATAAGTTCCGAGTTCGGCAAACGACTCCACGAACTCAAGTGCCTGGTCGAAGTCGGTCCCATAAACCCGGCAGATGAAGCGCAAGTTGTCCCGCCCCGTCAGGCTGCCTTGAAAGGCGCCACCAAAGGCTAGCGGCCAGCTGACGGTCATTCCCCTTCGAACAGCCCCCTCGGTCGGCAGTTCGGCTCCGCTGATCAGGCGGATCATCGTGGACTTTCCGGCGCCGTTGCGGCCAAGGATGCCCCACTTTTCTCCAGGATTGATGCGCAGCGAGATGCCATCGAGCACCGTCCGATTCCCCGCATGCGTTCTGTATGAATGCCGAAGCCCTTCCAGGACAATGGGGCCGGGCCTTCGCGCCGCGCGCAAAGAGGGCGATGCCAGAGGCGATCCGTTTGAACGTTGCTGCGACATGGGCCGACTTGATAGATTCCTGGGGGTACTCAGACGGCGCAGAGCGCCTATTCTGGCTGTACACGGCGCCCGACAATCTTCACCATGGAAAGGGAGATCAACGTGAAAAGGGTGTTGACAGCAATCAGGTAGCCCATGTTGTAATAGGTTGGCATGCGCGGGCCATAATAGCCATGGTGGAAATATTCGGTGGCATCAACCAGGGGCGACAGCAATAAATAGTCGCGGAATGGCTGAGGAACTACGTAAGCCGGGAAAAATGACCCTGATATCGGCAGCATGAAATAGAGCACGACGTGCCAGATCTTTTCGATGGCCTCGGAAAGCTCCGAAATGGCTGCGGTAAAAAGTGAAAACGAGAAGGAAAACCAGGCGATCAGGAGCCAGCCAAGAATCATGGTCAGCGCATCATAGGGCCAATGCGTGACGCCGAACGCAAGGAACAGAAGATAGACCAGTAGAAAGCCGGCAGTTCCTGCGCCATATTCCAGCAGAATGCGGGCCCAGAAGAAATCCATGGGGCGCACGTAGCGGTGGTAGAGCAGCGACTGGTTCGCCTCAACGGCCTTGACCATTCGAGAGGATGGATTGCGCCACAGCAGAACCGTCGAATAGCTCACCGCCGCGAACTCCGCGGCACTTCCCACGCCGACGGACTTGCTTTCCACCAAGGACCAGAGCGCAGCTACGCCAAGCACGAAGAGCAGCGGTTCCACCAGCAACCAGAGAACGCCGATGTTGTGACGGCCGAAGCGAGTGATGATTTCCCGGAGAAGGAGGGCCCAGATAACCCTTCCTTGAATCACGAGGCTTTCGCGGAAGCTCGTTCGAGCGGGATGCGATAGCTCAGTCATGATGCTCGCGCACGCCGGCGATGAGAATGCTCAGTATTCCCCACACGATAAACCCCAGCAGGAACACTGCAGCGGTATTTCGTGCGCGCTTCGGCTCAAGCGCCAGGTCGGGGAGGCTTGGGGCGGATATCAGTTCGAGGAACATCTGCTGCTTCTGGGCTTCTACCTGGGCCTGCTGCAGCGACGCAAGGGCGTCGGCGAGCTCTCTTTGTGCAAATGTCTTGTTGAGCGCAAGGCGCTCGTACTCCGCCGACTTGCTCGCGATCGAATGGGGATCGCCAGCCAGCTTGGTTGTTTGTTGCCTTATCTGGGCGCGCAGGTCGGCGACGACCCTTTCAAGCACGGAAATCTGGGGGTTGCGTGGCGTGTTGGCCTTCGCTTGGCGCAGCTGAAGCTGGGCGCGAAGGAATTCATCTTCGAGCTTGCTGATCAGCTGAGACTGGAGCGATGCCTGCGGCCCGGGGGTGAAGAGGCCCGATTGATTTCGATAGCGCATCAGGGCCAGTTCTGCATCGGTGACCCTGGACTCGGCGCTGGAAACCTGGGTGAGATAAAAGCGGACCGCGTCCGCGTTGGCCCTCTTGTTCAGCTGGTTGATCAGATTCTGTCCCAGGGCAAGTAGCTTTCGGTTGATATTGAGGGCGTCCTGTGGCGTGTATGCCGCCACGCGTAACGAGGAAATATTCGAGGACGTATTGATGTCGTCGGTCACCATTCCCTTGTAATACTTGAACAGCTCTTCCCGGCTGGTGTTGGGCCAGATCCACCCACCAAAGCGATTGAATGGGTCGATCTTGCTGGAGCCGTATAGTCTGCTGAGGGCGAGATCTTGCTGCAGCTGAGCCAGTGCCGCGCGCGATCCGATGTAATCTTGAACCGCGAGGGCACCTGGGGATGATCCACTGAGGCCGGTGGTGCGCAGGAGCGCGTCCAGGCCGCTGATTTGTGGTGATTGTGGGTTGTAGATAAGAAAGCTTGCCTGTGAAATATAAACGTCACTGGCAATCAGTCCATAATAGAGCGCGGCGATGAGCGTGGGGGCGATTACCGTCAGTGAGAACAGGACGTTGATGCGCTTGAAAAACTGGAATCTTGGTTTTGACACGTTGCTATGGCGCGAGAATTTCGGTGGGCGGTTGCGAGGGGGTGTCAGCTCAGGGGCGGCGCCGGGATAGGGGCGGCTTGTAGCTTCCGCTTCAGTGCGGGGCGGCCTCGGCAGCAGGCAGTGTGGAGAGAGCTGTGGCACCCATGTCTCCGAGCCTGTGGTGGGCATCGAAGCGCACGATGTCGTCCTCGCCGAGGTAATTGCCGGTCTGGACTTCGATCAGGACGAGGTCGACCAGGCCGGGGTTTTCGAGACGGTGCGGCGTGCGGGCGGGAATGAAAGTCGATTCGTTGCTGGGCACGAAGCACTCCTGGTCGCCGTTGACGATGCGCGCGGTGCCGGACACCACCACCCAGTGCTCGCTGCGGTGGTGGTGCATCTGCAGCGAAAGGCTGGCGCCGGGCTTCACGACGATGCGCTTGATCTTGAAATTCGGCCCGTCTTCCAGCACCGTGTAGGTGCCCCACGGGCGGTGCACGGTGCGGTGCAGCTTGTGCGCCGGGTGGGCGCGGCGCTTGAGCTGGGCGTAGAGCACCTTCACGTCCTGCACGCGCTCGCGCGCGGCCACCAGCAGCGCGTCCGGGGTGTCGACGATCACCAGGTTGTCCAGGCCCACGGCGCCCACGAGGCGGTCCTGCCCGGCCTGGATCGCGCAGTTCCTCACGTCGTGCAGCAGGGCTTCGCCGCGCACGCGGTTGCCGTGCTGGTCGGCGGCTTGCAGGTCGGTCAGCGCGGTCCACGAGCCGATGTCGCTCCAGCCGATCGAGCACGGCACCACGGCCACCTGGCGGGACTTCTCCATCACGGCGTAGTCGATGGAGTCCTCGGGCACCCCGGCAAAATCCTCCGGGTTGAACTCGACCTGCTCGTAGCCCTTGCCGCTCGCGCGCCTGGCGTCGCGCAGGCAGGACTCCATCGCGTCCAGGATGTCGGGCGCGTGCTGTCGCAGTTCGGCCACCATCGTGGCCGCCCGAAAACAGAACATCCCCGAGTTCCAGTAGAAATTCCCGGCCTCCAGGAATTGCTGCGCGGTGGCGGCGTCGGGTTTTTCCACGAAGCGCCTGACCATGTGGCCGTCGGCCTCGATGTAGCCGTAGCCGGTCTCGGGGGCTTCGGGGGTGATGCCGAAGGTCACCAGGCGGCCGTCGGCGGCCAGTGCGGCCGCGCGCTGCACGGCGTGGGCGAAGGCCTGCGCGTCGTGGATCAGGTGGTCGGCGGGCAGCACCAGCAGCAGGGCTTCGGGGTCCCGGCTCGCCGCGTGCAGCGCGGCGGCGGCCACCGCGGCGGCGGTGTTGCGTCCCACGGGTTCGAGCAGGAAGCCGTGGGTGAGGCCGCCGGGGGCCACCTCGCGGTAGTCGTCCTCGGTCTTGAACAGGAATTCGCGGTTGGTGACGGTGAGCACCTGGCGCACCCCGGGCAGCGCGGCCGCGCGCAGCAGGGTCTTTTGCAGCAGGCTCTGCCCGTCGGCCAGGCGGATGAAGGGCTTGGGGTGGGTTTCGCGCGAAACCGGCCACAGGCGCGATCCGGCGCCGCCGGAAAGGATCACGGGAATCAGGTTCGGCATGGCGTGCTCCGGGTTCTCGGTGTTGGTTCTCATGCTCACGACACCCGCGCCAGCGCGTCCACCGCGCTGGCGATCTGTTCGCGGGTGTGCGATGCACACACGAAAAATCGCAGGCGCGCAGCGCGTTCCTCCACCGCGGGGTGGACGATGGGCTGCACGTTGAAACCTTGTTCCAGCAGCGCGTTGCTGGCCTGCACGGCTTTCAGCGAAGAGCCGGTGATGGCCGGGGTCACGGCGAATCCCAGCGAGCGCCCGGTGTCGATGCCCCTGGACTTGGCGTAGCCGCACAGGAAGGCACCGTTGTCGCGCAGGGCCTGCACGCGTTCGGGCTGTTCGCGCAGCATGCGCAGCGCCTCCAGCGAGGCCGCGGCCAGCGCCGGCGACAGGCCCACGCTGTAGACGAAGCCGGGGGCGGTGTACTTGAGCAGTTCCACCAGCGCGCGGCTGCCGGCGATGAAGCCCCCGCAGCCGGCCAGGCTCTTGCTGAGGGTGCCCATCCAGATGTCCACGCAGCCCGGGGGCATGCCGCAGTGCTCGGCCAGGCCGCGGCCGGTGCTGCCCAGCACGCCCAGGGAGTGCGCTTCGTCGACCATCAGCCAGGCCTTGTGGCGCTGCTTGATCTCCACGAAGCGCTGCAGCTCGGGCGTGTCGCCGTCCATGCTGTACAGGCCTTCGATGACGATCAGCACCCGCTCGAAGTTGCCGCGCAGTTCGTGCAGCAGCGCGTCGAGCTGCCGCCAGTCGTTGTGGGCGAAGCCGCGGCGGTGCGCACCGGAGAGCTTGATGCCTTCGAGCACGCTGTTGTGCACCAGCGCGTCGTGCAGCACCAGGTCCTTCGGGCCGAGCAGGCAGCCGATGGTGCTGACGTTGGTGGCGTGGCCGCTGACAAAGGCCACGCACTCCTCGGCGCCGTAGCAGTCGGCCAGTTCGCGTTCGAGCTCGCGCTGCACGGGGCGTTCGCCGGCCACCAGGCGGCTGGCCGAGGCCGAGGTGCCGTAGCGCCGCACCGCCTGCAGCACGGCCTGCTCGATGCGCGGATGACCGTTGAGCCCGAGGTAGTCGTAGCTGGAGAAGTTCACGAACTCGCGCCCGTCGATGCGCGTGGTGGCGCCGGCCGCGCCTTCGTGCACGCGAAAGAACGGGTTGTCCACGTCCATGCGCCTGGCGGCGGCCTGCGACACCAGCAGGCGTTCGTAGGCGGGGTGGCTCTCGAAGCGGCACCAGGCGGCGGGGACCTGGGGGTGGGGATCCTGCGCGGCGTGCAGGCGCGCGGCGGGCCCGGCCGTGTCGGCCTGCCCGCGCAGACGCTGCAGCAGGCGCCCGCGGGCCAGCGCGGCCAGGCCGGCGGGGCGCGCGGCGGCGCCGGGCGCGGCGTCGTGCGTCGGCGTGGCAGCCGGCTCGGCGGCGGCATCGCCGGAGCGGGGCGCGGAGCCGGGGGGAGGGTTGTCGGCGGCTTGCACGGTGGGCGGGTGTGTACGGTTCAGGCGATCAGGCGCGTGCCGCCTTCGGCGGCTTCGCGGACTTGTTGCACGAGTTGTTCGGCCTGCGGCAGCTGGCCGGCCTCGGCGTGCTGGGAGAGCAGGCCCTGCACGAGTTCGCGCGTGGGATCGGCCGCCTCGGCAGTCTCGCCTTGCAGCGGGCCGAGCTGGGCCAGCAGGCGTTCGGCGATGCGCTCGATGCTGGGGTTCTCGTTGAGCAGCATGGGCGGCACGCGGATGCCGAAACGCCGCTCCAGCGCCAGGCCGAGTTCCACCGCCATCAGCGAGTCCATGCCGAGCTCGAACACCGAGTGCGCCGGGGTGACCTTGTCGGCGGGCAGGCGCAGGATGTCGGCCACCTCGCGGCACAGCTGCTGGCGCACCAGCTCGCGGGCCTGCTCGGGCGGCAGCATGGCCAGGCGTTCGCGCAGGTCCTGTTCGGCGCCATCGGCGGCGTCGCCGGCGGCCTGGCGCAGCGCGGCGAAGCGCGCAGAGCTCGCGGCGGGCAGCAGGCGCTGCAGCGCGGCGCCGTCCAGGTTCATCACCGCGGCGCCGCACAGGCCGCGCTGCAGCACCTGCTCCAGGCCTTGCAGCGCATCGCGCGACGCGATGGCGGCCACGCCCAGGCGCGACTCCAGGTGCTCGCGCGCGGCCTGGTTGCCGGTGAGCACGCCGACGTCGGCGATGGGGCCCCAGGCCAGCGCGCAACCGGGCAGGCCGTGGGCGCGGCGCAGGCGCGCCAGGGCCTCGAGCGCGGCGTTGGCGGCCACGTAGTTGGCCTGGCCGGGGTTGCCCAGCAGCGTGGTGGCCGAGGAGTACAGCACGAACAGGTCCAGCGGGTCGCCGGCGGTGAGTTCGTGCAGGTTCCAGGCGCCGTCGAGCTTGGGTTGCAGCACGCGTTGCAGGCGCTGCTCGTCGAGCCCGCTCATGAGCGCGTCGTCGAGCACCATGGCGGCATGCACCACGCCGCGCAGCGGGGGCAGCGTGGCGCGCATGTCCGCCAGCACCTCGGCCACGGCCGCGCGCTGGCTGATGTCGCAGGCGTACACGCGCACCTGCACGCCCTGCGCGCGCAGCTCGTCCAGCGCCGGCTGCAGCCCGGGGGTGTCGGCGCCGCGCCGGCCGAGCAGGGCCAGGTGGCGCGCGCCGCGCCCGGCCAGCCAGCGCGCGCTGGCCAGCCCGAAGCCGCCGAGCCCGCCGCTGACCAGGTAGCTGGCGTCGGCCGGCAGGCGCAGGCGCGGCCTGGCCGCGGCGCGGATGTCGCGCGGGGGGCGCTCGAGGCTGAGCACCACCTTGCCGATCTGCCGCGCCTGCTGCATGTGACGGAAGGCGTCGACCACGTGGTCGGCGTCGAACACGCGGTGCGGCAGCGGGTGCAGCCGGCCGTCGGCGAAGGCCTGCATGACTTCGGCGAAGACGTCCCGGGCGAGTTCGGGCTGCACCTGCATGAGCTGGTCGGCGTCGACTCCGAAGTAGCTCAGGTTGTTGCGGAAGGGGCGCAGGCCGACGGGCGTGTTCTCGTAGAAGTCGCGCTTGCCGAGTTCGATGAAGCGCCCGAAGGGCTTGAGGCACTGCAGGTTGCGGGTGATGGCCTCGCCGGCCAGCGAGTTGAGCTTCACCTCCGCGCCCTGGCCGCGGCTTGCGCGCAGCACCTCGCGCTCGAAGTCGGGGTCGCGCGAGTCGAGCACGTGGGCCACGCCGAGCATGTGCAGGAATTCGCGCTTGGCGGGGCTGCCGGCGCTGGCGTGGACCTCGGCGCCGAGCAGGTGGGCCACCTGGATGGCGGCCAGGCCCACGCCGCCGGCGGCGCCGTGCACCAGCAGGCGCTCGCCGCGGCGCAGGCGCGCCAGGTGCTTGAGCGCGTACCACACGGTGAAGAACACGGTGGGCACGGTGGCGGCCTCGGCGAAGCTCCAGTGCGCGGGCTTGCGCGCCACGGCGTGCGCGGGCACCACCACGTGGCTGGCGAAGCTGGCGCCGGCGAAGGCCAGCACTTCGTCGCCGGGCTGCAGCTGCTGCACGCCGGGGCCGCAGCGCAGCACCCGCCCGGCCACTTCCAGGCCCAGGCTGGCGCCGGCGAAGCCCTGTTCCACCGCCTCGTCGGCGAGCAGGCCCATGGCGTACATGACGTCGCGGAAGTTCAGGCCGGCGGCGACGGCGGCGATCTCCACTTCGCCGGGGCCGGGCTCGCGCCGCGGCGTGGCGCGCCAGTGCAGGTTGCGCAACTGCCCGGCGAGGCGGAAGTCCAGGCGCCAGCTGGTGGCCTGCGCGGGGTCGGCGGCCGGGTGTTCCAGCGCCAGCGCGCGCAGCCGCGGGACGTGGCGCAGCAGCGTGGCTTCGGCGCCGGGGTCGGAGGTGGCGTCGGTGGCGGCGGTGGCGGCGGGCGCACCGCGCAGCAGCACTTCGTCCTCGCCGTCGTCGTGCAGCAGTTCGTGCAGCAGCACACGGGCCTGCGCGGCGGGGCCCCCCAGCCCGGGGCCGAGGTCCAGCAGGCGCAGGCGCAGCGGGTGGCATTCGTTGGCGGCCACGCGGGCCAGGCCCCACAGCGCGGCCGCGGCGGGGTCGGCCGCGGTGGCGTGGACGTCGTCGACCAGCGCGCCGCCGCGCGCGACCACGCAGGCCTGGGTGCCTTGCGGGGCGGCGGCCAGGTGCAGCAGGGTGCGGCGCAGGGTGTCGGCGTGGTGCGCCACCTCCGCGGCGCCGGCACGCGCCAGCGCGCTGCCGGTGAACAGCACATGGCAGGCGGCCTCGGGATGCCGCGCGTCGTCGGGGGGCGCCGTGGCGGCGGCGTCGGCTTGCGGCGCCTCGTGCAGACTGACCTCGCGGCCTGCGCCGCGCAGCGCCTGCGCCAGTTGCCCGGCCACGTCGCGCCACGCCGGTTGCAGCAGGTGCAGCACCCAGCGCGACGCGGCGCCGCCTGCCGCAGCCGGGGCTTGCGCAATGGCTTCGGGGGCGGGCCGGGTGCCCGGCACGACGGGCAGCGGCGGCCGTGCGCAGAGCACGAAACTGCCCAGCAGCGCGGCGGCGGGGTCGTGGGCCTGCGTGCCCTCGGCCGCGGGCTGGGGCAGGGGCTGCGCGTCGCGCCAGCCTTGCTCGTGCAGCCACGCGAGCCAGGCGGTGTCGCCCAGCAGCGCCGTCTGGAACTGCCCGGCGGCGTCGT
Organism: Pseudomonadota bacterium; assembly: GCA_021792835.1. GTDB lineage: Bacteria > Pseudomonadota > Gammaproteobacteria > Burkholderiales > Burkholderiaceae_C > Thiomonas_A. The sequence continues at coordinate 21,315 of JAJYTY010000038.1, forward strand.
GCCACCAGGCGCGGTCGAGCCCGAAGCCCAGGTGGGCGGCGTGGTCGGGGCGGCGCTCGGCCAGCAGCAGGCAGGCGTCGGGCTGCAGGCGCCGGGCCAGCGCGCGCAGCAGGCGCGACGGTTGCGCAGCGCGGTGCAGCACATGGTGCAGCACGAGGATGTCGAAGGCGGGCTCGTCGTCGGGGAGCTCGGCTTGCAGGGTGTCGTCGGCGGCGAGTGCCACGGCGCGCAGGCGCGGCTGGCCGGGCTGGGCGGCCTGGGCGGCTTGCAGCCGGGCCAGTGCGTCGGGGTCGGCGCAGGCCGTCACCCAGTCGAGGTCGCGCGCGCAGGGGGCCTGCGCGGCGTCCAGTCGGGCACTGGCGGTGCCGAACAGTTCGGTGTCGCCGCCGCACAGTTCGAGCACGCGCATGCGCCGGCCGGCGGGCCAGTGGCGGGCCAGCGCGTCGAGCCCCTGCAGCAGCGCCTGCCCGGCGCCGCGGTAGGCGGGGGTTTGCAGCAGCGCGGCCGTGTCGACGGGGAGCGTGTCGGGGCTGCCGGCGCGCAGCAGGCGCGGCAGCGCGCGTCCGGCGTGGCCCATGCGCAGCAGCTCGGGGGCGGTCTCCGGGCAGGCGGCCAGCACGGCGCGCCAGATCTGCGCGGCCTCGGGGAGTTGCGGGTCGTCGCGCAGCTGCCAGCCGGTTTCGTGTGCATGCACCAGCAGGCCCTCGTGCTCGAGCTGGGCCAGCGACCAGGCCAGCAGCGGGTGGGCCTGGCGCCAGGCGGCCACGCGGGCTTGGTCCAGGCCGTCGTGCGGCGCGGCGACTTCACGCAGCGCGTCGCGGGCGTAGGCCAGCGGCAGCAGTTCGAGCAGCGGGGCGGCTTGTTCCAGGTAGCGCTGGTGCTGCGCCTGGGCGGATGCGTCGGCGGGCGTGGCCGCGAGTTCGCGCAGCCAGTCGTCGGTGGCGGGCAGTGGGGGGCGCGCGGGGAGGCCTTGCGGGCCTTGCAGGCCCTGGAGTCGTGCCTCGGTCTGCCACACGGTGGGTCCGGCGGGGCGCGCGACCAGCGCCGCCGCGCGGAAGCGGCTGTCGCGCAGGCGCGCGAGCACGCGGCCGGAGTCGTCGAGCAGCTCGAAGTCCACCAGCACCGAGCGCGGGCTGCTGCGCAGCAGGGCGGCGCGCACGCGGCTGACCCGGCAGGGCGCGCCGCCGGGCGCCGGCCAGGCCTCGAGCCGGCCGATGCCCACCGGCAGGTAGCCGAGCGCGTCGGCGCCATCCGGCGCCGCGGCGCCCAGCCAGCCCAGCACGGACTGGAAGGCCTGGTCGAGTACCGCCGGCGGCAGCAGCCATGCTCCGTGGTCCGGCTTGGGGCGCAGTTCGGCCTGCAGCGTGGCGGGGGCAATGTCGATGACGTGGATGCCGCGGAAGTCGCCGCCGTAGTCCAGGCCGAGGCGCGCGCACAGCGCGTAGTGCGTGTCGGCGTCCACGCGCAGTTGCGCCGGGGCGGCGGCAAGGGCCGCCTCGCGACCCTCCGCGGAGGGGACGGCGCCGAGCAGCCGGCCCTGGGCATGCAGGGTCCACGCTTCGTCGGCCAGGCGCTGGCGCCCCTCGATGCGAAAACGCAGCGCGCGCGGCTCGAACAGCAGGCGCAGGGTGCGCGCGTGCTCGCCGTCGAACACCACCGGGGAGACGATGTCCAGGCCTTCCAGCGTGTGCGTGTCGCAACCGTAATGCTCCCTGGACGCGGCCAGGGCCATTTCCACGTAGGCGGCGGCGGGCAGCACCACGGCGCCGCCCACGCGGTGCCCGGCCAGCCAGATCG
>JAJYTY010000039.1 GCA_021792835.1 Pseudomonadota bacterium
CGTGACACGCGTACATCGGCATTGGGGTCTTGAAACGCGAGATGCATCGCACGCTCCGATTGCCCGAGCTCATCCTTATCCGAGCGAGGCTGAACATCGGCGCTGTAGTCTCCCGAGGCGATGACGTTTGCCTGCCTCGCAACATCGCGCAGGGTGCCCGTCATTTCCACCATTGATGCGGCGATCCCTGTGCGTCCCGATGGCGCGATTTCGAGGTCACCCTGGGCGACGCGGCGTGCGGCCGCCTCGATCTCACCGGGCTCGCCGCCAACTTGGCGCAGCACGATGCGCGCGATCACGCTGCCCAAAAGAACGCTCAGCAGCACGCCAACGATGACCAATCCCGCCATCAGGCGAAGATTCGCGATATAGAGCGCCTCATTGGCCGCGGCCAGGGTTCTGCCCTGGGCATCCACCTGGGCGGATGTCTTCTTGAGCACCTTGTCGAGGACGTTCGCTCGCTCGCGCAGCGGGCCGGAGCGCAAGCTCAGGGCGGATTGCGCCTGTTGCACCTCGCCAGAGGCGACTTCCCTGAGGAAAGCATCCCGCAATGGAACGAACTCGGCATAGGTCGCCTGGAACTGCTCCAGCAGATGCCGCCCCTGCACAGTGGTCAGACTTGGACCTGCCGCCTGAACCTGCTCGACCATCGATCGGTCATAGGCGAGCACCTCGCCACGGTCCTTGTTCTGCGTGGAGGCGTCCGAGGCGAGCAACATATCCCGCAAGGCGCGGTTTTCATTGACCAGGTCCAGATTGGCTGCGTCTATGCGCTCAATGCCCAGCGTGTCGCGCCGATAGAGCAAAGCGCCGGCCCGGTTGAGCCTGTCCATGTTATGGATCCCCACCCAGCCGACCAGGCCCATCAGCAGGATCATGATCCCGAAAGCCCCAAGCAGCTTCTTGGCCAGACCCAGTTTCTCCAAGCGCTTCAGCACGCCGCGTCTCCTGTTCGAGAGGAATCAGCCCAAGGGGATGCCGTCACGTCGATTCAATCGGTGGAGTCTGTCGAATTGAGGCGGGACTCAAAATCCTTCAGCGGAGCCGGCCTGCCGAAGTAGTAACCCTGGAACAGCTCGCAGCCGACGCTACGCAGAAAAGTCGCTTGCTGCTGCGTTTCCACGCCCTCCGCGATGACCTCGAGTTCCAACTCCTTGCCCAGCGCGATGATCGCCCGCACGGTCTTCGCGTCGCGCACCGAGTCGGGAAGGTGGGTAATGAAAGCGCGGTCGATCTTGATCTGGTCAAGCGGAAGTCGGGTGAGATAGGAGAACGAGGAATTGCCCGTTCCGAAATCATCGACGGAGACCTTGACGCCGTGGTGCCGGAGGGCATTCAGCTTGACGATGGAGTCGTCGATGTCTTCGATGATCGATCCCTCTGTGAGCTCGACCTTGAGTCGGCTCGCTTCGACACCGTGTCGCTCCAAGCAATCGAGAACGCCTGCCACGAAGGTCGCGGCACGCAATCGTTTGGGGCTGACGTTGACCGCGACGCTCAGATCGCAAGTCTTGGAGTTCCTCGACCAACGCGCAAGCTGGGCGCAAGCCTCTTCGAGAGCCCAATCGCTGATTCCGTCGATGGCGCCAGTTTCCTCGGCCAATGCGATGAATTCGCCCGGCGCGACTAAGCCGCGCGCAGGATGGTTCCAGCGGATCAAAGCCTCCGCGCCCACCGGAGTTCCATCGCCAAGAATCTGCAGCTGGTAGTGCAGTGTGAACTCGCTACGTTCGAGCGCGTCGCGCAGTTCAGACTCCAAGGCACTGCGCTCGCTGAGCTCCCGCTGCATTTCAAGTTTGAACATGCAGGTCCGATTACGGCCCTCCTGTTTCGCGCGGTAAAGCGCGATTTCCGCCTCCTGCATGGCGTCACGCTCGCTCTTGGTCTCATCGCCGATCAGTGTGACGCCGATGCTGGCGGTGCAATGCACCTCCAGCCCGCAGACTGGATAGGGCTGTGCGAACGCATGACGGACCTGCTCGGCTAGAGCGATGACCTGACGTGCCGCAGGCACCGCATCCCGCCCCAAGTCCTCCACCATGACCAGGAATGCATCTCCAGTGAAGCGCCCCACGGTGTGACCCTCGCCGACGAGGCGGTGAAGCCGATGTGCGGCTTCTACAAGGATCGCGTCGCCAACATGGTGACCGCGCACATCGTTTACGACCTTGAAGTGATCCAGTCCGACCTGAAACACTGCCGCATATTGCCGTGTATCGGCTCGGACCACCAAGGCCTGCGCGATGCGTACTTCCAACAATCTGCGATTCGGCAGCTCCGTTAGTGCGTCGAAATTGAACAGATGCTCCGCCTTCGCCATCGCTGCGCGTTCGGCGGTGAGGTCCCAGAGGGTTGCGACGTAGTGCCCTAGCTTGCCAGTCTCGTCCCGCACTGCGGTAACGCTGAGACGATTTTGATGGAGCCCGCCATCGCGATAGCAGTTGACCACCTCTCCGAGCCAACTCCCCTCCTCCCGAATCTGCCTTCGAATGAGGGCATAGAGTGCCTGCTCGTCACCGCTGCTCCACAGAAAATCGGACCTGCGGCCAATGACCTCCTCGGCCGCAAAGCCCGTGATCTTCGTGAACGACCGATTCACGCGCTCGATCGTCCCCTGGGCGTCGGTAATCAACATGCCCTCCTGCGATTCAAATGCCACTGCAGCGATCCGAAGTTCCGCCGCGCGTTGCGCCGCATCTTGCGCCATGCGGGCGCGCTCGACGGCTGTGCGGATGGCTGCGGGCAGCCGCGCTGGACGGTCCTTCATCACGAAATCGTCCACGCTGTTCTGCAGCAGCGCTGCAGCATGCTCTTCGTCGACCGTCCCGGTCAGAAGGATCACAGGCATTAGCGGATCCTCGCGTCGAAGGATCGACACAGTCCTTGCGAAACTCATTCCTGGGACCTGGAAGTCAACGATGGCTGCATCCCATCTGCTGGCTCCGAGTGCCTCCTGCAATGCGGCCTCGGAATCGACGCGCGTGCAGTTCGCCCGAAATTGCTGCCACTCCAGCGCGCGGCGCAGCGATGCGAAGTCGAGCACAGTGTCCTCGACCACTAGGAGGTTGAGGGTGGGCTCCTGCAAGTTGCGCCCTCCATCATGATCGATTGATGGGTTCCAGGCTCACAGCCCAACCGATTTCGGTGGCTTCCCCGGAGGACGATCCCAGTTTATGAGGCACATATCAGGCTAGCTGCATTCGTATCGTCTTGTTGCGTGTGTTTCGTCCCGCCGCATTTATTCTGGCTGACTGAAGCCACGCTCATTCATGCATGACGATCGTCAAGGCCAGCCGTAAGTGCGTGAGGCGTCCTCGCTTCGCGACTGACTGGCCCTTCAGCACACCGCCAGCCTGTTCAGCATGAACACCGATGCATGCCACCCATGAGCAATCCCGGAGAGTGCTGAATAAAATATGAGTTCCCTTCAAGGAGGACTCCATGGATTCGAGCGAGGGCCACTTTGACGTCGCGGAGACCTACAAGGGATGGACAGTGTTCCTCGCCCCGGCACAGGGCATAGCCGCGGATGACGCGTATTTCCGGGTGAAAATTCAGGCTTCTGGCGGCGCGCCCATCGAGATCCCCACGGACGGCGTATACCGGCACACGCCAAGTCAATCAAGGACTCGGGCTATCGCACACGCGCGCTCTTTCATCGATGCCCTGGGCGTGCGCGGGGATCCGTCCCTGACCATCAACTTTCCCATGAGGTCGCGGTACCGGCACGCTGTGGGCGTGTACTTTCCTGTGGTGGTGAACGGATCGGAGTTTCGTGCTCTCATCACTCGAGAGTGCCTGGAGGATCATTTCGGAGTTCCTCCCGATGGAACATGGAAGAAGCTGTTCGAATTGCATCGCGTACAGGTGCAGCTCATCACTGAGCAGCTCATTCGAGCGGGTCAGCTGTCGAACCTTCTGATCGATCGCTCCGCGTGGCCGTCGTAGGGGTTCGCGCTCAAGTCGGCACGTAACTCGTTGCGTTTCCAGCTGCGCCCCGGGCGCGACGCTTTGACGCGATCTCCATGAGCGACAGGACGCTGCGGCCTATTCCGTTCGGACTTCCGCGACGAGCCAGCGCAGCAACTGCGCGGAAGCCTCCGCTGCGTTCACGTCTGCGTGAACTTGCGCGTGCCAGTTGGCCGCCTCAGGCTTTCCTAGACCGCGCTCCGCGAGGAATTTCGTCAACGGGCAGGACTCGACAGCGCTCGGGTGGGGATGCTGCGCTCCATGCATGTACTGCCAGTGGTAGGCCAGAGCCCCGAGGAAGTGACGGATGCGACCATCACCGCCGTTTCCTTGATGCATGGCTTGCCACGCCATGAGATCTTCAGCTGGCATGGGCCGGCCCAGTCCATATCCTTGCCCGTAACCGGCACCCAGGATCGTCACCGCCTCGATCACCGCGTCGTCTTCGAGTCCTTCTGCAATGACGTCGAGCTCGAAGTCACGGCCCATCTGCACGATCGTGCTGACGAGGCTGAGCGTCTGAATGGGAAGCCCGCGCATCTGCAGCAGCAAGCTCTGGTCGATCTTTACGGCGTCGAAAGGCAGGACCGACAGGCGGCGAAGACTGCTGTATCCCGAGCCGAGGTCATCCATGGCCAGTTGGACGCCCAGGTGCCGCAGCTCCTCGATGGCACGGTCCTGCTCCACGGCTTCCAGGCCCTGGCTCTCAAGAATCTCCAGAGTCAGCCGATGTGGCGCAACTCCATGCAGCTTCAGACATCGAGCAACGGCTTCGACGCAATGACCATCCAGCAAGGTACTCGGCGGAAGGTTCACAGAGACCGATAGCTCTACCCCACTTGCATCCCAGCTCGCAAGGTGCTGCAAGGCCTGGTCCAGTCCCAATGAGAACAAGCGATCAAGTTCGGCGCTTCCCAAGAGGGGCAGAAAGACCCCTGGGGCAATGATCGACCCATCTGGCATCACAAGGCGCGCCAGCGCCTCGACTTTCGTGAGCCGACCCGTCCGAAGGTCTACGATCGGCTGCACGAACATCCGCAGCCCGCCGTTTAGAAGCCGCTGGCAATAGTCTCGCGCCTGTTCCTGGGCAACGACTGGCGCTTGCGCCGCGCAGAGACTCCAGATCTGCCCCCAGCGATGCTGCAACCCCCGTGCAAATTGTTGCATGAGGGGCGATTCGAACTGATTTGGATAGGCCCCGTACAAGCTGAGCACCACGACCACCTGGCCCGCGGCGTTGAGAACGGGCACGCTAACGGCCGATCGGATCGTGAACCTGGCTGCCTGCGCAAGCCAGGCGTGCCACGCCTCGTACCTCGCATCATGCATGAACGATGCGGAACTCTGGATTTCCAGGGAGCGCCAAGCCTGGGCCGTCAATGCTCGGCCATACGGCGATGCCTCATCGAGTACAGGCTCGCATCCGGGCGTCTGTAGGAGATCCGCAATCGCACGGGCCTGGGGACCCGCACTTCCCTCCACGGCGAACATTCCGTCGGCCGTCAGTCGCATGACCAACGCGGCCTGCATGCCGGGCAAGGCGCTGAGCTCCGCCAGTCCTGCCTCGCTCGCATCGGCCCACAACGAACCTTGCGCGGGCAGCGGTGTGGCCAACACGCCCAGGTAGGCCGACGTCGCTCGCGTCTCCGCATCCAGCTCGGATTGAATGTCCTCCTGCAGGCGTTCCTCTGCAATGTGCAAGGTACGAAAGCGCTCGCGCGCGGGCAGCGGCGCGTGATTGAGGTGATGTGCGAGGAGTTGCCGATAGAGGCTCTGCGCCCTTGAAAGCCAAGCGCCGCTGACCCCCGAGAGGGCGTGAACCTTGCCGATATGTTGCGCACGCCGAGCAACCTCCTCGCGCGTAGTATGCGGGCCCACGAGAAAGCGCAGATGCTCGGTCTGGCGCTGCATCAGCGTGTGCATCTCCTGGTCCGACAAGGTTCGCAAAATCATGGCAGGCGCCTCGTCGCGGCTCAAATCCCGATAGAACTTCTCGGCAAACTGCGTGCCGACTTCCTCGAAGTGGCGTGAGGCCTTCTCCAGCAGTCGCGCCGCTTCAGGGCCGAAGGGATCGCTGTCGCGCTCCGCTTCCAACCAACTTGCGTCTGCCGAACTGACACGCCACCACGTGGAGCGATCATGCTTGTGCTGTTTGCACTGATACATCGCCGCATCCGCCCGACGGATCAGCGCGTCGCCCTCGCGAGCATCGCCGGGAAACATGGCGACGCCCATGGTCATGCCCACTTCCGCGCTGTGAGTACCGCCGACGACAAATGGCGCCTCCACCGACTGGTGCAACCGATCGAGCACGCTGGACAACTGCTCCATGAGATCGTGCGCGTCAAGATCGTTCATGACCACGATGAACTCGTCGCCGCCCAGGCGCACGAGAAGGTCGGAGGCTCTCAGTTGAGACTGAAGTCGCTCGGCCAGGATGCGCAGCAGCGCGTCTCCTGCCTCGTGCCCGAGCGTGTCATTGACTTGCTTGAAATCGTCCAGATCCAGCATGCCAACGGCCACCACGGATCCACTGCGCTCTGCACGCATAAGCAGGCGGGGCAGCTCACGGTCCAGCGCGCGGCGATTGGCCAGCCCAGTCAGGGCATCGTGCATCGACTCAAAGGCGACCTGGCGCTGCAACGCATCGCGGGCCGTCACATCCACGACGGTCCACACGACCAGACGCTTGCCTGCCTCATACGTCATGTTGGCAGAGAGGTCACAGGCCATCAAGGCTCCGTCCCTACGGACCAGCGACGCACTGCGCAGCTGCGCTGAGCCGGTGGCATAGAGCTGTGCATACAGTCCCTTGACGCGATCGAAGGAGGCCTCATCTGCATACAGCGCCTGTGTCTCCTCGCCGACTAGAGCCTGTGCGTCACGATAGCCCAGCATCGCCGCGAAGTGCGCATTGGCCTCCACAATCCGACGCCCTCGCGTCATGACAATGCCCACGAGCGCGTTGGTCAGCAAGCTCTCACGCAGGGCACGATTGCGCTTGTCCTCGATCAGCAGATCGAGGCGATCCAGACCTCGCGAGACGTCCAGCGCGAGCTGCTCCAACAAGGTCCGTAAATCGTCATCGAAAACCTCCTCCTCCTCGTGATAGACGGCGAGCACGGCCCAGATCTCCCCGTTTCGGCGAAGAGGCAGCGCCGCGTTGGACCGTAGGCCGAACGCCAGCGCGTGATCTCGCCAGGGAGCGAGCGACGGCTCCGCGGCATAGGAGTTGTTGAAATGGGCCCTGCCGTCACGCCACGCGCAGCCGATGGTCCCTTGACCCGTGGGAGTGCCTTCGTCCGCGGTGACGACCACGTTGTCCAGCGCCTCGATCCGTCCCGTGGCTGCGAGGAACTCAAAGCGCCCATGGGCATCGGGGCGCACGATGAAGGCCAGGGCCAGGTGCGCGTGCTCCATCGCCAAGTCACAGATGGACTGCAGCAGCTGCGCTTCATCAGCATGCACACTGATGGCGTGGTTGATGCGTACGAGCAGACTGTTGAAGTCCAGCAGGCGTTCCAAGCGGTGTTCCGACTGCTGTCGCTTGGACACCTCGCATTGCAGTCGCGCGTCGAGAGGCTCGTTGGCGCATGTGGGCTGGAGTGCCCAACCAACTTCGGAGCCGTGCGCTTCGTCTCGCACACGCAGGGCCCCAAAGACCTGCATCAGCTCGCCCTGTGCATTGCGCAAGGGCAGGAGGGTCATCAGCGCATCCCCTTGGGAGGCATCCGAGGTGCGCAGTTCGACGCGTCGCTGCCAGACCCGGCCGGGCCCCAATCCCGATAGGTCGCGCACGACATCGCACAGTGCGCACCCTTCACCCGTGGGCAGGTGAAGCTGGCCACTCACGAGATCCTCGCGCGTGGCACCCACCAGGTCCAGAAAGGCTTCGTCGCCTTCCAGCACACGCAGCGCTGAGTCAGTCACGAACAGCGCTTCGTCGCCGCCCGCTCCGACCTCGAGCGCGAATCCCCCTACCCTCTTGAAGTCCATCGGACCAGCCCCAGCCTGCCCCCACTTACCCGGCCCCGCGCGCACGCGCACGGAGCATTTGCGGCTGGAACCCAGGGCAGCATGGTTCAGCCAGCATCAATGAAGCGCATCCGCCTCATGATGGACATTGTGGCGCGCAGTTCATCCTCTATCCATCGGATTCGGATACAGGACGCGGCCAAATGCGACAAAGTTCACACAGGCAACGCATTGCTCAACTTCGAATCGATCGATGAGGCACCCGCAACCCCAAACACCGACACCAGGGCCCATTCACCAGAATGCGAAACTCAGGTTCGCGTCGACTCAGCCCTTCTCGACAATTTCTTGCCCCTTCTTGACGGCCGGCATATGCCGGCACACCGCATGCAGCAGGCCCTGCAGCAGATCGGCCGGCGTGGGCGGGCAGCCGTGCACGGTAACGTCCACAGGCAGAATGCGCGCGACAGGTCCCACGATGGCGTAGCTGGACCCGAACACTCCGCAATTCGCCGCGCAGTCACCGACGGCCACGACCAATCGCGGCTCGGGCATGGCTTCGTACGTCCTGAGCAAGGCGAGTTCCATGTTGCTCGATACCGGCCCAGTGACAAGCAGTAGGTCGGCATGCCGAGGACTCGCCACGAAATGAATGCCGAGGCCCTCGAGGTTGTAATAGGGATTGGAAAGTGCGTTGACCTCCAGTTCACAGCCATTGCACGATCCAGCGTCAACCATACGCACGGCCAGAGCGCGGCCAAGCACGCGCAGCATCTCCGCGCGGATGCGGGAGTTTGCTTGGGCCTCCACGGCGCCGTCGTGCGCCGCGACCGGAGGCTCGCTGATACGGCCCACACGTGCAATCTGCCGCAGAGTCTTCCACATGTTGGTATCTCTCAGCCGTCGTGTCCGGAGTACGAAAGATTGAACGATTTGTTGATCAAGGGGAAATCGGGGACGATATCGCCGATCACGGCCCACTCCACCGCCGGCCAGTTCTGCCACGAGGGATCGTGCGCATGGCAGCGCGCGATGCGGCCCTGGGCATCGATGTGCAGCGCGATGAGGACCGGTCCCCGCCATCCCTCCGTCAAGCCCAGCGCGTGTCCGGGTGCGATGCGCTCGGGAACGTCCGCACGTATGGCGCCGTTCGGCATGCCCGCCAACAGATCGCGGCACAGTCTGAGCGACTCCGCGGCCTCCCGGAGCCTGACCGTCAGACGTGCGGCGACGTCCCCGCTGGCCTCGACCGCGACGCGCACGGTCAAGTCGCCGTAGGGCGCGAATCCCCGGTAGGCGCGCAGGTCCAGCTGCTGCCCACTGGCGCGCCCGGCAAGCCCCAGCATGCCCAAGCTACGGGCCAACTCGGGCAGGACGCGTCCGGTAGTCTGCAGTCTGTTCTGGAGGCCTTCGTGGGCGTCGAGGATCTCGCGCAAACGATCGAGTTCCCCGCTCAAGGCCTTGGTCTGCCGCTCTAGCAGTGCCAACGCGTCTGCTCCGGGGTTGCACGTCACCCCTCCGGGCTGAACAGCGTCGAAGGGATAGCGTGCGCCGAACGCGCGTGCATTGAGGCGCAGCAGATCCTCCTTCAGGCGCGAGAACTGGGCCAGGCCGAAACCGAAGCCAGCGTCGTTGACGATGGCGCCGATGTCGCCGAGGTGATTGGCCAGGCGCTCCCGTTCGAGCAGCAGTGCGCGCAGATGTAGCGCGCGCGCTGGAGGCTCAGCGCCAGCGAGCGCCTCCAGCGCCATACAGTAAGCCCAAGAGTTGGCGACGGCGCTGTCGCCGCTCAGCCGCGCCGCGAGCCGTACGCCCTCGACAGGTGCGAGTTGTTCGAAACGCCGTGCCACCCCTTTGTGCGTGAAGCCCAGGCGTTCTTCCAGCCGAAGGATCTTCTCGCCGACCACCGAGAAGCGGAACTGCCCAGGCTCGATCACCCCGGCGTGCACGGGGCCGACCGCCACCTCGTGCACACCGTCGCCGTCGACGGGAACGAAGGCATAGGACTGGGGTTGGGGCGTCCCCTGAAGCGCCGCAACATCGCTGTCGCGGCGCAGCGGATACTCCTGCTCTCCCCATCGCGCATGCCGCAGCCATGGCCGCATGTCCATGCCCTGCGCCTGCAGCCCCAACAAGTCGCGCACCGCACGCTGCAGGCGCTCGGCGACGGGAAAGCACTCGTCCAAGCCGGGGTAGTGCACTGCGCCAGGGGGCAAATCGTGCTGAGCCAGGGTCAGCCCCGCGCCGGCGGCGTCGAGCCAGCAGGCATACACCGTGAAGCGCCCGCGCTGGGCGCGCGCGTCCTCGCCCCACAGACTGAGCAGTCGCGCACCACGTTCGTGCAGTGTGCGTGCCAGCGCATCCCATTGCAGCGCATCCACCTCGTGATGGTCGAGCGTAAACGCGGAGCACACGGCGCTCATCGCTCAGCCCCCGATCATGAGCGCCGCGCCGTGCCACCAGCCGGCGAGGAACGATGGGACCCACAGCCCGAGCATCAACACCAGCGCCAGGTGCACGTACACCGGGAGCATGTCCGGCTGATGGGGCAGTCGGCGCAGCCTCGTGTCGCCGAAGACCATGCCCTGCACCCGCAGGAAGATGGCGCCGAACGCGATTCCCAGCGCCGCGAGCAGCACCGGTGTGGCCCAGGGCTGTACCTGCATCGCGGTGGTGAGAATGAGAAACTCGCTCGCGAAGATGCTGAAAGGCGGCAGGCCGACGATGGCCAGTGAGCCGAGCATCAGCCCCCAGCCCATCAGCGGGGTACGCTGGTACAGGCCGTGAATTGCGTCCATGCGCTGGGTGCCGGCCTTCTGTGAGGCATGTCCGCTGGTGAAGAAGATTGCGCTCTTGGTGAGTGCGTGACCGGTCATGTGCAGCAGACCCGCGAAATTGGCCACGGGGCCACCCATGCCGAAGGCGAAGGTGATCAGCCCCATGTGCTCGATCGAGGAATACGCGAACATGCGCTTGACGTCTTTCTGGCGCCACAGCAGCAGCGCGCCCATGAGCGCGGACAGCAGGCCGAACCCCATGAGCATGTCGCCCGGCCACGCCGCGTGCAGACTGCCCTCCACCAGCACCTTGCTGCGGATCACCGCATACAGCGCCACGTTGAGCAGCAGTCCGGACAACACGGCCGACACGGGTGTGGGCCCTTCGGCATGCGCGTCGGGGAGCCAGCTATGCAAGGGCACCAGGCCCACCTTGGTGCCATAGCCCACCAGCAGGAAGACAAAGGCAATGCCGAGGATGCTGGGTTCGAGTCGGCCCTTGACTGCATCCAGATGGGTCCAGAGCAAAGCGCGCATACCTTCGACCCCGGGCACACGCTGGGCGGCGAAATACAGCAACACGGTGCCGAACAACGCGAGCGCGATGCCCACTCCACACAGGATGAAGTACTTCCACGCGGCCTCCAGGCTGGCCTTGGTGCGGTACAGCGACACCAGCAGCACGGTGGTCAGTGTGGCCGCCTCCATGGCCACCCACAGGACACCCATGTTGTTGGTCGTCAGCGCCAGCAGCATGGTGGCCATGAACAGCTGGTACATGCTGTGATAGAGGCGTAACCGCGAAGCATTGACCCTTCCGTGCTCGAGTTCGATGCGCATATACGGCCGCGAGAACACGGCTGTGGTCATGCCTACGAAGGCCGTGAGCGTCACCAGAAAGGCGTTGAAGGGATCCACGAAGAAGGCGTCGGCGAAAGCTGTAGCCGGCCCGGCCGCAACGACGATCAGGGTCAGCGCGAGCGCGGCCAGGAAGGTCGCGGCGCCGACCCCCAAGTTGAGGTATGGCGCCCACGACCGGTGGCCCCACAGGGCCAGCAGCGCCCCTCCCAGGACGGGTAGCGCGACGACAGCGAACAAAATGGAGGCGAACACCTCACTCGTCCTTCATGGTTTCCAGGTGCTGCAGGTCCAGACTGTCGAACTGCTCGCGGATCTGGAAGAAGAAGACCCCCAGGATGAACACCCCCACGAGCACGTCCAGCGCGATGCCGAGCTCGACCACCATTGGCATGCCCTGGGTAGCTGTAACCGCGGCGAACAGCAGGCCGTTCTCCATGGCCAGGAAGCCCACGACCTGCGCGATGGCCTTGCGCCGCACGATCATCATCAGGAAGGCGAGCAGCACGAGCGCGACCGCGATGCCCAGTGTGCTCCGCGTGGCGGCGCCCGCGAAGCCGGAAATCGGCTGCGCCAGCACGAAGGCGAAGATCACCAGCACGATGCCGATGATCTGCAGGGTGGGAATGTTGACCAGGGTCTCGGCATCCCACTCGGCGTGCAGGCGGCGGATCATCCCCTGCAACACGTAGGGCAAGACCAGCACCTTGAGCAGCAGTGTGAGCGCAGCGGATGCGTAGAGCTCGCCATGCCCCGTGGAATAGGCCACGAGGGCCGCGCTGGCGGCCAGCAGCGCGCCCTGCGCGGCAAACAGGTTGACCAGGTTCATCACCCGCCTCTGCGCGAGCATCGCGAAGGCCAGCAGCAGCAGTAGTGCCGCGAACAGATCGATGAGCTGCACGGTCAGGGGCAGCGCGGCGGCCAAGGCGATGCTCGCATGCATGGCTAGGTTCCCAGCATTAGCCGCACCAGCAGCGCGAGCACCGAAAGCAAGAACGCAGTGGCCAGGAACTCGGGCGCGCGAAAGATACGCACCTTGGCACTCAGCGTCTCGATCACCGCGATGCCCGCGCCGGCGGCGGCCAGCTTGGCCAGCAGGGGCGGCAGCGCCGGAAGCAGCCAAAGCACGCCGTCGGCGCGCCCGGCCATGCCCCAGGGCAGGAAGAGCGCGAAGCCGATACAAGCGTACGTGAACAGCTTCAGGCTGCTGGCCCACTCGACCAGCGCCAGGTGGCGCGCCGAATACTCCAGCACCATGGCCTCGTGGATCATCGTCAGCTCGAGGTGCGTGGTAGGGTTGTCGATGGGAATGCGGCCGTTCTCAGCCAGCAGCACCATCACGAAGGCGACGCCGGCGAAGGCCAGGCTGGCATGGATTGCCAGCGCGCCGGACTGCAAAGCCGCACTGATTTCGGGCAGCAAAGTACTTCCAGAGATCAGCGAGGAGGTGAACAGCACCATGAGCAGGGCCGGCTCGGCGAGGAAACCCACCATCATCTCCCGCCGCGACCCCATCGTGCCAAAGGCCGTGCCGATGTCCATCCCCGCGAGGGCGATGCAGACCCGCGCCAGAGCAAACAGCCCGACCAGGGCGATCGCGTCCGCGACCGCGGCGAAGGGTAAGTCGGTGGACAGGGAGGGCACGATGGCCGCTGCGGTCGCCATCGTTCCGAACAGCAAATAGGGCAACGCGCGAAACAACGGCGACGCATCGCGCGCCACTACGGCATCCTTGTGCAGCAGCTTGGCGATCCGGGCATAGGGCAGCCAGATCGGCGGGGCGCTGCGGTTGGAAAGCCAGGCTCGGCACTGCGCCACCCATCCCGACAGAAGTGGGGCGAGCGCAACGGCCACCGCCACGGCGAACATCTGTGTGATCACCGCCGACAACGTCATCGCATCACCATCATCAGCAAGGCCAGCAAGGTGGCGAAGCTGTAGAGCAGGTACACCGCGATGCGCCCTTGCTGCATCAATCCTGCCCACTGGGCTAGGCGTTGCACGCCTGCGGCCAGCGGCAGGTAGGCCGCGCGCCAAAAGCGGTCCGCCACCTCCACGCGGTAGCGCGGCTGAGAGTCGTCAGGACGGGGAAGTTCAGTGTGGGCCTCGAAAAAGGGTGCGAAAAGACGGCGAATCGGCTGCCCAAATCCCTCGGCTGTGTCCTGCATACGCGCAGTCAATCCGGGAGAGCCGCAATCCCAAGGATCGGCGCGGCGGATCCGCCCGGGGTAGACCCTGTGCGCGAACAGTGCCGCGAGTATCACCATGGCTGCGGCCGCGAGCAACACCGCCACGGGCGCGTAGGCCGCGCGTTGCTCCGAGAGCGGGGCGAGATGGAACCAGCCCCGCATGTGCAGCGAGGCACCCGTCAGAGGCGTGACCACGGGCTCAAGGGCCTGCAGCACCAGGCCGGGAGCCAACCCGATCAGCACCGCTACCACGGCCAACCAGCCCAGGCCCATACGCTCAAGACGGCCCGCATCATGCGCATCCGCCAACGCCGGTTCACGGTGCTGGCCCAGAAAGATCACACCATAAAACTTGACCATGACGTAGGCGGCCAGCGCGGCGGTCAGCGCCAGCAGCGCAGCGCCCAACGGAACGAGCATGTTGACGAAAGGCAGTGGGATATCGGGCGTGAACAGAAAGGATTGCAGCAACATCCACTCGGCGACGAAGCCGCCCAGCGGCGGCAGCCCCGCGATGGCCAACGATCCCACCAAGGCTGTCCATCCGACCCAGGGCATGCGGCGCAGCAATCCGCCTAAATGGCCCAGGCCACGCTGTCGCGTCGTGTGCAGCACCGAACCGGTGGCCAGGAAGAGCAGGCTCTTGACCAGCGCATGGTTGAGCAAATGCAACAGCAGCGCGGCCAGAGCCAGCGCCGCCAGCAGCGGCATGCCCACGCCGTGGAACAGCAGCACCAGGCCCAACGCGGCAAAGGCGATGCCGATGTTTTCGATCGAGGAATAGGCCAACAGCCGCTTCATGTCGGTCTGCACCGCGGCGAAGAGCACGCCGTACAGCCCTCCGAAGAGGCCCAGGGCGAGCAGGGGTAGGCCCCACCACCAAAGCGGCGCGTGCAGCAGATCCAGGCTGACACGTAGCAGGCCGTAGAGGGCCGTCTTGAGCATCACCCCGCTCATCAGTGCCGATACCGGCGACGGGGCGGCGGGATGCGCGTCGGGCAGCCATACATGCAGCGGCACCAGACCGGCCTTGGCGCCAAAGCCCACCACCGCGAGCCCGAAGGCAATGCTGGCCCAGGCCGGCGACAAGGCGCGCGCGCGCATGGCGTCGAAGGTCAGTCCTGGGCCGCCCCCGGACATCATCACTCCGAAGCACAGCAACAGCGCTATGGCGCCGAGGTGGGCCAGCACCAGATAGACGAAGCCGGCACGGCGGATCTCGGCGATCCTGTGCTGGCTCACCACCAGGAAATACGAGGCCAACGCCATGACCTCCCAACTCACCATGAAGGTGTAGGCGTCGTCGGCCATGAGCACCGCGGCCATGGCCGCGAGAAATACGTGGTACTGCATGCCGAGCAACCCCGGCGCAGTGCCCTCACCCTCTCGGAAGTACCCCGCCGAGAACACCGATACCCCGGCACCGGCTGCGCCCAGCAAGAGCAGGAAGAAGCCCGAGAGTGGGTCAAGCCGGAAATGCATGGGCAAGCCGGGCAGCCCGATCGGCAGGAGCAATGTGCGCGCTGAGGCGAACAGCGCCCCCAAGCCGATGGAGGCTATCGCCAGGCACCCCACCGCGCCGAGCGGAAAGAGCCCGTGGGCGACGAAACGCGTGGCACGTGGCGCCGCCAACCCGACCGCACCCAAACCCAGCCAGAGCAGGATCACGCACAACGCCGCAGGCAACAGGGCGAGGTGATCCAGGGAGGCTTGCATGAACGCTCGATTCGAATAAGATGTGCGCAGATGGTAATCCCGTTCGCATGCAAATGGAACAGCGCACAGCCCGCCTCACCGTTCTCATCGATCCGCAGAAGAAGGCGGTGTTCGAGCATTTCTGCGCGCGAGAGGACCAGACGCCATCCCAGGTGGTGCGGCAACTGATCCGGGAGTACATCGAGCGCAGGCTCGGCCGGCCGTGGCAGCCGGGCGAAACCCTGGAGGATGTGCTGCAGCGCTGAGCATCGCCAGAAGCCGCCGCTTCGTCTACGCAAGCGCCCGGATACCGAGCGGCCTACTCCGACCGGTCGCGGGTCTGCTGGAAGTGCCTAGTCGCAGCCAAGCAGGCCTTCAGCGTCGGCGCCTCATTCATCAGGAAGAGAACCCGTGGCGTAGGCGCTGCGACGCGACACAGCTGGAAGCGGTTTCCCGGGGAGCGCCATGCAAGTTTCAATTCAACCTCTGTGCGTGACTTGCGCTCATCGCCGCTATTGCATCCCCTCCGGACTGTCCGGTAACACAGAGGAGGAACTGGCCGGCATCCCCATCGAGGACCGACTCCTGCTGAAGGGGGAATCGCTCGCGCAGCGGACGCGTGTGACCGGCAAGCTCGTCGTCGTCCGCTCCGGGGCCTTCAAATCGGAGGCACGCCTGCGCTCCGGCGTGCGACGTGTGCTGGGACTTCATGAGGCCGGCGACTTGATGAGCGCGGAGCCTATGCTCGGCGGCGTGCACGACGCCGAATGGCTCGCATTGCAAAGCAGTGCCGTATGCGTGGTCGATGCGTGGAAGCTGCAGACCATGGCCGAGAATCATCCCGCCCTGGGGGCATTCCTCATGCGCAATACGGCCACCGCGCTCGTTCGAGCCCAGCAGACGTTGTTTGCGCTTGGCAGTCTGCACGCGTCCGGCCGTCTGGCGTGGTTGCTCCTGGACCTCTCGGAGCGACGCCGGCGCAGAGGCCTGGATCCCATTGCCCTATCTCTGGCGCTGACATGGAAGGATGTCGCCAACTATTTGGCTCTTCGCCCCGAGGCGGTCAGCCGAGGATTGGGCGCCATGGAACGCAACGGTGTGATCTCGCGCCACGGCCACGACCTCCAAATCCTCAACCTCGAGCGCTTGGCACACTTAGTGTCGGGCCGCAACGTTGGGGTGCCCGCGTGGCAAACCGCCTCTGTGAGCCAGGCGATGCCGAAGCGTTAGTCCGACCTGATTTTGCCTGTCCCCTCGCCTCTGAGCCCATCCTCGAATGCATCGATGCGCCGCCTGCCCTCATCCATCGCGGCGTTCAACATGTCGTCGAAACTGCTCTGCGGGCGATCGCAGCATTCCCGGTAGTCGACGGTGTCGATCGAGTAGGACCATGTCCACATCCCTTGCTTCATCGATCGCACCCGCACATGGATCGCGTGCCCGCGATAGGCGCACTCAATCTTATATTCAGTCATGTATCGATCCAGCGTGACGGGCTTCGCTTAGCCGCCGATCTGTGGCTGTTATCTCCGCCGCATGGAGCCCGCGTTGCTCCTAAACTCTGACGATCTCAGCGTTCTGCCGTAGGAATCCGCAGGACTCATTGCAGGCTCACTCGGGCCTTGCGGATCCTTGATCATCGATGGTCTTCGCTACACAGCATCACGTCAACAGAGCAGTTAACCTCCGATGCAATGCCTATCACACTGTGATCCAACGGTTGGCCGGTTGCTCTCGAGCGAGACAGCGGCCACTGCGCGCTGAACGATATCTCCCGCCCCCTAAACTGTACCAGCGGCTTTGACGCCAATACGGCGTAGACGCATGCTGCTTCAAGCCACCTCCATCTGGATGGCAGGTAGGTCAATTCGCAGCACCAGACCCTGCCTGCCGTCCACGCGCTCATGCAGCGAGATGCGCGAGCCGAGACGTGCAGCGGCCTCCTGCGCAATGGCCAAGCCGAGTCCGGTGCCCTCGACGTCGCCGTCGTGGAGCCGCGCGAAGGGCTTGAACACCTCGTCGCGGCGCTGCGGCGGCATCCCGGGCCCACTGTCCACGACCTCGAGACGGACACCGCCGGGCCTGTCCTCGATGCGCAAGGTCACCTCACCGCCGGCCGGCGTGTACTTCAGCGCATTGTCGAGAGCGTTGCCCAGGATGGCCCGCAGCAGCGGCTCCGAGCTTTCGAGGCCAAGCTTGTCGGGGGCCTCGAGGCCCAGGTCGACTCCCCGGGACTGCGCCATGGGATGAAACTCCGCCACGAGTTCGCGCGAGAGTTCGCACAGGTCAAGGTCTTCGCGCTGCACGTCGCCACTCTCGATGCGCGCCAGGTCCAGCAACTGCTCAGTGAGTCTTCGCGCCCGCTCGATGCCCAGCTCCAGCGGCGACACGCGCTGGCGTGCCTCGTCCAGCGTGCTCGCATGGCGCACATTGCGCGCCTGCAAGGCCAGTGCTGTCAGAGGCGAACGCAACTCGTGCGCCGCATCAGCGATGAAGCGCTGCTGCTGGCGCATCAGCCCATGGGTGCGCCGCAGCAGGCCCTCGATGGCCTGCACGAAAGGCCGAAGCTCCGCGGGCATCGGGCCCAGCCCGAGTTCGTCCCCATGCAGGGTATCGATCTGCTCGAGCCGCCTCGCGGCGCGAAGGACGGGCGCGAACTCGCGCCGCACGACGCGGCCGACCAGCCAGATCAGCAGCGGCACGAGCAACGCAGACGGAGCCAGCGCACGCAGCGCTGCGTTCCATGCCAGTTCATCGCGTGCATCGGTGGCCTGTGCCGCGACCACGGTGTAGGGGCCACTGCGCCGGACAAAGACCCGCATGCGCCCGGCCGGGGTATCGACTGTATGCAGGCCCGGAGCCGCGGGGCTGCCAAGCCATGCCGGCGCGGAATCGATCGGCAACAGAGCCACGTGGATGCGCGAATCGTGATCGTCGATGCCGACGCCACTCGATAGCGCGGCTTCGCGTCCGGGATGGCGCAGAGCCAGCGCCCCGACCTGACGCAGCATGTCATCCTGCGATTCGCGCAGTTCCCCCCATGCCAGAATGAACTGTGCGACCGCCGCGAGCAAGCCGAGCACGACGACGGCGACGGCCGTGTGCAGCAGCAACCTGCGCTGGAAGGACATGCTCATCGCGGCTTGTCGACCATCCATCCGGCGCCGCGCACGTTCTTGATCAGGTCCGCGCCGAGCTTCCTGCGCACTCCGTGGATCAGAAAGTCGACCGCGCTGCTCTCGACCTCCTCGTTCCAGCCGTACAGCCGATCCTCAAGCTGCGCCCGGGTCAGAATGGTTCCGGGACGCAGCAGCAAGGCATGCAGCAGCGCGAACTCCCGCGCGGTCAGGATCACGCGGTCGTCACCGCGGCGGGCCTCGCGGGTTGCCGGATCCAGCGACACGACGCCGTTGCCCAGTTGCGCATCCGCCTGGCCGGAATGCCGACGAACCACGGCGCGCATGCGCGCAAGCAACTCATCCATGTCAAAGGGTTTGACCACGTAGTCGTCGGCGCCGAGGTCCAGCCCGCGCACCCGCTCGGCCGGGGCATCGCGCGCCGTGATCAGCAGCACCGGGACCCGGTTCCCGCGCTCGCGCAGGCGCTGCAGCACGCTCAGACCGTCGCGCCTGGGCAAACCGATGTCGAGCAGCACCACCTGGTGCTGGCCGTCGCGCAGCACCAACTCGGCCGTCTCCCCGTCCCGCACCAGGTTCACCGCGTAGGCGGCGTCGCGCAACGCGACTTCGATCGCCGCCGCGATCATCGGATCGTCCTCGATCAGCAGCGCGCGCATCGGCTTGGCCCCGCGGCTCAGTGCGCGACGGCCGCGGCGCGCTGCGGCAGCAGGCGAAGGGCGACCACCATGGCCCCGAGCAGCACGGCCGAAGCCGCGAACCGGCTGAGCTCGAGCCCGCCGGAGGTGATCGGCTTGTCGAGGAAATCCCCCAGCACGGCGCCCAGCGGCCGCGTCAGGATGAAGGCGGCCCAGAACAGCGCGGTGCGCGATGCGGCGGTGCGCCAGTACATCAGCGCGACCACGGCCAGCGCCGAACCGAACACCACGGCGGCGCCCTGGTAGCCCAGTCCCGCCGTGTCGGCGCTCCAGTCGCCCAGCGCGGTACCGAGGGTCTGCGAGAACATGATGGTCACCCAGTAGAACATTTCGGCCTTGCCCGATCGCACACTGCCCACCGCGACACTGCCGGTGGAGCGCCGCCACAGCAGCAACGAGGCACCGAGCAGGGCCAGCAAAAGGCTGCTGCCGCCAGCGTAGCCGATGCCCAGCGAGCGGTCGGCAAAATCGGCCAGGGTGGTGCCCACCGTCGTCGTGGCAATGATCGTCGACCAATACAATGTCGGGCGGAAACTGGACGCGCGGATCTGCGCCAGCACGAGCGTCGCGAATAGCGCGGCGAAGATGAGCGTGGACGTGAGGTAGCCGAGATGCAGGGACATCGAAGCGGCATCTCCTGCGGTCTCGCCGAGGGTCGTCGCGGCGATCTTGAGCAGCCAGAAGCCCAGGGTGATCGCCGGCACCTTCGCCAGCGTGGATTCAAGACGTTGCGCTTGCACGGAAGACTCCGGTTGCGGTTGCGGAAGACGAGGCCGCGGCTCCTGCCGCGGCCCCGCGGAGGGCTCAGTCCTTGTCGGGCCCTTCGACACTGTCCTCCAGGACCTTGCCGCTCATCGCGTCGACCCCGACCTCGCGCTCACCCTGCGGAGTTTTCAGGTCGAAGGAATAGCGCAGGCCGCTGCCGCCCTTTTCATGCTCGAGTTCCTGGTCGGTGATGCTCGCACCGGGTATGGCCTTCAGCGCGATCTGCCGGGCCTGTTCGAGACTGACGGTGGCCTGCTTGGCGTATTGCTGGCCGTCATAGGCCTGCGCGGCAGTAGCGGCGGAAATGGCCGCGAGGGCGGCACCCGCCATGACGATGGTCTGCTTCAAGTTCATCGGAACACTCCCAGGATGGATGGCCCCACGGCAAAGGGGCCGTCGGGCAGCGCCCAGATGGCGCTTGGACAGGAGTCTGCGGGTCGCGATTTAGCGCAGCCTTAGCGGGGCGCGAGGCACCTGACATGCCGTGCCCGGAGCCGGGTTCATCGTTCGACGCTATCCGAACGCAAAGTATGGGTCCCGATACTCGAGCCAGACCAATTGCCAACTGCCGCGATGAACTGGATCCTGAGCCTCAATCACACCCTGTTCCTGCAGCTCAACGCCGCTTCGGACACGCCGCGCTGGCTGATCGACGCCGGACTGTTCGTCGCCAATGATCTGGTCTATGGAATTCCGCTGCTGCTCGTCACCCTGTGGCTTGCCGGCGTGACCTCGAGACGCAGTGCAGCGTTGCTCGCCTTCTCGATCGCGATGTTCGCGCTTGGAGCCAATCAGCTGATCGGCATAGTCTGGTATCAGCCGCGGCCCTTTGTCGTCGGTCTGGGCCACACCTGGTCGGTCCATGCCCCCGACGCCTCGTTTCCCAGCGACCATCTGACGCTATTCACCTCGATCGGCCTCGGCCTGCTGCTCGGCGGGCACAGACGAATCGGCCTGACGACCCTCGCCGTCGGGCTTCTCGTCGGCTGGGCACGAATCTACGTGGGGCTGCACTTTCCGCTGGACATGGCGGGCTCGCTGCTCGTCGCGACGGGTGCCGCTGCAGTCGTCGCACCCATCTGGCGACACGTCGGCACGGCGGCGACCGCTCGTGCCGGGGCGCTGTACCGGGCGCTGCTGGCGCGCCCCATCGCTCGAGGGTTCCTGCGCTCCTGATCAAGACGCTCGCGGGCCCGTAGGCTGCAAAATGTGCACGCACGCGACCGCGCCAGAGCGAGCCGCGGCGTTTCCATCTGCGTGTGACGAAAGGCCCTCGTGTCGATCGAGTCGGAGGAACTGGATGCACTGCGCGGCCTGAGCGCAGCCGCGGTACGCGAGCGCGTGGCGCGCGGCCAGATCAACCGCGTGCAAGCGCCAACCGGCCGCACCTGGCGACAGATCGCTTTCGCCCATGTGTTCACCCGATTCAACGCGCTGCTGGGCACGCTTTGGGTGATCGTGATGGCGCTCGGATCCTGGAGGGACGCGCTTTTCGGCGGGGTCATCGCGATCAACGCGGCCATCGGGGTCGTCCAGGAGTTGCGAGCCAAGCGCACCTTGGATCGCCTCTCCCTGCGGACCTCCGCACAGGCCCACGTGGTGCGCGACGGCTGCCTGTGTGCAGTCGCGCTCGGGGACATCGTGCAGGATGACGTGTTGGAACTGTCTGCCGGAGATCCTGTGCCGGTGGATTGCCTGGTGCTCCGGGCCTCGGACCTGCAGCTTGACGAATCCCTGCTCAGCGGTGAGTCTGAGGCGGTCGCGCGCCACGCCGGGGATACGCTGCGATCGGGCAGCCTGGTCGTCGGCGGGTCCGCACGCTGTCGCGCCACCGCGGTGGGCGAGGCGGCATGGATACACGGCTTGGAGCAGCAGGCTCGTCGCTTCACGCTGGCGCATTCCGAGTTGCGCGCGGGAATCGACCGCATCCTGCGCGTCGTGGGATGGGCGCTGGTGCCTACCGCTACGCTGCTCTTCGTCACTCAGTTCGCACTCGGGCTGTCCGCAGGCGCCGCATTGCTCTACGGCGCCGCCGGGGTGGTAGCGATGGTGCCTCAAGGCCTGGTGTTGCTTACCAGCCTGGCGCTTTCGGTAGGCGCCGTGCGCCTTTCGCGTTGCCACGCACTAGTGCAGGATCTAGCCGCCACTGAAGCGCTCGCGCGGGTAGACGTGATTTGTCTGGACAAGACAGGTACCCTGACCGAGCGCGAATTGCACCTCGAGCGCATCGAGATGCTCTCGGAGCATGCAGGCGCCTCGTTGGCTTTGGCCGCCCTCGGGGCGGCCGAAGCGCATCCGAATCCCACGCTGCAGGCCATCGCGCGGGAGTGGCGGCGGCACGCCGGCGAGCCCACGGTGCTGCGCTCGATCGCCTTCTCGTCGGCAAGCAAGTGGAGTGGCGCCGACATCGACGGCCTCGGGGCCTGGTTACTTGGCGCGCCCGACGTACTACTGACGCAAGGGCCTGTGGATGATCCGCTGCTGGCGCGCGTCGCAGAACTCGCTGCGAGCGGGTTGCGTGTGCTTTTGCTGGCGCGTACCGACATGTGGCCCGTTCGCAGACAACGACCGACCGACGTGAAGCCGGTGGCGCTGCTTCTGTTGGCCGAACGCCTGCGTGCCGACGCCCGGCATACGGCGCAGGAGCTGACGCGTCAAGGTGTGTCGCTACGCTTGGTTTCCGGTGACCATCCATCCACCGTCGGCTGGGTGGCGAGGGAGCTCGGAGTTGACGCGGATGGCCCGGCGCTCGATGCCTCGAAGCTGGACGACGCCGAGCTTGCTGAACTGGCGCGCACCCACTTCGCATTCGGGCGCACCACCCCGAGACAGAAGCAACTGATCGTTGCCGCCTTGCAAACCGCAGGTCACGCGGTAGCCATGGTCGGCGACGGAGTCAACGACATCCCGGCGCTCAAGCTGGCCGATGTCGGCCTCGCCATGGGGGCCGGGACGCCTGCGACATGCGCGGTGGCTCATCTGGTCCTGCTGGACAACCGTTTCGCGACCATGCCTTCTGCAATGGCAGAGGGACGTAGATCG
>JAJYTY010000040.1 GCA_021792835.1 Pseudomonadota bacterium
CAGCACGGCCTTGTCGAACTGGAAGAAGGTGTCGGCCGAATACGTGACCTTCTCGCTGGTCGGGACCGGTGCCGGAGCGGGCATCGGGGCCGGGGCCGGCTGTGCTTCGGGGGCCGGTGCCGGGGCGGGAGCCGGAGCCTGCGCGACGATCGCGCCGTCGCAGCCCTGCATTGCCGTCGCCGGGGTCCAGAAACCGTCGCGCCAGCACAGGTTGTTGGCGCCATCCTTCCAGGCCTGACCGTAGGGGTTCGTCCAGTTGTTGACGGTCGACGAGCTCTGCGCGAAGGCCGCGCTGCCGGAGACGGCCAGGGCCGCCGCGACCAGGAGTTTTCCGAGGGTATGTGCTTTGATCATGTTCTTCCTCTCCAAAAGTGTGAACCACCCGCCTATCGTAACCGGCGCCGATTGCGCAAGCGAGGGACAACCCCGAATTCCGAGGTGGCCTTTAACGGCGGCACGTATCAATTTTGCCACAAGATCGCGGGCCGGCGCAGTCGCGGCGTCGCGCCCGCGGCAGCGCGCTACGCGCCGCGGGCGCGGCCGGGCGCGCTGCCAGCGCTGCTACCATTGAACGCTTGATTTTCGTCCGCGCACGCCCGCCCCCGGCCGGCGCAGCGCCCCCTGCGGGACCAGCATGTCCGTTTACGCCAAAGAAACCCTTCCAGTCAGTCTGGAAGAAGAGATGCGTCGTTCGTACCTCGATTACGCGATGAGCGTGATCGTCGGCCGCGCGCTGCCCGACGTACGCGACGGGCTGAAGCCGGTGCACCGGCGGGTCCTGTTCGCGATGCACGAGCTCGCCAATTCCTGGAATCGGCCTTACAAGAAATCGGCGCGTATCGTCGGCGACGTGATCGGTAAATACCATCCTCATGGCGATCAGTCGGTTTATGACACCATCGTTCGCATGGCGCAGGATTTTTCATTGCGCTACATGCTGGTCGATGGACAGGGCAACTTCGGCTCGGTCGACGGCGACAACGCGGCGGCCATGCGTTACACGGAGATCCGCCTGGCGAAAATCGCCCATGAGATGCTGGCGGACATCGACAAGGAAACCGTCGATTTCGGCCCGAACTACGACGGTTCGGAGCAGGAGCCGCTGGTGCTGCCGGCGCGCATCCCGAACCTGCTGCTCAATGGCTCGGCGGGCATCGCGGTCGGCATGGCGACCAATATCCCCCCGCACAACCTCGGGGAGCTCATCGACGGCTGCCAGCACCTGCTGCGCCACCCGGATGCCGACGTCGAAACCCTGATGCAATTCATTCCGGCGCCTGATTTCCCCACCGCCGGGATCATTTACGGGCTTTCCGGGGTGCGCGACGCCTACCGCACCGGGCGCGGACGCGTGGTGATGCGGGCGCGCTGCCATTTCGAGGACATCGATCGCGGCCAGCGCCAGGCGATCATCGTCGATGAACTGCCCTACCAGGTGAACAAGCGCACCCTGCTGGAGCGCATCGCCGAGCTGGTGCGGGAAAAGAAGATCGACGGCATCAGCCACATCCAGGACGAGTCCGACAAGTCGGGCATGCGCGTGGTCATCGAGCTCAAGCGTGGCGAGATGGCCGAGGTGGTGCTGAACAAGCTGTACAAGCAGACCCAGCTGCAGGACACCTTCGGCGTCAACATGGTGTGCCTGGTCGACGGCCAGCCTCGCCTGCTCGACCTGCGGCAGATGCTGCAGTCCTTCCTGCAGCACCGTCGAGAGGTGATCACGCGGCGCAGCGTGTACGAGCTGCGCAAGGCGCGCGAGCGCGGGCACGTGCTCGAAGGCCTGGCGGTGGCGCTGGCCAACCTGGACCGCATGATCGAGCTGATCAAGGCCGCCCCGACCCCGCCGGTGGCGCGCGAGCGCCTGCTCGCCGAGGTGTGGCAGCCCGGCGAGGCGCGCGCCATGCTGGCGCGCGTCGAGGGCTCGGCGCAGGACTTCCAGCCCGCCGACCTGGATCCGCGCTACGGCCTGAAGGACGACGGCTACCGGCTGTCGGACGTGCAGGCGCAGGAAATCCTGCAGATGCGCCTGCAACGCCTGACCGGGCTGGAGCAGGACAAGATCGTGCAGGAGTACAAGGACGTGATGGCGCAGATCGCCGATCTGCTCGACATCCTCGCCCGCCCCGAGCGCATCACCCGCATCATCGCCGACGAGCTGGCGGCGCTGAAGACCGAATTCGCGGATGCCCGACGCTCGAGCGTCGAGCCCAATGCCACCGAACTCGACATCGAGGACCTGATCGCCCCGCAGGAGATGGTGGTGACCATCTCGCACGTCGGCTACGTGAAGAGCCAGCCGGTGCTGGAGTACCGCGCGCAGCGCCGCGGCGGGCGTGGCAAGCTGGCCACCGGCACGAAGGAGGACGACTGGATCGACCAGCTGTTCGTCGCCAACACCCACGACATGCTGCTGTGCTTCTCCAACCGCGGCCGCGTGTACTGGATGAAAGTGTACGAAGCGCCGCAGGGCGGACGCGGTTCGCGCGGGCGTCCGCTGGTCAACCTGTTCCCTCTCGGCGAAGGCGAGAAGATCACCGCGGTGCTGCCGGTGAAGCAGTTCGACGAGGAGCACTTCGTGTTCATGGCCACGGCGCAGGGAACGGTCAAGAAGACCCCGCTGTCGGCCTTTGCCAACCGCCGCAGCGCGGGCATCATCGCCTGCGCGCTGGACGACGACGACTACCTGGTGGGCGTGGCCATCACCGACGGCCAGCACGACGTGATGCTGTTCTCGGATTCCGGCAAGGCGGTGCGCTTCGACGAGAACGACGTGCGCCCGATGGGCCGCGAGGCCCGCGGGGTGCGCGGCATGAACCTGGAGCCGGGGCAGCACGTGATCGCGATGCTGGTGGCCGAGGACGAGACGCAAAGCGTGCTGACGGCGACCGAGAACGGCTACGGCAAGCGCACCTCGATCGTCGAGTACACGCGCCACGGGCGCGGTACCAAGGGAATGATCGCGATCCAGACCAGCGAGCGCAACGGCAAGGTCGTCGCCGCCTGCCTGGTGCGCGGCGACGACGAGATCATGCTGATCACCGACACGGGGGTGCTGGTGCGCACGCGCGTGGCGGAGATCCGCGAACTGGGCCGCGCCACGCAGGGCGTGACCCTGATCGCGCTGGACGAGAAAGCGCTGCTGATCGGCGTGCAACGGGTGGCCGAGTCGGATGCGCAGGTCGCTGCCGGCGACGACACGCCGCCCCCGCAGGACAATGGAGCCGCCGATGCCTGAACGCCGTCCCTACAACTTCTCCGCCGGCCCGGCCGCCATGCCGGAAGAGGTGCTGCGCCAGGCCGCCGACGAGATGCTGGACTGGCACGGCACCGGGATGAGCGTGATGGAGATGAGCCATCGCAGCGAATCCTTCGGCAGCATCCTGCACGGGGCCGAGCAGGACCTGCGCGACCTCCTCGGGGTGCCGCAGGACTACGCGGTGCTGTTCATGCAGGGCGGCGCGCTGGCGCAGAACGCGCTGGTGCCGCTGAACCTGTCGCGCGGCGCGCGTGCCGACTACGTGGTCACGGGCTCATGGTCGGCCAAGAGCGAACGCGAGGCGCACAGGTACTGCGACGTGCGGGTGGCGGCGAAGCCGGATGCCGGCTTCTTCGACATTCCCGACCCCGCGGGCTGGCGCGTGCGCGACGACGCGGCCTACCTGCATTACTGCGGCAACGAGACCATCGACGGCGTCGAGTTCGACTTCGTGCCGGGCGGCTTCGCGCCGCCGCTGGTGGCCGACATGTCCTCGAGCATCCTGTCGCGCCCGCTGGACGTCGGCGCGCACGGTTGCATCTACGCCGGGGCGCAGAAGAACATCGGCCCGGCCGGGCTGACGCTGGTGATCGTGCGCCGCGACCTGCTGGGCCACGCGCTGGCTGCGTGTCCGAGCGCCTTCGACTATGCGCTGCTCGCGGCCAACTCCTCGATGCTCAACACGCCGCCGACCTACGCCATCTACATGGCCGGGCTGGTGCTGCAGTGGATCCGACGCCAGCGCGAGGGCGAGCTGCAGGGAGTGCAGGCGATGGCCGAGCGCAATCGCCGCAAGGCCGCGCTGCTGTACGAATGCATCGACGCGTCGTCGCTCTACCACAACCGGGTGGCGCCACGCGCGCGTTCGCGCATGAACGTGCCGTTCCAGCTGCGCGACGCCGCACTCGACGCCGCTTTCCTCGCGGGCGCGCGCAGCCAGGGGCTGCTGCAGCTCAAGGGGCACAAGTCGGTGGGGGGGATGCGCGCGAGCCTGTACAACGCGATGCCCGAGGCCGGCGTGCGCGCGCTGGTCGACTACATGCGCGAATTCGAGCGCACGCACTGATCCACCGCGAAGCCGTCCAAGCATGAGTACCGAAACCGCCCCTTCCGACGCCGTGCTGGCACCGTTGCGCGACCAGATCGACGCCATCGACCGCGAGATCCTGGAACTGCTGAACCGGCGCGCGCGGCTGGCGCAACGCATCGGCGAGCACAAGCACCAGCTGGGCCTGCCTGTGTTCCGCCCGGAGCGCGAACTGGCCGTGGTACGCAAGGTGCAGCAGGCCAATTCGGGGCCGTTGCGCGACAACAGCCTGGCGGCCGTGTGGACCGAGATCATGTCGGCCTGCCGCGCGCTGGAGGCCACGCAGCGCGTGGCCTACCTGGGACCGGCCGGCACCTACACCGAGGCCGCGGCGCGCCGCTTCTTCGGCGCGGGCTGCGAGTTCGTGCCCTGCGCCGACCTCGATGAAGTGGTGCGCGGACAGCTCGGCGGCGCATGCAGCCACGCCGTGCTGCCGATCGAGAATTCCACCGAGGGCGCGGTGGCGCGCACGCTGGACCTGCTGCTGTCGCTGCCGGTGCACATCTGCGGCGAGATCAGCTTGCCCATCCACCACAACCTGCTGCGCCTGCGCGCGGACCTGCAGGACCTGCGCGCGGTGCTGGCGCACCCGCAGGCGCTGTCGCAATGCCGGCAGTGGCTGGACACCCACCTGCCGGGACTCGAGCGGCGCGCCGTGGCCAGCAACGCCGAGGCCTCGCGCCTGGCGGCGCAGGACGAGGCGCTGGCGGCGATCGCCGGCGAGCACGCGGCGCAGCTGTACGGCCTGCAGCTGGCCGCCACGCACATCCAGGACGAGGTCGGCAACCGCACGCGCTTCGTCGTGCTCGGCGCGGAAATCCCGGCCAGCAGCGGCCACGACCGCACCAGCCTGATCCTGGCGGTTCCCAACGTGGCCGGCGCGGTGGTGGCGATGCTGCGCCCGCTGGCCGAGCACGGCGTCAGCATGAGCCGTTTCGAGTCGCGCCCTGCCCGCTCCGGGGCCTGGGAGTACATGTTCTACGTCGACATCGAGGGCCACGCCGACGACCCGCCGGTGGCCGCCGCGCTGGCGGCCTTGCGCGCGCATTGCGCTTTTTTCAAGAATCTGGGTTCCTACCCGATCCGCCAGGACTGAGACGCCGAATCGCGCCGCAGCCCGCAACCCGTTCCGACCATGTCTTCCGAAGTCCGCGAGAAGTCCAGCTGGGGCACCGCCTCGGTGCGAAGCATCCAACCCTACGTCGGCGGCCGCCCGATCTCCGAGGTCGCCCGTGAATTCGGCCTCGACCCTCAGGGCATCGTCAAGCTGGCGTCGAACGAGAACCCGCTGGGCATGTCCCCGGTCGCGCGCCGGGCGATGGCCGAGGCCGCGCTGGACGCGCCGCGCTATCCGGACAACGACGCCTTCGCGCTGCGCGCCGCGCTGGCCGCCCATCTCGGCGTCGACGCGTCGTGGATCGTGCTCGGCCACGGCTCCAGCGACATCCTCGAGATGGCGGCGCGCGCGCTGCTGGCCGAGGGCGACTCCTGCGTGTACTCGCAGTACGGCTTCGTCGTCTACGCGTCGGCGGTGCAGCAGCGCGGTGCGCGCCACATCGTCGTGCCGGCGCGCGATTTCGGGCATGACCTGCCGGCCATGGCCGCCGCCATTGAGGCGTCGACGCGCCTGGTGTTCGTCGCCAACCCGAACAACCCCACCGGTACCCTGGCGAGTCCGCAGCAGATCGAGGAGTTCATGCGCAACGTCCCGCCGGGCGTGGTGGTGGTGCTCGACGAGGCCTACGTCGAATACCTGGACGAATCGCTGCAGCGCACCAGCATCGAATTGCTGCGCCGCTACCCCAACCTGGTGGTGTCGCGCACCTTCTCCAAGGCCTACGGGCTGGCCGGCCTGCGCATCGGCTACTGCGCGGCGCAGCCGGCGCTGGGCGACGTGCTCAATCGCGTGCGCTCGGCCTTCAACACGAGCACCCTGGCGCAGGCCGCGGCGCTTGCGGCGCTCGGCGACCGGGACTTCGTGCGCCGATCCGTCGAGATCAACCGCGCCGGCATGCGCCAGCTCGAGGCCGGAATCGACGCCCTCGGACTCGAGCGCGTGCCCTCGCACGGCAACTTCGTGCTGCTGCGGGTGGGCGACGACGAGGCCGCTGGCGCACGCGTGGCGCGCGCCATGCTGGCGCAGGGGGTGATCGTGCGTCCGGTCGACAACTACGGCCTGGGTCGCTGGTTGCGCATCTCCGTCGGAACCGCCGACGAGAACCGGCGCTGCCTGGACGCGCTGCGCAACGCGCTGAGCGCGCCGGCCTGAGTCGCGCCCGCCGTGGCCCCGCGCAATCCGCCGCAGCCAGCCGCCGAGCCTACCCGGCTGCGCCCCCAGTTCCAGCGCCTGGCGGTGCTGGGTGTCGGCCTGCTCGGCGGCTCCTTCGCGCTGGCAGCCAAGCGCGCCGCGCTGGCGCGCGAGGTGGTCGGCTACAGCAAGTCCCCATCGACCATCAAGTCGGCGATCGCCGCCGGAGTCATCGACCACGGTGCGGATTCGGCGCTGCAGGCCGCCACCGGGGCCGATCTGGTGGTGCTCGCCGTGCCGGTGGCGGCGATCGGCCCCCTGCTGCGGCAGATCCGTCTCGGACTCGGCGACAGCGCCTTGCTGATGGATGTGGGCAGCACCAAGGCCGACGTCGCGCAAGCCGCGCACGACGCGCTGGGCAAGGCCGCGCTGCAGTTCGTGCCCTGCCATCCGATCGCCGGCAGTGACCGCAGCGGCGTGCAGCACGCGCAGACCACGCTGTTCGACGGCCGCCGCGTCATCGTCACGCCGCTGGAGGGCAACCCGTCGAGATTCATCGACGCCGCCACCCAGGTCTGGGAGGCGCTCGGCGGCGTGGTTTCGGTGATGAGCCCGGCCGAGCACGACGCCGCCTTCGCCGCGGTCAGCCACCTGCCGCACCTGCTGGCCTTCGCCTACGTCTACGCTGTCGCGCGCCAACCGCACGGACCCAGCTTCCTGCAGCTGGCCGGGCCGGGGTTCCGCGATTTCACGCGCATCGCCGGCAGCGACCCGACGATGTGGCGCGACGTGTTCCAGGCCAACTCGGCCGAGGTGCTGCAGCAGCTGCAGATGTTCAAGCAGGCCCTGGCCGGTTTCGAGGCCCAGCTGCGCCAGGGAAACTGGAACGTGCTGGAATCGCTGGTTCGCCAGGCCAGCCAGGCGCGCCAGGACTGGGCTTCTCCCTCCCCCGCCGATGACGCAAGCTGATTGCATCGACCTGCCGCCGCTGATCGGCGCCGCGGGCAGCGTGAGCCTTCCCGGCTCGAAGAGCATCTCCAACCGCGTGCTGCTGCTGTCGGCGCTGGCCGACGGCCCCACCGAGCTGCCCGGACTGCTCGATTCCGACGACACACGGGTGATGCTTGCCGCGCTGCGCCAGCTCGGCGTGCGCATCGACGGCGACCCCGCCGACCCGGGCGCCACGGTGGTCGTGCACGGCTGCGGCGCGCGCCTGCCGCGGCGCGACGGTGAACTGTTCCTGGGCAATGCCGGCACCGCGGTGCGCCCTCTCACGGCGGCGCTGGCGCTGCTCGGCGGCGACTACACGCTGCGCGGTGTCGCGCGCATGCACGAGCGTCCGATCGGCGATCTCGTCGACGCGCTGCGCACCATCGGCTGCGTCATCGACTACCTCGGCAACCCCGGCTATCCGCCGCTGCGCATCGGCGACGGCCGGCCCGACCTGCGCCAGGCGCTGCGGGTGCGCGGCGACGTGTCCAGCCAGTTCCTGACCGCGTTGCTGCTGGCACTGCCCTTGCTGGCGGGCGAGCGTGACATCGAAATCGAGGTCGAAGGCTCCTTGATCTCCCGCCCCTATGTCGCACTGACGCTGCAGCTGCTGCAGCGCTTCGGCGTGCAGGTGCGCCGGCAGGACTGGCAGCGTTTCGTGATTCCCGCCGGCTCCCGGCTGCGCAGTCCGCGCAGCCTGTACGTCGAGGGGGATGCCTCGTCGGCTTCGTACTTCCTCGCCGCCGGTGCGCTGGGCGGCCTGCACGGAGGCGGCGCCGCGGTGCGCGTGCACGGAATCGACGCCGACAGCGTGCAGGGCGACGTCGAATTCGCGCGCGTGCTGCAGGGCCTGGGCGCCCGTATCGAATGGGGAGCCGGCTGGATCGAGGCCGACGGGCTGCAGCCTGGATTGCGGCGCCTGCGCGGCGGCGAGATCGACTGCCTGGCGATTCCCGACGCGGCCATGACCCTGGCGGTGACGGCGCTGTTTGCCGACTCCCCCACCCTGCTGACCGGAATCGCGAGCTGGCGCGTGAAGGAGACCGACCGCATCCACGCCATGCTCACCGAACTGCGCAAGCTGGGCGCGCGCGCCGAGGCCGGCGACGACTGGCTGCGCGTATGGCCGATGGACGACGCCGCCTGGCGCGGCGCGAGCATCGCCACCTACGACGACCACCGCATGGCCATGTGCTTCTCGCTGGCCAGCTTCGGCCCGGTCGACCTGCGCATCGAGGACCCGGACTGCGTGCGCAAGACCTTTCCCGGCTACTTCCGCGCCTTCGCGCAGGTGGCGCGCCCGGTGCCGGTGCTGGCCATCGACGGACCCACGGCCTCCGGCAAGGGCACGGTGGCGGCGCGTGTCGCCGCGACGCTGGGCTTTCGCGTGCTCGACTCCGGGAGCCTGTACCGTGCCACCGCGCTGCAGGCGCTGCGCCGCGGCATCGCACTGGACGACGAGGCCGGATTGGCGGCGCTGGCGCGCGACCTTCCGGTGGCGTGGCTCGACGGCCGCGTCCTGCTGGACGGCTGCGACGTGAGCCCGGAACTGCGCAGCGAGCGCGTCGGCAGCGCGGCCTCGACCATCGCTGCGCTGCCGCGGCTGCGCGTGGCGCTGCTGGGCCTGCAGCGCGCGCAGCGCCGCGCTCCGGGACTGGTCGCCGACGGCCGCGACATGGGCACCGTGGTGTTTCCCGACGCCGGATTGAAGGTGTTCCTCACCGCCAGCGCGCAAACCCGCGCTGAGCGTCGGTATAAGCAATTGATTTGCCAAGGCATTTCGACTACACTACAAGATGTTTTGCGCGACTTGACGGCGCGCGACCAGCGCGATGCGTCGCGCAGCGTCGCGGCGCTTGCAGCCGCGCCGGATGCGTTGCCGCTGGACAACGCGGGGCTGGACGTCGACTCGACGGTGGCCCGCGTTGTGCAGTGGTGGCGCGAACGCTCCTGAGCCGATCGGCGCAACGCCGCGGCCCGGGCCTTGCCACCAACCCCGCGGTTTCCCGCCGCGGACGAGAAAGACCACCCATGTCTGTCAACCCCAGCACCGGCACGCCGGGCGAATCCTTCGCCGCCCTCTTCGAGGAATCGCTGAAGACGCGCGACATGCGCACCGGTGAGGTCATCACGGCGGAAGTCGTCGGTGTCGACCCCAATTTCGTCATCGTCAACGCCGGGCTGAAGTCCGACGCGTACATCCCGCTCGACGAGTTCAAGAACGACCACGGCGACATCGAGGTGCAGGTCGGCGACTTCGTGTCGGTGGCCATCGACGCCCTCGAGAACGGCTATGGCGACACCATGCTGTCGCGCGACAAGGCCAAGCGCCTGGCCTCGTGGATGTCCCTGGAGAAGGCGCTGGAATCCGGCGAATTCGTCAGCGGCACCGTGACCGGCAAGGTCAAGGGCGGCCTGACCGTGATGATCAACGGCATCCGCGCCTTCCTGCCCGGCTCGCTGCTCGACACGCGTCCGGTGAAGGACACCACCCCCTTCGAGGGCAAGACCCTCGAGTTCAAGGTCATCAAGCTCGACCGCAAGCGCAACAACGTCGTGCTGTCGCGCCGCGCGGTGGTCGAGGCCAGCCAGGGCGAGGAACGCGCCAAGCTGCTGGAGAACCTGCGCGAAGGCCAGATCGTGCACGGCGTGGTCAAGAACATCACCGACTACGGTGCCTTCGTCGACCTCGGCGGGATCGACGGCCTGCTGCACATCACCGACCTGGCCTGGCGCCGCGTGCGCCACCCCAGCGAGGTGGTCACCCCGGGCCAGGAGCTCGACGCCAAGGTGCTCAAGTACGACGCCGAGAAGAACCGCGTGTCGCTGGGCCTGAAGCAGATGGGCGACGATCCGTGGGTCGGCGTGTCGCGCCGCTACCCGTCGGGCACCCGCCTGTTCGGCAAGGTCACCAACCTGACCGACTACGGTGCCTTCGTCGAGATCGAGCCGGGCATCGAGGGTCTGGTGCACGTGTCCGAAATGGACTGGACCAACAAGAACGTGGCGCCGAGCAAGGTCGTGCAGCTGGGCGACGAGGTCGAGGTGCAGGTGCTGGAGATCGACGAGGACCGTCGCCGCATCAGCCTGGGCATGAAGCAGTGCCGTCCGAACCCGTGGGAGGAGTTCGCCGCCAACCACAACCGCGGCGACCGCGTCAGCGGCCCGGTGAAGTCGATCACCGACTTCGGCGTGTTCATCGGCCTGCCCGGTGGCATCGACGGCCTGGTGCACATGTCCGACCTGTCGTGGAGCGAACCCGGCGAAGCCGCGGTGCGCAACTACAAGAAGGGCCAGGATGTCGAGGCCGTCGTGCTGGGCATCGACATCGAGCGCGAGCGCATCTCGCTGGGCATCAAGCAGATGGAAGGCGATCCGTTCATGAACTTCGCCGCCATCAACGACAAGGGCAAGGTCGTCACCGGCACGGTCAAGTCGGTCGACGCGAAGGGCGCGGTGATCGATCTCGGCAATGACGTCGAGGGCTACCTGCGCGCCTCCGAGATCTCGCGCGACCGCGTCGAGGATGCCCGCAACCTGCTGAAGGACGGCGACGAGGTCACCGCGCTGGTGATCAACATCGACCGCAAGAACCGCAGCATCCAGCTTTCGGTGAAGGCCAAGGACAGCGCGGACCAGCAGGAGGCGCTGACCCGACTGGCCAGCGAGCAGCGCGAGGCCACCGGCACCACCAGCCTGGGCGCGCTGCTGCGTGCGAAGCTGGACAACCAGGGCCAGGAGTGAATCCGTGGGGCGGGGCCGAGGCCTTCGCCCCACGCCTGCCATGCGCGGCGCCGAGGCCCCAGGCCGAGGCGCCGCTTTTCCTGATCGGCCCAGCCACATCGCCTGCGCAGCGAACCTCCTCCGACCATGACCCGATCCGACCTCGTCGACCAGCTCGCGGCGCACTTCCCGCAGCTCACGCATCGCGACGCCGAACTCGCGGTGAAGACCATCCTCGATGCCCTTTCGGATGCGCTGGAGAACAGCCACCGGGTCGAGATCCGCGGTTTCGGGAGTTTCTCGGTCAGTCACCGTCCGGCGCGCATCGGGCGCAATCCCCGCTCCGGCGAGCGCGTCGTGGTGCCGGAAAAGCGCATGCCCCACTTCAAGCCCGGCAAGACCCTGCGCATGCTGGTCGACCAGGACAGCGCGACCGACACGCCCGGCGACCGCTGAGCAACGCCGGCGCGGCCTAGAATGGCTGGGCCGCCGCGCCTGCGCGGTGCTCTTCCGCAACGCCCGATCCGATGCGTGCCTTCACCTGGTTCGTCCGCCTGATCCTGTTCCTGCTGCTGTTCGGCCTGGCGCTGAACAACCTGGAACCCACAGAGCTGCATCTGCTGTTCGGCACGCAGTGGCGTGCGCCGCTGTTCGTGTTGCTGCTGTGCGCCTTCGCGCTCGGCGCGCTGCTGGGCATCGCGGTGATGCTGCCCGGCTGGCTGCGCGCGCGGCGCCTGCAGCGCACCGCCGCCGCCACCACCACCACCAAGCCCCCCGACGCCGTGGCGGGCGCGGCCGCCGCGCCCCCGGCGCCTCCCGGTGTGATCGATGGGACGCCCGATGGAGTTTGAGCTGTGGTGGCTGCTGGCACTGCCCGTCACCTTCGGCCTCGGCTGGCTGGCCTCGCGCCTGGACCTGCTGCAGCTCAAGCGTGACGGACAGAGCCGGAGCACCGCGTCGCTGGCCTATTTCCGCGGTCTGAACTTCCTGCTCAGCGAGCAGCAGGACAAGGCCATCGACGCCTTCATCGAGGCCGTCACCGCCGACCCCGAGACCGTGGACCTGCACTTCGCGCTGGGCAACATGTTCCGGCGCCGCGGCGAGTACGAACGCGCGGTGCGCGTGCACCAGAACCTGCTGGCGCGTGCCGACCTTGCAGCCGCCGAACGCCAGCGCGCGCAGGTCGCGCTGGCGCAGGACTTTTTCAAGGCCGGCCTGCTGGACCGTGCGGAGGCCGTCTACACCGCGCTGACCAGCACCGCCTACGAGTCCGAGGCACTCGCCGCGTTGCTGCAGATCCATGAGCGCACGCGGGAATGGACCTCGGCCATCGACATCGCACAGCGCCTGGAACGCCTGGGCGGCGGCAGCTGGGCACGCCAGATCGCCCATTACTGGTGCGAGATCGCGTTGCTGCAGCGGCGCGACACGGCGTTCAGCGCGGCGCTGGACTCGCTGGAAAAGGCCAGCGCCGCCGACCCGCAGGCGGTGCGGCCATGGCAGCTGCGCGCGCTGGTCGCGCAGCAGCAGGGCCACCCGGAGCAGGCGCTGGCCGACCTGCGCCGGATCGCCACGCTGCGCCCCGATTTCACCGCCATCGTCGCCGCCGACATCGCGCGCCTGTACCGCGAGACCGGGCAGGTCGAGGCCGGGCGCGACTGGCTGCGCGCGCAGTTGCAGGAGACTCCGGCGGTCGACCTGCTCGACGCCGTACTGCAACTCGAGCCCGATGCCGCGGAGCGCCGCCGCCTCAGCCTGCAGTACCTCCAGGCCCACCACAGCCTGCTGGCGGCGCGCCGCGCCGTCGAGCAGGCCGCCGCGACCGCCGCCGACGAGCCGTTGCGCAGTGCCGTTGCACAGGCGCTGGACGGCGCGCTGGCCAACCGCCAGCGCTACCGTTGCGCGGCCTGCGGCTTCGAGGCACGCAATCACTGCTGGCATTGCCCCGCGTGCATGGGCTGGGACACCTACCCGCCAAGGCGCAGCGAGGAATTGTCCCTGACCGCCTGAATACGACCCGATGAGTCCCGAACAACTCCGACACGCGCGCGTGCTGGTGGTGGGCGACGTGATGCTCGACCGCTACTGGTTCAGCAGCGTCGAGCGCATCTCCCCCGAGGCCCCCGTCCCGGTGGCGCTGGTGCAACGCGAACAGGACCGGCTCGGCGGGGCCGCCAACGTCGCGCTCAATGCCGCCACGCTGGGCGCACGGACCACCCTGCTCAGCGTGGTCGGCAACGATGATGCGGGCCGCCGCCTGGCGCAGCTGGTGGCCGACACCTCCATCCGCAGCGCGCTCCACCAGATCCCCGGGCTGCGCACCACCATGAAGCTGCGCCTGGTGTCGCGGCAGCAGCAGCTGATCCGCATGGACTTCGAGTCGGCTCCCGACCATGAGGTGCTGCTGGATCTGATGGACCGTTACGAGCAGGAGCTCGAGGGCCACGACGTCGTGCTGCTGTCCGACTACGGCAAGGGAGGCCTGGGCCATGTCGAACGCATGGTGCAGCTGGCCCGGGCGCGCTCGCGCAAGGTGCTGGTCGACCCGAAGGGGCGCGACTATTCCCGCTACCACGGGGCCACGATGATCACGCCGAACCGCGCCGAATTCGCGCTGGCCGCAGGCGACTGGCGCGACGAATCCGAACTCGAGCGGCGCGCGCAGGCGATGCGCGAGCAACTGCAGCTCGAGGCCCTGCTGGTCACGCGCGCCGACGAGGGCATGAGCCTGTTCACCGCGGCCGGCGCGCTGCACGTGCCGGCGCAGGCCAAGGAGGTGTTCGACGTTTCCGGGGCCGGCGACACGGTGATCGCCACGCTGGCGGTCATGCTGGGCGCCGGCGCCGCACTCGACGAGGCGGTGCGCACGGCAAACCGCGCCGCCAGCATCGTCGTCGGCAAGCTCGGCACCGCCAGCGTCACGCCCGCCGAACTCTGGCCGCAGCCCTGAGCCACCGGGGCGCACGCGCGCATCGCAACCCTCTTCCGATCAGGCCCCCACGCCATGTCCCATCGCATCATCGTCACCGGCGCGGCCGGGTTCATCGGCAGCAACATCGTGCGTGGGCTCAACGCGCGCGGCATCACCGACATCCTCGCCGTCGACAACCTGACCCAGGCCGACAAGTTCCGCAATCTCGTCGACCTGCGCATCTGCGACTACGTCGACAAGACCGAGTTCTACACGGCCTTCGCGCAGGGGCGCTACGGCGATGTGGAGGCGGTATTCCATGAAGGCGCATGCTCGGACACCATGCAGCACGACGGGCGCTACATGATGGACAACAACTACGCGGCCAGCCGCAGCCTGCTCGACACCTGCGTGCAGAACGGCACGCGCCTGCTGTACGCGTCCAGCGCCGCGGTGTATGGCGCCAGCGAGCGCTTCGTCGAGCTGCCGGAGTACGAGCGCCCGCTCAATGTGTACGGCTACTCCAAGCTGCTGTTCGACCAGCTGGTGCGCCGGCGCCTGCACGGTGCGCGCACCCAGGTCGCGGGATTTCGCTACTTCAACGTCTACGGCCCCGGCGAACAGCACAAGGGCCGCATGGCCTCGGTGGCGTGGCACCACATGAACCAGTTCCGCGACCGCGGGCATGTCGAGTTGTTCGGCGCCTACGGCGGCTACGGCGCCGGCGAACAGATGCGCGATTTCGTCTATGTCGATGACGTCGTCGCGGTGAACCTGTGGTTCTTCGACCACCCGCGCCACAGCGGAGTGTTCAACCTGGGAAGCGGACACGCGCAGCCCTTCAACGACATCGCGCACGCGGTGATCAACGCGCTGCGCGCGCAGTCCGGCCAGGATGCACTGTCGCTGAAGCAGATGGTCGACGAGCGCCTGGTGAACTATGTCGACTTTCCCGCGGCCCTGCGCGGCAAGTACCAGTGCTTCACGCAGGCCGAGCTGCACGCGCTGCGCTCGGTGGGCTGCGAGCACGCCTTCGCCGACGTCGCGCGGGGCGTGCGCGCCTATGTCGAGCGCGTCGCCGCGTTGTCGGCCTGAGCGCTAGCCGACGCGCCCCGCGGCCGCGTCGGCGGCCCACAGCCACGCGGCACCGCGCACCCCCGAGGAGTCGCCATGGCGCGCGCGCAGCAGGCGCGTGCGCACCGGATGCGGGCTGAACACCCAGGCGTTCCAGCGCGCGGGCACTTCCGTGTAGATCTCCGCCGCGTTGCTGAGCCCGCCCCCGAGCACGATACAGTCCGGGTCCAGCAGGTTGATGACCTGCGCCAGCGCCCGCGCAAGCCGATCGCAGTAGCGCACGAAGGAGGCGCGCGCGACCGCGTCGCCATCGCGCATCGCCTGCAGCAGCGCGGCTGCGTCGACCGGCGCGACGTCCGCGCCGCCCACCGCCGCATGGTCGGCGACCAGCGCCGGGCCGCTGAGCAGGGTCTCGAGGCAGCCGTGCTGGCCGCACCAGCAGCGCAACCCGGGGAATTCCCGCCACGCGGCACCCGCACGCGGCCACGGCAGCGGGTTGTGGCCCCACTCGCCGGCCAGCCGGTTCGCGCCTTCCATGGCCCGGCCGCGGCACGCGATCGCGCCGCCGACCCCGGTGCCCAGGATGGCCGCGAACACCACCTCGCAGCCTGCGCCCGCGCCGTCGGGCGCGGCCTCGCTGGTGGCCAGCGCGTTGGCGTCGTTGCACAGGCGTACCGCTCGGCCGAGCAGCTGCTGCAGATCGCGCTGCAGCGGCCGCCCGTTGAGCACCTGCGAATTGGCGTTGCGTACACAGTCGTCGTACGGGGAGGCCGAGCCGGGAATCGCCACCCCCAGCGGCAGCGCCGGCCCCTGCCCCGCGCCCACCGCTCGCTCGACCTCGGACACCGCCACGGCGATGGCCCGCAGCGTCGCCTCGTAGTCTCCCCGCGGGGTGGGCCGGCGGTGGCGCGCGACGATGTCGCCGTCTGCGCGCAGCGCCGCGCATTCGATCTTGGTACCGCCCAGGTCGACCCCGAGCAACAAGGCGCCGGCAGGGTTCATCGCCGGCACCCCTAGGCCGCGCCGGCGGCCCGCGGCGCCTGCAGCAGCTGCAGCAACTGCTGCTCGTCCAGCAGCTCGATGCCGAGTTCGCGCGCCTGCTCGAGCTTGCTGCCCGGCTCGGCGCCGACCACCACGTAGCGGGTCTTGCGTGACACCGAGCCGCTGACCTTGCCCCCGGCGGCCTCGATGCGCTCGCGCGCCTGCTCGCGCGACAGCGTCGGCAGCGTGCCGGTGAGCACGAAACTGCTTCCGGCCAGGTGCTGCGAACGCGCGGCGCCGCGGGTCTCGTCCCAGACGATCCCCGCGCCGAGCAGCTGCTGCAGGACCTCGCGGTTGTGCGCCTGGGCGAAGAAGGTGTGGATGCTGCGCGCCACCACCGGCCCCACGTCTGGCACCTGCTCCAGCGCCTCGACGTCGGCATCGAGCAGGGCGCGCAGGCCGCCGAAATGCCGCGCCAGATCCTTCGCCGTGGCCTCGCCGACATGCCGGATGCCCAGCGCGTAGATGAAGCGCGCCAGCGTCGTGCGCAGGCTGCCGCGGATCGCGCGCACCAGGTTGTCGGCACTCTTGTCGGCCATGCGCGGCAGCTGCGCCAGCTGTTCGGCGCGCAGCGCGTAGATGTCCGGCAGCGAGCGCACGAGGCCGCCGTCGACCAGCTGCTCGACCAGCTTTTCCCCGAGCCCCTCGATGTCCATCGCCAGCCGGCTCGCGAAGTGCAGCAGCGCCTGCTTGCGCTGCGCCGAACAGTACAACCCGCCGCTGCAGCGCCAGTCGACCTCCCCGGGCTCGCGTTCGATCTGCGAGCCGCACACCGGACACACGCCCCGCAGCTGGGCGTGCAGATCGAAGGGCGCGGTCCCCGCGGGGCGCCTGTCGGCGACCACGCCGACGATCTCCGGAATCACGTCGCCGGCGCGGCGCACGATCACCGTGTCGCCCACGCGCACGTCCTTGCGCCGCGCCTCGTCCTCGTTGTGCAGGGTCGCGTTGGTCACCGTTACGCCGCCCACGAACACCGGCTCCAGGCGCGCCACCGGGGTCAGCTTGCCGGTGCGCCCGACCTGCACCTCGATCGCCAGCAAGCGCGTGCTGCGCTCCTGCGCCGGGTATTTGTGCGCCACCGCCCACACCGGTTCGCGGTTGCGGAAGCCCAGCTCCTGCTGCAGCGCGAGGCGGTCGACCTTGTAGACCACGCCATCGATGTCGAAGGGCAGCGCATCGCGCTCGGCGAGGATGCGCGTGTGGAATTCCACCAGCACGCCGGGACCCGCGCCGTGCACGCGCTGCGGCGCCACCGGCAGGCCCATCGCGGCGAAGGCGTCGAGCATGCCGTGCTGGGTGTCGGGCCGAGCCTCCCAGCCGTCGATCTCGCCCCAGCCGT
The DNA here is from genome assembly GCA_021792835.1 of Pseudomonadota bacterium. Taxonomy (GTDB): domain Bacteria; phylum Pseudomonadota; class Gammaproteobacteria; order Burkholderiales; family Burkholderiaceae_C; genus Thiomonas_A. Next base: position 17,673 of record JAJYTY010000040.1, read on the forward strand.
AGGCATAGAACGACAACGGGCGCTGCGCCGCCACGCGTGGATCGAGCTGGCGGATGCTGCCGGCCGCTCCGTTGCGCGGATTGACCAGGGTCGGCAGGCCGCGCGAGCGCTGCACCTCGTTGTAGCGCAGGAAGTCGGCGCGCTTCATCACCACCTCGCCGCGCACCTCCAGCAGTGCCGGCACCTCGCCGCGCAGGCGCAGCGGCAGGTTGCGGATGGTGCGCACGTTGAGGCTCACGTCCTCCCCGGTCTCGCCGTCGCCGCGCGTGGCGCCCTGCACCAGTACGCCGTGCTCGTAGCGCACGCTGACGGCCAGCCCGTCGAACTTGAGCTCGGCCTCGTACTCCAGCGCCGGCGCGTCGGATTCCAGCCCGAGGCGATTGCGCAGACGCTGGTCGAAGGCCAGCGCTCCCTGCGGCGTGGTGTCGGTCTCGGTGCGAATGGACAGCATCGGCACGCGGTGGCGTACCGGCGAGAATTCGGGCAGCGGCGCGCCGCCGACGCGCTGCGTCGGCGAGGCGGGGCTGCGCAGCTGCGGCCACTGCTGCTCGAGTTGCTGCAGTTCGCGGTATGCCGTGTCGTAGTCGGCGTCGGGGACCAGTGGTGCGTCGAGCACGTAGTAGGCGTGGTCGTAGCGCGCGATGTCCTCGCGCAGCCGGCGTACACGCTCGGCGGCCTGGGCCGCGGCGTCATGGTGGGAGGAGCTTGGCATCGATGCTGCGCGGTGCGGAGGCGGGCCGCGACGGGCGCGGCCGGCGATTCAGGCGAACAGGCGTTGCGCCGCCGGCGTGCCGGCGCCCAGGCCGCGCGACTCCAGCGCCGCGTACAGCTGCTGCAGCTGCAGGTCGATCTGGTCCAGCGCGGCAGGCGACAGCGCAGCGCCGTTGTCGTCGACCTGGCGCGCGCCCAGCGCGTCGGCCAGGCGTCGTGCCGCATCGCGCATGCGCGCGAAGGGCTGCAGCGCCTGCGGCACGTGCGGAACGTCCAGCAGCAGCGTGGCGCGCGCCACCGGCATCGACGGATCACCGGCCAGCTCGGCGTGCGCGTCGAACTGCAGCTGAACCACCGCGTAGCGCCGTGGCGTGTCGCCCGAGGGCTGCGCCTCGTCCAGGCTTTCCAGCAGCGCCATGCGACCGGCGGCAAGGCTCGTGAAGCCGCAGGCCTGCGCCTGCTGCAGCAGGAAATCCAGGCCCCAGGCCACGCCCTGCGCCTGCAGGTTGATCGACAGTTGCGCGTCATTGCTCGCGGCGAAGGAGTCGACCTCGCGCGCCTGTTCGAGCACCTCGGCCATGTCGGGCAGGTCGGCCGCCACGCCCAGCGCCTCGCCGAGGGCATGGCACTTGGTGACGAACTCGGAATACTCGATGGCGTTCAGCGCGCCGCTGCGGCTGGCCAGTTGCACGGCCGCCTGCAGCTCGGAGTAGCGCTCGGCGGGCCGCAGCAGCTCCCACTCCGCGCTGCGCGCGTTGCGCCCCTCGAACAGCAGCGGCTTGGTGCCGGCGCGCGCGCTGCGCGGCAGGCGCTGCTGCAGCGACTCCCCGGGCACCGGCTGTTCGAACACGAAACTGGCGATGGCATCGATCAGCGGATCGATGCGCGGCGCCGGCGCGCGCCCGCGCGCCGCGTCGCCAGCGACGGGCGTGGCCGGCAAGGGCTCGTCGTCGAGCCCCGGCTCCACGCGCTCCTGCGGCGTGGTCGCCGGGAAGGGGTCGACCGGAGGCGGCTCGTCGACCTCGCTGCGCGCGCGCCGGCGGCGCAACTGCCAGGACTGCCAGCCGTTGTAGCCCAGCACCGCGGCGATGATCAGCGCGCCGACCGTGGCCAGTCCTTCCTGCAGGGAACCCATGAGTGTGCTTTCCTCTCGTGACGGGGTGTAGCCGTGCCGATGCGCTCAGGCCGCGATCATGCGCGCGGCGGCGTCCATGTCCACCGCGACCAGGCGCGACACGCCCTGCTCCTGCATGGTCACGCCGACCAGTTGCTCGGCCATCGCCATGGCGATCTTATTGTGCGAGATGAACAGGAACTGCGTGGCCTCGGACATGGTCTCCACGAGGCGCGCGAAACGCTCGGTGTTGGCGTCGTCCAGCGGAGCGTCGACTTCGTCCAGGATACAGAATGGCGCGGGGTTGAGGTGGAAGATCCCGAACACCAGCGCGATCGCCACCAGCGCCTTCTCCCCGCCTGACAGCAGGTGGATGGTGCTGTTGCGCTTGCCCGGCGGCTGCGCCATCACCTGCACGCCGGCGTCGAGGATCTCGTCGCCAGTCATGATCAGCCGCGCCGAGCCGCCGCCGAACAGCTCCGGGAACAGGCGCCCGAAGTGTGCGTTGACCTCGTCGAAGGTCTGGCGCAACTGCGTGCGGGTTTCCGCGTCGATGCGCCGGATGGCGTCCTCCAGCGTACTCGCGGCCTGCTCCAGGTCGGCGCTCTGCGCGTCCAGGAAGCCCTTGCGCCCGCGCGCCTGCTCGAGTTCATCCAGTGCCGCCAGGTTCACCGCGCCGAGCGCGGCGATGTCGCGCTGCAGGCGCTGTGCGTCGCGCGCCAGCTGCTCCGGTGTCAGGCCCTCGGATACGCGCGCGTCCAGTTCACGCTGCAGGGCGTCGACCTCCACCTCGGCCTCGGCAAGCTGCTGCTCGAACTGCTGCGCCTGCAGCCTCGCCTCCTGCTCCTCCAGCTGGCGCCGCCCGATGGCTTCGCGCATCGGCTCCAGCGCACGCTCCTCGCGCAGGCGCTGCTCGTCCATCGCGCGCAGGCGGCTGGCCAGTTCGTCGTGCTCGGCGCGCCGCGCGTGCAGCCGCTGCTCGGCCTGCTCGCGCGCCTGCAGCGCCTGCTGCAAGCCGGCCTGCGCGCTCTCGTCGTGCAGACGTTCGAGTTCCTGCTGCGCCACCTGCAGGCGTTGTTGCGCCGACTCGATCTGCTGGCCCGCGGTGTCGTCCATGCGCTGCGCGTCGGCCATGCGTTGCTGCAGGCTGCGCACCGCGTACATGCACTCCGCCTGTTCCTGCTCCAGGTTGCGCAGGCTCGCGCGCGCCTGCGTCAGCTGCGCCTGCTCGCGCATCGCGTCGGAGTCCAGGTCGGCCTGGCGCTGCTGGCTGTCGCCGAGCTCGACGTCGAGCTGCTCGAAGCGGGCCTCGCTCTCGGCCAGCTGCACCGCCAGCTCGTCGGCCTGCGCGGCGACCTCGGCGAGGTCGGCATCCAGGCGCTCGGCGCGCGCGCTCGCCTCCTCGTGCTGTTGCTGCAGCTTCAGCCGCTCCACCTGCACCGCATGCGCCTGCTGGGTCAACGACTGCAGGTCGCGGTTGGCCTCGGCGAGTTGCTCCTGCGCCCGCGTGAACTCCGCCTCGGCCTGCGCGGCGGCGTCCTGCGCCTGTTCGGCGAGCAGTTGCTGCGCGCGCTGCTGGCGCTCCAGGTTGTCGATTTCCTGCGCGCGCGCCAGCAGCCCCGCCTGCTCGCTGTCGGCGGCATACAGGCTGACGCTGTGGCGCGCCACCACGTGCCCCTCGGGGGTCACGAACACGGCGCCGGCCGGCAGCTCGGTGCGCCGCTGCAGCGCCTGCTGCAGCGAGTCCGTCGTATAGACGCCGGCCAGCCAGTCCTCCAGCACCGCGCGCAGCCCCGGGTCGCCGATACGCAGCAGCGCCGCCAGCGCGCGCATGCCCGCCGGCGGTTGCGGCGGCACCGCGCCCTGCGGCGCCGAGAAAAAGCCCAGCTTCGCCGGCGGCGGGTCGGCGGCGAAGGCCGCCACCTGGTCCAGCGCGCGCACTTCCAGGGCCGACAGGCGCTCGCGCAGCACCGCCTCCAGCGCATTTTCCCAGCCCGCCTCGACGTGGATGCGGCTCCACAGCCGTGCCATGGCGTCCAGCCCGTGCCGCGCCAGCCACGGCTGCAGGCGGCCTTCGGTCATGACCTTTTCCTGCAGCGCCTTGAGGGCCTGCATGCGCGCCACGGTGGCGGTCAGCGTGGCTGCGGTCGCCTGCGCCTGCTGCTGCGCCTGCTGGCGTACCTGCTGCAATTGCGGAAGGCGCTGCTGGCCCTGGCTCGCCGCCTCCTGCGCACGCTCGCAGGCCGTCTGCAGCACCGCATGCTGCTGGTGCAGGTCGGCCAGGCGCGCGCCGTCGGGCGCCGCCAACTGCCTGCGCTCGCCCTGCAGGCGCTGCAGGCGCAGCTCCACCGCCTGGCGCTGCTGGCCCAGCGCGCGCTGGCGCTCGGCCTCGCCCTGCAGGCGCTGCTGCGCGGCGGCCGCGTCGGCGCGGCAGGCGGTCGCCCGCATCTGCGCATCGGCCAGCCGAGCCTCCAGCGCGGGGATCAGCTCGGCCTGTTCCTGCACCCGCGCCACGGCCTGCTCCTGCAGCTGCGTCGCGGTCTCGATCTCGGCTGCGGCCGCCTGCGCGTCCTCGCGCGCCTGCTGCTGACGCTGGTGCCACTGGTCGAGCTGTTCGAGCAACTCCGCGTGGCTGCGCTGCGCACGCTCGCGCGCCTCGAGCACGAAGCGGATCTGCGCCTCCAGGCGTGCCACCTCGGCCTGCGCCGCGTACAGCTCGCCCTGCGCGCCGTGCAGGGTGTCGGCGGCGGCGTACTGCGCCTGGCGCAGCTCCTCGAGCTGCGCCTCGGTGGCGCGCAGACCGGCCGTGTGCTGCTCCAGCTCCAGCAGCGCCGCGGCGCCCTGCTCGTGCACCCGCGCCTGGCGCTGTCCGGCCTCGCGCAGACGCAGCAGCCACAGGGCGTGCTGGCTGAAACGGGACTGGTGCTGCAACTCGTGATAGCGCCTGGCCACCTCGGCCTGCTGCTCGAGCCGGTCGAGCTGGCCCCCGAGCTCGCGCTGGATGTCGTGCACGCGCTGCAGGTTCTCGCGGGTCGCGTGCAGCCGGTTCTCGGTCTCGCGCCGCCGTTCCTTGTACTTGGACACGCCGGCGGCTTCCTCCAGCATGATGCGCAGCTCTTCGGGGCGCGATTCGATGATGCGGCTGATGGTGCCCTGGCCGATGATCGCGTAGGAGCGCGAGCCGAGTCCGGTGCCGAGGAAGATGTCCTGCACGTCGCGCCGACGCACCGGCTGGTTGTTGATGAAGTAGCTCGACCCGCCGTCACGCGTGAGCACGCGCTTGACCGCGATCTCGGTGTACTGGCCGAAGCTGCCGCTGACGCGGTGGTCGCTGTTGTCGAACACCAGTTCGAAGATCGGAA
>JAJYTY010000264.1 GCA_021792835.1 Pseudomonadota bacterium
CCGGTCACCCACGAAGTGCGCATCTGCGGCGGCGCCATGTTGATCTGGGTCACCGAGTCATAGGCCACGTGGGCCTCGGCCAGGAAGGTCGCGAGCTCGAAGGACGACTGCGAGCCGGCCACGATGGCGATCTTCTTGCCCTTGAGCCCGGCCACGCTGGTGATTCCGCTGTCGGGCTTGACCACGATGCCGGCCGCCGTGGTGTAGCGCTCCTGGTTGTAGACGATGGTCATCGGCAGGCCCTGCGTGATGGCCGTGACCAGCGGCGGGACGCCCAGGCCGCACATGAAGGTCAGGCTGTTCGAGGCCAGCGCGCTCATCGCCGCCGGGCCCGAACTGAACAGCTTGTACTGCACGTTGGCGTGCATCTGCTTCTCGAACATGTGCTCGGCCATCGACACCATGTAGGGGTCGGCGCCATTGTTCTCGTAGCCGATGATCACGTCGGGCTTGGAGGCGGCCGACGCGGCCACCGGCACCAGTCCCGCCGCGAGCGTGCATGCGGCGAGCGCGCCGCGCATCCAGGTTCGCTTGTTCATCTCCACTCTCCTCTCTTGGGGTTCGTACTGGGAACTGCGGTACTCAGTTGTGCCCGCGCCAGGGCACGACCACGCTTTCGATCTTGCGGATCACCAGTTCCATCGCGTAGCCGATGAGGCCGATGATCACGATGCCGACGATCACGATGCTGACCTGCAGGGCCTGCCCGGCGAACTGCACCAACCAGCCCAGGCCGCTGCTGGCGGCGATCAGTTCGGCCGCCACCAGGCAGGTCCAGGCCACGCCGATGCCCACGCGCATCGCGGTGAAGATCTCGGGCAGCGCCGACGGCAGCACGACCTTGCGGAAGATCTGCGCGTTGCTCGCACCCAGCGTGCGCGCCACCGAGATGCGCAGCGCCGGCGTGCTCTTGACCCCCGAGATGGTGCCGATGATGATCACCGGGATGGTCCCGACCAGGATCAGGATGTCCTTGGGCAGCTCCCCGATCCCGAACCACACGACCAGCAACGGGATGTAGGCCAGCGGAGGCACCGGTCGGACGAACTGCAGCAGCGGGTCGATGATGTCGAACACCAGCTTGTTGCGGGACATCAGCAGCCCGATCGGCACGCCGATGACAATGGCGCCGACGAATCCGATGAGGATGCGCAGGCAGCTGACCGCGATGTCGGCGCTCAGCGACTGCCCGCCGTAGCCCTGGCGGACGATGGTCACGAAGGCCTTCCAGACCGCCACCGGCGACGGCAGCGCGAAAGCCGGGAACACGCCGGCGTTGGCCACCAGCTGCCACACCACCAGCGCGCCCAGCAGCACGAGGGCCGTCACCCACTGGGGGGCCAGCTTCAGTCGCAGCCTGCGCTCGGGGGGAGCTGAAGGAGGCGGTGCGGAGAGTTTCATGTTCTTCCCCTGTTCGGGTACGGCGCTCATGTCCAGGCCCTCCTCAACGAGACGGCGCGCGATCCTTGCGGAACGCGTTCTTCACCGCGATCTTGCCGTCGGCGAAGGTGAACACGTCGACCATGCGGGCTTCCACGCGCACGCCGTCGGTGCGCGTGCCGCAGAAGGTCGACTCGGTGACACCGCGGTCGCCGCATACGAAGTGCACCGGATCCAGCCATGCGGCGTCGGGAAAGGCCTTCCAGGCCATCTCGAAACCGGCACGCACTTCGGCGCGACCGCGAAACGTGCGACCGAACAGATCGGGGCCGGCCACGGCGTGGAATATACAGTCGTCGCTCATGAAGGACATCAAGCCGTCCAGGTCATGCGCGTTCCACGCGTCTGAAAATGCCTGCAGTGTTTCGGTCGTCGGTTGCATGGAAACTCGATCCAACATTAGTCAAGGGGTTTTCGTTTTTTTCAATATAGTGAGCCCCCGGCGCTGCTGGGTAGATCCAGTTCGACGCCTTTGATGGGTCCAGATCGTCCGCGGGGAATCCGCACCGGAAAAGGGTCGGCACGGACGCCGGGAATCAGGGTTTGTCCCTATCACGAAAACCCTGACAAATTGCAGCCTGCAATCGTAAGCGCACCGGTAACCGCACCGCTCCTGTGCACGGACGAGCCCATTATCTGAATATGGTCGAAGACGGTGCATTCGATGCACCGGATCTGGACCATCATTTTGGTGCCATCTGGATCCATGCACCATGAAATACACCCCCTATCATGGCTCGTAAACCCGTCCCGAAACGGGTTCTGTTGAATCCACGAGCACGACACGCCCATGAACGCCTCCGCCGAACCCCTGCTGCGGTCCACGCTGAACCCCTACGACCCGCGCTACGACCCGCTGGTCCATCCCACGCCCGGGCATGGCAACGCCTACGCCCCCACCTACTGGGTGGGAACGGCGGGCGCGCCGCCGGCCGACGACGGCCCGGTGCGCTGCGACATCGACGTCGACGTGGCCATCGTGGGCTCCGGCTTCACCGGGCTTTCGGCCGCCTTGTTCCTGGCGCGCGAACACGGGATCCGCGCCACCGTGCTGGAGGCCAACCAGACTGCCTGGGGCTGCACCAGCCGCAACGGCGGCCAGGGGCAGAACGCCAGCGGGCGCCTGTACCGCTCGCAATGGATCGCGCGCTGGGGGCGCGACACGGCGCTGCGACTGGACCGCGAGATCCGCGAGGGCTTCGAGACCTTCAAGTCGCTGGTGGCCGAGTTCCCCGAATGCGAACCGCAGCCCGGCGGCCACCTGTACATCGCGCATCGCCAGAAGAAAATGGCCTTCCTGCGCAACGAAGCGCAGGTGATGAAGGAGGTCTTCGGCTACGACACGCGCATGCTCAGCCGCGAGCAGGTGCACGAGCAGTACGTGCGCGACGCCGAGGCCTGCGGCGCGCTGCACGAACCCGACGGAATCGGCGTGCACCCGCTGAAGCTGGCCTTCGCCTACCAGCGCGCGGCGCGCGCGCTGGGAGTGCGCATCCACACCGCCAGCCCGGTGCTGGGCTGCGAGGGCTCGAACGGCAGCTACCGGCTGCGCACTCCGGGCGGAATCGTGCGTGCCCGCGCGGTGGCCTTCGCCACCGGGGGCTACACCAGCAATGCGCTGCACCAGCGGCTGCGCAACAAGATCCTGCCGATCCTGTCCAACTCCATGGTCACGCGCCCGCTCACCGACGACGAGATCGCGGCCACCGGGTTTCGCACCCACGAGGTCATCACCGACACCCGCACGCTGCGCTTTTACTACCGCCTGCTGCCCGACCGCCGGGTGCAGATCGGCAGCCGCAGTTCGATCACCGGCGCCGACGCGCCGAACCCGAAGCACCTGAAGCTGCTGCTCGGCGGGCTGCACCGCAAGTTCCCGGCGCTGCGCGAGGTCGGCATCGACTATTCGTGGTGGGGCTGGGTCGACGTCAGCCACGACATGATGCCCCGCATCACGCAGCCCGACCCGTCGCAGCAGGTGTTCTACGCGCTGGGCTATGGCGGCAACGGCGTGTCCTTCTCGGCGCATGCCGGACGGCGCCTGGCGCAGCGCGTGGCCGGCAAGGCACCGCCGGTGCTCGACCTGCCGATCTATGACAGCGAGCTCGAGTACCCCAACGCCTTCAACCTTGTGCGCTCGCCGCTGCTTGCGCCGATGCGCCGGATGGGCCAGCGCTTCCTGTATCGCTGGTACTACCTGCGCGACGAAATGCTCTGAACCCGGCCCCCGGCCCCGGGATCGGGGCCGGCACCATGGCACCATGACAAGAGGGCCCGCGCAGCATCTGCGCGGGCCCTCGTCGTTCGTGCCGGGCCTTCGAGCCCGGCCGGATCAG
>JAJYTY010000041.1 GCA_021792835.1 Pseudomonadota bacterium
GACAAGGTACAGGCGTGCGCGAGCTGCAGCACGAGTGGCGGCGCGGGCTGCGCCGCCGCACCACGGTGACGCTGGACGAGGTCGAGCGCAAGACGGCCAATCACCGGCGGGCCGGGGTCCACTACGGCCTGTGGGACGAGGCACTCGAACCCTGACGCAGTGGACTAGGGCCCTTCATCGATGGGGCGCTGGCGATACGGATAATTCTTCAGGCGCACGTCGCTGCGCGTGATGGTCTGGTGCACCGCCTTGGCGGGGTCGACCCAGTCGCTCCACTTGAAGTCGGGGATGATCTGCGCGCTGTAGCTCTCGGTCAGCGGGTGGTCGAGGATGTCGTTGACGAGTACCCACTGCTGGTAGCGCATGCGGTCGACCTGATAGGGAGTCGGCTTGCCGCCGGCGTTCTTCACCACCGCCTTGAGGTCCTCGATCTCCTTCGTGGTCACCGTGGGCTTCCAGGAAATCCTTCCCGGCAGCATCACCGGCTCTCCCGGAATGTCGTTGATGCCTTGCTTCCAGGTCGCCAGCACGGCGACCTTGGTGTCCTCGCGGTAGAGAATGATCGCGTGGCTGTAGCGCTTGTCGCGGAAAAAGCCGAGGTTGCCGTATTGCACGCGCGCGCCCGTCAGGTAGGCCACGCCATCCGACCAGCAGGGAGAGTCGCCGCTGATTCCCCACAGCACGCTGCGATCGATGATGCCGTCCGGGAACAGGATCCTGAAGGCCACCCAGGCGGCGTCGGCCACGTGGATGGTCCCTTCGCAGTCATGGCCGTGGAAACGGATCATGTCCTTCAGGGTGACCGGATAGGTGTAGGGGTAGTAGCGCCCCTGGGTTCCCTGCGTCGCCAGCATCTCGAAGGTCGGCGCATAGGGCCTGTCGACCATCGACGCATACCAGGTGGGTGTGCGGTCCGGGGCCTCCACGCCGGTCTCGATGAAGATGTTGCGTCCCTCGACAAAGGTCGGCTGCGCGGCCTGCGCGCCCGCTGCCGCGCACGCGAGGGCCAGCGCGACGGCCATGCGGCGAATCATCCCGTTCATGCTCATGCTCCTTCCCGGTTGCGGTGCCGCGCCGGCGGCGTCCGCCTCGTGCCTGCATTGGACTTCCTGCCCGGTTCGGCGGACTTGATCGACATCACTGAGCCGGACGCAGACCCCAGGGTGCTTCAGGGTCATCGCCGCGACCCTCGCGGCGCATCGGTGCCAGAATGTGCCTTCCGCCCGCACTTGCTGAAAGGATTCCGATGGCTACGATCGTGCTGGTTCATGGCGCCTGGGGTGGCGCGCACGGTTTCCGGCACGTGCGCAAGCTGCTTCGCGCCGAGGGGCATGAAGTCTCGACGCCCAGCCTCACCGGAATCGGGGAACGTGTGCACCTCGCGAACCCGCTGGTCGACCTCGGTACCCACATCCACGACGTGGTGCACCACATCCTCTACGAGGATCTCGACCAGATCACCCTGGTGGGCTTTTCCTACGGGGGCTTCGTGGTGACGGGCGCGCTGGAGCACATCGCCGAACGCGTGCGGCACCTGGTGTACCTCGACGCCTTCGTGCCGCAGGACGGAGACTGCGTCGCGAGCCTGGTCCGAGGCGAAGGCAGGCGCCGGATCGAGCTCGGGCAGGACTGGCAGGTCCACGGCCCGGCGCGCGCCTACGACAGTCCCGAGGAGGCGCAATGGATGGGCGCGCGCCGCACCGCGCACCCCGCGGGTTGCTTCACCGAGGCCGTGCACCTGGCGCGCGATCTCGAATCCTTCCCCTTCACGAGAACCTACATCAAGGCCACGCGCTCGCCGCAGGACGACCTCGGCGATGCTGCGTTCCGGCGAGCCGCGCGCCACGCGAGCTCGTCGCCCGCCTGGAACTACTTCGAGATCGACAGCAATCACATGGTCGCGAGCAACAAGCCCGAGGAGACGGCGCGCCTGCTGGCGGGGATCGCGGGGCGCGCCTGACGGGGGAGCGGGCCGGACCTGCCCAGCTTCCGGCGGGGCTGCCAGTTCCAGCAGGCCACCAGCAGGCCACCAACAGGCCAAGACATGCCGGAAATGTGATAGACAGTGATCGCTAGTAATTGATAGAAACGGTTCTTCGGGTCGAATGACTGTCAGCCACCTGCAAGCCCTCGGTTCGGTTCGCTGATCCATCTCAACAAGGTGGTTCGCCGAAACCCCCTCCCGCATATCCCCGACGTGGTTCGCCGTGGAAAATCGTCCGCGCGAAAACCAAAATGCGAAGAAGCAGCCGCTGCGGCGGCGAATCGACCTTCTCGCGCACGGGACATGCGGATTCCTGAATGATTATTCAAGGCGGTCCAGGCCCGGGCGCGAATTCATTTTCACGCGCTCCGGATCCTGGCCATGCTCAAAGCCCTCGATAACCCTCAGGGTGCACTCCCTGATTCCTCCATCCCGACGCCTTCGGCCTGCCAGGAACAAGGGCCGCTTTCGTTCTCGCAGGAGGGTTTCTGGTTCCTCGACCAGTTTGGCGGCGCCGACCGCGCCTATGTCGTCATCACCGCAACGCGCATCGCAGGCAAGCTTGATGCAGACCGACTGGAGGCCAGCTTGCGGGCCCTGGTGGCGCGTCACGCGGCTTTGCGCACCTTGTTCCTCGACTCCCCTGAGGGAGTCCGGCAATGCGTGCTGCCACCCCAGGAGGGCGCGTCGAAAATGGCGTGGCTGCGGGTCCAGGCAGATCCTGCGGAGCGCGACGGCGATGCCTTGGCGCAGCGCCTCGAGCAACTCCTCGGACAGCCTTTCGACCTCGCGCGCGAACTACCGTTGCGCGCTGCTTGCCTGGCACTCGGTGATGGCGAGCATGTGCTGGCGCTTTCTGCGCACCACCTGGTTGCCGACGGCGCTTCGATGGTCATCGTCTACCGCGACCTCGCCGCAATCTACGCCGCGGGCGCCGATGCGAGTGGATTGCCCCAGGCGCAGCGCGCAACGAGTCTGCTCGCACATGCGCGCCGGCAGCGCCAACTCGCCGCCGACGGTGCGTGGGACGCACAGCGGGCCTACTGGCGCGAGGCGCTGGCCGGCGTGCAGGACCTGCGCCTGCCCATCGACATGCCTCGTCCGGACCGTTCCGACTTCATCGCGGGAACCGTGCGTTCGGAGATCCCGCGCACCCTGGTCGACGCGCTGCACGCCACCGGCGCCGCCCACGGGGCGACGCACTTTCGCAGTTACCTCGCGCTGTTCCAGGCCCTGCTGGCCCGGGTCGGCGCGAACTGCGATTTTGCCGTGGGCATTCCGGTGGCAGGGCGTCGCGACCCTGCGCTGCGCGACAGCGTCGGCAATTTCATCAACACCCTGGCGATCCGCATGCCAGAAGACGCGCTGGGCGGGTCATTCGCGCAGCTGCTGCGTGCAAGCGCCACACGCGTGGCGAAGGCGCTCCAGCACTCCGACTACCCCTTCGAACTCGTCGTCGCCGACCTCGCGCCGGGGCGCTCGGCGCAGCGCAACCCGATCTACCAGGCCTATTTCGCGTTGAACAACGTGCCCGAGCAATGGCAGGTCAGCCTGCCGGGACTGGATTGCGTGCGCGTTCCGATGGTGCAGCCGCGAGTCACTCTCGATCTGCTGCTGGGCGTCGAGGAACATGATCGAGGCGCCACCGCCACGTGGCAGTACCGCGCCGACCTGTACTCGCATGCATCCATCGAGCGCCTTGCACGCCAGTACGTGGTGCTGCTCGAGGGGCTTCTCGCCGACCCTTCGCGGGCCTTGCAGGAAGTCGCATTGCTCGAGGCCTCCGAGCGCAAGCAGGTGCTCGAGCACTTCGCCTCGGGCGGCCCCGCCATGGAGCCATTCGTCGCAATGCACGACGCCGTGCGCGCGCAGGCGCGCAGCACTCCGGACGCGGTCGCGCTGCGCTGGAGGTCGCACGACATGAGCTATCTCGAGCTCGACGATCGTGCCGAACGATGGGCGGCGCTGTTGCGCCGCGGCGGTGCCGGCGCCGAGACGCTGGTGGCGCTGTGCATGCCCCGCAGTTTCGCCGAGGTTGTCGCGCTGCTGGCCATCCTGAAGTCAGGGGCGGCATTCGTCCCACTCGACCCGGACAACCCGCAGGAGCGCCTGCGCGGGATCCTCGAAGACGCGCAACCGGTTTTCGTGCTGACCCAGCAGGCGCTGCTCGACAGGCTGCAGCGAGTCGCTCCCACGGGCACGCTGGTCCTCGCGATGCCCGAGGACGGCAGCGGCGGCGATGTCGGTCCGCTGGCGCAGAGCGATCGCGCCACGCGCCCCGGGGACCTCGCATACGCCATCTTCACCTCGGGCACGACCGGGAGCCCGAAGGGCACGCTGCTCGAGCACCGCGGCTTGAGCAACCACATCGAATGGATACGGCGTGCCCTCGATGCCGGCGCGGGCGATGCGTTCCTGCAGAACGTATCCCTGGCCTTTGACGGCTCGCTGTACTCATTCTTTGCCCCGCTGTGCTGCGGGGCGCGCATCGTGCTCGCCGATTCCGAGCAGCAGAAGGACATGCGGCAACTGCACCGGCTGATGCTCGACGAAGGCGTGACCACCGCGATGCTCGTGCCCAGCGTGTTGCGTGCGCTGCTCGACCAGACAGCGCCGGGCGACGTGGCCTCGCTGCGCTACCTGGGCTGCGGCGGCGAGGCACTCGACAGCGCGCTGGTGCGACGCGTGTTCGCGACCTGGCCGGGGGTCCGCCTGGGCAATCTCTATGGTCCCACCGAAGCCACCGTGGTCTGTGTTGCAGCCGAGGTGCGCGCGCAGGACCTGCAAGGCCCCACGGCACCCATCGGGCGGCCGACCGCAGGCATGCGTGCCTACGTGCTCGACGCGGCGATGCAGCCCCAGCCCGTCGGCGCCATCGGGGAGCTCTACATTGGCGGCATCGGAGTGGCCCGCGGCTACCTCAAGCGCCCGGAGCTGAGCGCCGAGCGCTTCATGGCCGACCCGTTCCGCCCCGGCGGGCGCGTGTACCGCAGCGGCGACCTGGCGCGCTGGCGTGCCGACGGCATGCTGGAATACCTGGGCCGCGCCGACCATCAGGTCAAGCTGCGCGGGCTGCGTGTCGAACTTGGCGAGATCGAGGCGTCGCTGCTTGCCGTCGAGGGCGTCGGAGGGGCCGTCGTCATGGTGCGTGGAGATGCTCCGCGCACGCAGCGCCTGGTGGCCTTCGTCGCGTCGTCCCGGCGCGATGCGCAGGCGCTGCGCGAGCAGCTCGGCCGCAGCCTTCCCTCGTACATGGTGCCGACGCGGGTCGTGTTCCTCGACGAGCTCCCGACGCTCAGCAGCGCAAAGGTGGATCGCCGTGCGCTGGAGGCGCTGGATGTAGCCGACGAGCAGGACCAGGAATTCATGCCGCAGGCTCCGCGCTCGGCGCTCGAAGCCAGCCTGCTCGAGATCTGGCAGGGCGTGCTGGGGAATGCTCGCATCGACATGAGCGACGACTTCTTCGCCCTGGGCGGCAACTCCCTGCAGGCCACGCAGGTCGTGTCGCAGATCCGGGCAGCGCTGGGGATCGATCTCGAATTGCGCCTTCTGTTCGACAAGCCCACTTTGCGCGAGTTGTCGCAGGAAATCGACTCGCGCCTCGAGGCGGGGGCGAGGCGCGAGGCTCCGGAGCCGATCGCCACGATCCCGCGCGATGGTCCGCTTCCGCTGTCGTTCTCGCAGCGGCGCATGTGGCTCGAGCATCAGATGGACCCGCAGGGCGCGGCGTACAACGTGTTCAGTGCGATTCGATTGCGCGGAGCGCTGGATCGCGATGCGCTGCAGCACACGCTCGATGCCCTGTGCGCCCGCCACGAGGCGTTTCGCACGCGCTTCGGCTTCGAGGCCGGCGAGCCGGTGGCCAGGCTCGGGCCGGTGGAGCCGGCCGTGCTCGAATGCATCGACGTCGCGCATGCCGACGCGGCCGCGCGCGGTGCGATCCAGTCGGAGCTGGTCGCACGCGCAGCGCGGCCCTTCGACCTCGAACGCGGCGCACTGTACCGCTTCGTGCTCGCGCGCGTCGCCGACGACGAGCACCTGCTGGTCGTGGTCATGCACCACATCATCACCGATGGTTGGTCCGGCGGCGTGCTGCTGGGCGAACTCACCAGCCTGTACAACGCCGCGCGCCTGGGTCGGCCGACGCAGTTGCCGGCGCAGGCGATCGAGTTCGCCGACTTCGCGGCGTGGCAGCGCGAGCACGTCAACGACGCGTCCCTGCAGCCGCAGATTGCCTACTGGCTGGAGCGCCTCGACGGCATGGTCCCGCTGAGCCTGCCCAGCGACAGCGGCAGGAGCGCGCGCTCCAGCAGCCTCGGCGACCTCGTGCTGATCCCGTTGTCCGACGCCTGGATCGAGAACCTGCAGCGCCAAAGCGCGCGCCTGGACTGCACGCCCTTCATGGTGCTATTCGCGGTGTTCCAGTCGATGCTGGCGCGCTGGTGCGGCCAGGACGACGTCGCGGTAGGCTTTCCGATCGCAAACCGCACCCGCGTCGAGGCCGAGGGCGTCGTCGGCTCACTGGTCAACACCCTCGTGATGCGCAATCACGTCGACCTGGAGACGACCTTCCGGAAATTCCTGCAAGGCGAGCTTCGCCCGGCAGTGCTCGGTGCCTTCACCCACCAGGACCTTCCCTACGACAACCTGCTCAACCGCCTGCGCGAGCGCGCAGGCGCCGGCGACGACCCGGGCATCCGGGTGCTGTTCAACGTGCTCAACAGCCCGCGTCCGCCGCTGCGTCTCGAGGGTCTCGAGGCCGACTACGTCGACATCGGGCTGGGTTCGACCCAGTTCGACCTCTCGCTGGGCGTCGACCCCGTATCGCAGAAGGCGCTGGGCCTGAGCTATTCGACCGAGCTGTTCGATCGCTCGACCATCCAGCGCCTGGGCGAGCTGTTCCTGCATGGACTGGCGCGGGCGCTCGGCGACCCGGACACGCAATTGCTGGACCTCTGGGCCGCTCCTGACTCCGACCTGCAACTGCTGCGGAACTGGAACTCGCCGCCCTCGACACCGGTCCCGGAGCTCCCGCCCGATGTTGCGGCGCTGCTTGCGGCGTCGCGCACGCGCAGCGGCCCCGCGATCCGGGAGGCTGGCGGGCGCACGCTGAACTACCCCGAGCTGTGGCAGGCCGTGGACCGGCTCCGCGACGTGCTGATGCAGCGCGGCGCGGGGCGCGGCAAGCTCATCGGCCTGGGCCTGCCCCGCGGCGCCGACATGGTGGTGGCGCAACTCGCGGTCCTGCATTGCGGCGCGGCCTACGTGCCGCTGGACCCGCAATTCCCGGCGGCGAGGCTGCGTGACATGATCGACGACGCCGGCCTGCTGCTGCTGGTGACGACCACGGCGCAGGCCGACGTGTGGGCCGGCAGCGCGGTGCCCCTGCTCGAACTCGACGCGGCGCCGGCGCATAAATCGGGGGTGCCCGGCGAGGCCGCGGCGTGGAGCGGGCAGCCGGCACGCCCCGACGACCCGGCCTACGTGATCTACACCTCGGGCTCGACCGGCAAGCCCAAGGGTGTGATCGTGCAGCAGCGCGGGGTGGTCAATTTCCTGCTGTCGATGCAACGGCAGCCGGGGTTGCGCGCCGATGACGTGCTGCTGGCGGTCACCACGCTGAGCTTCGACATCGCGGTACTCGAACTGCTGCTGCCGCTGGTCGTCGGGGCCTGCGTGGCGATCGCGTCGCACGAGGAGACGGCCGACGGCGGCGCGCTGCTGCGGCGCCTGCAGCATGAAGGCGCCACAGTGATGCAGGCCACGCCCGCGACCTGGCGCATGCTCATCGATGCCGGCTGGCGCGGCGCCGCGGGCTTCAGGGCGCTGGTCGGCGGCGAGGCGCTGGGGCGCGAACTGGCGGACGAGCTGCTGTCCCGCAGTTCCGAGCTGTGGAACATGTACGGGCCCACCGAGACCACCGTATGGTCCACCTGCTGGCGCGTGTTGCCCGCGCCGGCGCCGATCCGCATCGGCGGCCCCATCGCCAACACGCAGGTGCACGTGCTCGATCCGCGCGGACGTCCCTGCCCGATCGGTTTCAGCGGCGAGATGTACATCGGCGGCGAAGGAGTCAGCGCCGGGTACCTGCACCGCCCGGAGCTGAGCGCCGAGAGGTTTCTGCCCGATCTGTTCAGCGGCGTCGGCGGCGCGCGCATGTATCGCACCGGAGACCGCGGACGCTGGGGCCATGACGGCCTGCTCGAACACCAGGGGCGGACCGACTTCCAGGTCAAGCTGCGCGGCTTTCGCATCGAACTCGGCGAGATCGAGTCGCACCTGCGGGCGCACGCCGACGTCGCGCAAAGCCTGGCCATGGTGCGCGAGGACATTCCCGGCGACCCGCGCCTGGTCGCCTACGTCGTGCCGCGGGCGCCGGGGCTGGAGCCGGTGCAGTTGCGCGATTGGCTGCGCGCGCGCCTGCCGGGCTACATGGTGCCGCAGCAGATGGTCATGCTCGCCGACTTCCCGCGACTGCCCAACGGCAAGACCAACCGTGCCGCGCTGCCGCGCCCCAGTCAGGAGGCGGTGACGAGCGCGCGTGACGGCGCGGATGCCCCGTCGACCCCGGCCGAGCAGGTGCTGGCGGCGCTATGGTCGAGACTGCTGGGTTCCTCGGAGGTGCGGCGTTCGGACAACTTCTTCGATCTGGGCGGCCATTCGCTGCTGGCCAACCGCGTGGTCGTCGAGTTCGAGAAGTCTTGCGGGACGAGGCTGAACCTGCGTCGGATGGTGCACGAGAGCCTCGCCCAGCTCGCTGCCGGAATCGATCTGGCCGAGTCGCAGGGGCCGGTAGCCGCCGAGGCCCCACGCGCCCGGCCCGCCGGAGTCTGGTCGGTGTTGCGGGAGCGCCTGGGATTGTGAGCAAGCGCGATCGCGAACCCGGGTCGCGGCGCGCCTGCCGGCCCGGATCGCGAGCGGCGAGGTGACTCGGGCGGCTTCACCAGGGGACGGCCTTCCCCTTGCGGTCCAGGTATTCCAGGCCAGGCCTGCCGCGCTTGTCGATGATGCAGTTCACGATGTCCGGGATGGTCTGCTCCAGCGTGAACGGCGCGTCGGGTCCTCCGAGTTCGGTGCGGATCCACCCGGGCGCCAGCAGCAGGAATGAACGCGCGCTGCCGGCGTGTCGCGCGGCGTAGCTGCGCATGAACATGTTCAATGCCGCCTTCGAGCCCCGATACAGCTCGTGCCCTCCACGTTCGTTGCCGGACACACTGCCCTGGCCCGACGACATGATGCCCACCAGCCCCGGCACCGTGACGAGTCCATCGAGTGTCTCGATCGTTCGCATGGGGCTGAGAGCATTCGTCTCCATGACCTGGACGAACTCCTGCCTGGCGATCTCGGCAATCGTCTCGTCCGGATTGCGGTTCGTGATTCCCGCGTTGACGAACAGCACGTCGAATCGCCGATCGGCGAGCCGGCCACGCAGGGCGGCCACCTGATCCGATTCGTTGATGTCGGCGAACTCGATCGTGACCTGGTCCGGGTGGCGATCCGCCAGATCGTGCAGCGGGGTTCTGCCACGGCCGCGAACGGTGCCGACCACGTCCCATCCGCGCTGCACGAATTCCTCGGCCATGGCACGGCCCAGGCCGCGCGAGGCGCCGACAAGAAGAATCGAGGGCGCGGCGGGGATGGAGTCGTTCATGGAGATCCTTTGTCGAGAGCGGGACCACGCGTGTGCGCGCGTTCAGCCGGGGGCCGCGATCGGCCCTCAGGCCCATGCAAGCGCAAACACGCGCCAGCCGAACCGCTGCGCAAAGTAGCCCCAAATGCCGTAGGGTGCAAGCAGCATGATCGCGGCAGCGACTGCGCCTTCGCACATCGCGAACCATTCGCCGTGGCCCTGGAAGGCCGAGCGAAGCACGTAGTAGATCAACGTCCCCACGAATGGGCCTTCCAGCGTGCCGACACCGCCGACGATGACGATGAACAGGATGCGGATCTGCCACGCCAGGTCGAAGGCTCCGACGGGGTCGACGTACAGCACCGACAGGTAGTAGATCCCGCCGGCGAGTCCGCAGATGCCGGCGGACATCAGGAACGCCACGAGGCGGTTGCGCCGGATCGACACTCCGACCCCCGCGGCGGCCCGCTCGTCGTCGCGGATCGCCATCAACGCCAGACCGAAGCGTGCGCGCAGCAACAGGAACATCCCGAGCAGCGTGGCGATGGCCAGTGCCGCGGCCAGCCACAGGACGACATGGTTCAGCGTCGAAGGGTCCACCGCGGAAGGGTCGAGGATGAGGCCGCGCGATCCGCCGGCAAGCTGCCATTGGCCGAAGAACAGACGCAGGCAGTCGGCCAGGACCCAGATGCCGATCGAGAAATACGCATCGCGCAATCCGTTGAGCAGCCCGGCCATGAGCAGCGCGACCAGCATCGCGCCTCCGGCGCTGGCGGCCAGCGCGAGATAGGGCGACAGGCCGAGGTGATTGGTGACGATGAACAGCGCATAGGCGCCGACGCCGATGAATGCCTGGTGCCCGAAGGACAGCAGGCCGGTGTAGCCGCACAACAGGTTCCAACCCTGTGCCATTGCGAACACCAGCAGGACTTCCATGAGCTTCCTGGGATCTCCCGCGATCGAGCCCAGGCCCACGACCACGAGCGCGCCCAGGGCCGCGGGGGCCAACACCTTGTTCGCGCTCATCGCCTTCTCCACGCGAGGGTCGCCGGCAGGCGAAGCTGGCGCGCCAGCAGCACGGCGAAGAATGCGATGTGCTGGAACAGCGCGCCGGCGTCGGAGTCGATGGACAGTCCGACGACCTGCACGAGCCCGAGTCCGAGTCCGGCGAAGAACGATCCGCGCAGCGACCCAAGTCCGCCGATGATCACCACTTCGAACGACAGCAGCAGGCGCGTCACGCCGGCATACGGGGAGAAGGAGCTCTGCATGGCCAGCAGGAGCCCCGCGAGCGCCGAAAGCGCCACCGAGACCCCCATGGCCAGGCTGTACAGGCCGCGTCGACTGAAGCCCAGGGTCTGCACAATCTCGAAGTCGTCGGCGGCGGCGCGGAAGGCGCGGCCCAGCGTCGTGCGCGTGAGCAGCAGGTGCATGCCGGCGAACACGATCACGGCGCACCCGAAGATGATCAGGGGCAGGATGCCGACGGGGACCCCGAACAGTTCCACGCTTCGTTCCTGGATGGCGCCCAGCGTGATCGAGCGGATGCCGACCCCGAAAACGCTCGCCAGGGCGTTGCGGATGACGATGGACAACCCCATCGTGACGACCATCGCCGGAACCGGGTTCGGTCCGACCAGCCGGTTGAGCAGCAGCGACTGCATGAGCCAGCCGAGCGCGAAGGCGCAGAGGACGACGATGGGCACGATCGTGATCAGCGGCAGCGGCGTATGCGCCAGCAGCGTCGCCCCCAGGTACGCGGCGAGCACGATGAACTCGCCATGCGCGATGTTGACCACGCGCATGATGCCGAAGCTGAAGGCCAGGCCGAGGCCGAACACGCCGTACAGGCCCCCGAGCATCAGGCCGTTCAGGACAAGTGCGACGAGGCTCACGATGCGTCGTCTCCGAAGTAGGCGTTGCGGATGTCCGACATCGGCAGTTGCGCGGCGGCGCCCTGCAGTGTGACCCGGCCCTTGAGCAGGCAAACCACGCGGTTCGCCGCCGCACAGGCACGCGCGACGTCCTGCTCCACGAGCACGATGCCGATGCCGGTATCGCGGATACGCTCGAAGCTGGCGTAGATGTCGTCCACCACCTTGGGAGCCAGGCCCAGCGATAGCTCGTCGCAGAGCAGCAGCCGCGGATTGCTCAGCAACGCGCGCGCGATCGCGACCATCTGCTGCTGACCGCCCGAGATCTGCGCGGCCAGGCGGTGCCGAAAATCGCGGATCGCGGGAAACAGTTCCAGCACGGCCTGCAGGCTCCAGGGACCGGAGCGCGCATGCGCCTGGCCGAGCAGCAGGTTGTCTTGCACGCTCAGCGAGGAGAACAGCCGTCGCCCCTCCGGCACGAGCGCGACGCCGCGACGGGCCACCGCGTCGCAGCGCATCGCCGTGGTGTCCACGCCGGCGAATTCGATGCGCCCCCGTCTGGCCCTGTTCAACCCGATGACGGTGCGAAGGATGGTCGACTTGCCGGCACCGTTGGCGCCGATCAGGGCCACCGTTTCCCCCTCGTCGACCCGCAGCGAGAGATCGAACACGGCCTGCAAGTCACCGTGGAACACGTCGATCCCCTCAAGTCGCAGCAAGGTCATCGATGGACTTCCCGAGATAGATCTGCTGCACCAGGCTCGATGCCATGACCTCGCGCGGAGGACCCAGGGCGACGCGGGCGCCGAAATGCAGCACCATGATGTGGTCGGCCACGGCCATCAGTGCGTGCGCAATGTGCTCGACCCAGATGATCCCCAGCGCGGGCTTGAGTCGACGCACGAGTTCGACGAGCACCTCCACCTCGCGTTCGGTCAGGCCACCGGCGATTTCGTCGAGCAGCAAGACCTTGCTTCCCACGCTGACGGCCTTGGCCAGTTCCAGGCGCTTGCGGTCCAGCAGCGTCAGGCTGCCGGCGAGGCGGCCGGGTCGCTCCGTGAGCCCGACCATCTCGAGGATTTCCAGCGTCCTGCCGCGTGCCGTACCGGCCTGGCGTGAGCCGTGCATCACGCCGACCAGCACGTTGTCGAAGACGGACAGCGCGTGGAACGGCCTTGGAATCTGGCAGGCGCGGCCCAGCCCGAGGCGGGCCCGCCGGTATTGCGCGACGCGCGTGACATCCTGGCCGTCCAGCTTGACGGTTCCGGCGTTCGGCGCCACCGAGCCGTCGAGCAGATTGAACAGTGTGCTCTTGCCCGCTCCGTTCGGCCCGATCAGCCCCAGGCACTGGCCGCGCGCCAGCGTGAAATCGACCCGGTCGACCACGGTGATCGCGCCGTAGCGCTTCTCCAGACCGGCAACCTCCAGCACCGGATTCATCCCAGTCCGCGCCGCGCCGGGGGCTCAGCGAAGCTGGGACAACAGCATGAACTGGTCCTGTACCTTGAATACCGAGGACGGCGGCGCGTAGGTCACGAGTAGTTCGTACTTGTATGGGCCCTTTCTGGCCAGACGCCACTGCCCTGCGACCAGCGGGGTCTTCGCGATGCCGGGAATCGGGCCGCGCCGGAAGTCGACCTTGCCGATCACGGTTTGCAGGTCCGTTTCGGCCAAGGCCTTGCGCACGGCGTCGCGGTCCAGCGGATCCCCCGACGTGCGAAGCGCATGGACCGCAATCTCCCACGCGGCGTGCGTGTAGCCGAGCGCCGGCGTCCACTGCTTGCTCTCGGCGTGTTCCCACGCCAGCGCCAGCGCATGCGCCGACTGTCCCGTGAGGCTCGAGGTGTAGGGCAGCCGAGGTGTCCACCAGATCTCGGTGGATACGCCGTTGCCGCGGTCTCCGAGGGCGTCGACGCCGGCCGGGAACAGGAATGCGCCTGCCACCGTGACCACCTCCGGCTTGTACCGGCTCTGGGCGGCCTGTCGCCAGAAGAGCGCGAAGTGGCTGGGAAACATGAATCCGGTCACGGTCTGCGCGTGCCCGCTCTTGAACTTGGAGATCTGGCCCGAGAAGTCGTCGGTGTCCACCTTGAACAGCCCGCCGTCGACGATGTCATAGTGGGCCGCCTTCAGGTAATGCGGCATCCCGTGCATGGGATCGGCGAAGCCCCTGGCCGCGGGCTGGTCGAGATAGAAGGTGCCGACTTCGTTGTCGAGTTTCGCGCGCACGGGCTTCCACATGCCGAGATAGGCCTGGATGATGTCCGAGGTCTCGAACATGAAATGGAAGGTCCACGGCATGCCGTGATTGGCATAAGCCTTCGGCCCGCCGCGAAGCTCGATCAGCGCATCCGACGGGAACAGCGTCGAGATCATCGGCACGCGATTCGCCACGGCCATCTCGCCGGCGCCGATGGCGGCCAGCGCCTCGGTGGTGACCAGCATGTCGACGCGCTGTTGGGTCATGAGGTCGATGGCCACACGCGTGGCCACGTTGATCGAGCTCTGGCTGTCGCGCACGAAGATGTCGACCGAGTAGCGCCGGTTTCCGATCCGCAATCCTCCGCGAAAGATCTTGTCAAGTTGCCCCTTGACGAATGCGGTCGCCTCGCCGAACTCGGCACCCGGGCCCGACAGCGCGGCCACCCATCCGATGCGCAAGGTCGCCGAGCCTGCGGCGAACGCTGCCGGGTAGTGCAGCGTGAGCGCGGTCGCACCGGCCGCCGCCGCCACGCCCTTCACCACGTCCCTGCGCGAAACCGGCAAGGCTGCCGGCGCGACCGTGTTCCGATCCTTCCTGGTGCTCATGTCGTCTCCTTCGGGTGCTTCGGAAGTTCGCTTCTGCGCGACCCCGATCGCTGGTTTGCTGGCGAACATAGCAGGGCCTCCCGAGTTGGTCAATCGATTGACTAAAACAGTTGACTGGCTCAAGAATGCAGGCTTGATCCCCGGTGCGGGGGAGCCCTGGGCAGGTCTCGCGAGCGCCGGGGTTCACGCGAAGCCGACAGGAGATTTCCAGGCAGGGAGCGGCCCGCGGGGCGGCTCCAGACCATTCCAGGCAAGGAGACCTAACGACATGGCCGCAGACGAGATTTGGCAGTGGGACGCAGCAGCGACCGCCAACGCGATACGCGTGCGTCGGATATCCAGCCGCGAAGCGACGCAGGCCGCGCTCGCGCGGCTGCAGGCGGTGAACCCCGCGATCAACGCGGTCGTCGACGTGCTCGAGCGGACTGCGCTGGACGCAGCGGACCGCGCGGATCAGATGCTGGCCCGCGGCGACGAGCTTGGACCGCTGCACGGCGTGCCGGTGACCACGAAGATGAACGTGGATCTGGCGGGCCGTGCCACGACCAATGGACTGGTGTCGATGAAGGATGCCATCGCCACCGCCGACAGCGCCCCGGTGGCCAACCTGCGGCATGCCGGCGCGATCGTCATCGGACGCACCAATGTGCCGGCTTTCTGCTACCGATGGTTCACCGACAACGACCTGCACGGGCTCACCAGGAACCCCTGGGGTCGGGATCTGTCGCCGGGTGGATCCAGCGGAGGGGCTGGCGCGGCGCTGGCCGCGGGCATCGGCGCGATCGCCCACGGCAATGACATCGCGGGCTCCGTTCGCCTGCCCGCGAGCGCCTGTGGCGTGTACGGCCTGCGTCCCACGATCGGGCGCGTGCCTAGCTACAATCCTTCGACACGAATGGAATACCCGCTGTGCGCGCAGCTCGGAGCCACGGAAGGGATCCTGGCGCGTTCGGTACGGGACCTGGAACTCGGGCTGCGCACGCTCGAACGGCGCGACCACCGCGACCCCCGCCAGGCCCCCGCACCGCTGCCCGACATGCGGCTGCAGCAGCCTTGCCGTGTTGCGCTCTATACCGGGGAAGCACAGGGATGGACCCATCCGGAGGTCGCGGCGGCTACGCGCCGGGCCGCGCAATGGCTAGCCGATGCGGGATATACGGTCGAGGAATTCGCTGCCCCTCGGTTCGCCGAGATGGCCGATCTCTGGATGACGATGCTGTACGCGGAAAGTTCAGGCGCCACGCGCGACCTCCTTCTCAGCCTCGGCGGCGAGGGCTTTCGCCGCGCGACGCTGGACACGGTGGCCAACCTTCCCACGATGAGCGCAGCCGAGTTGCACCAGGCGTGGGGCACGCGACTCACGATCCTGCGCGAGTGGTCGGAGTTCCTCGAGAGCTATCCGTTGCTGCTGGTTCCCACCTCGTTCCAACCCTGCTTCACGCTGAACCATGACCTCGACGGCGAGGACGCCGTGAAGCAGATCCTGCAAGCCTACCGGCCGCTCACCGCCATTGCCGGGCTGGGATTGCCCGGCCTTTCGGCGCCCGCCGGCCTGGCATCGAACGGCGGACCGATTGGCGTGCAACTGGTGGCCGGGCGCTTCATGGAGCAACGCTGCCTGTCGGCCGCGGCAGTCATCGAACAGCGGGCCGGGCCGACCCTGCCCATCGACCCCTTCGCGTTGCCTGCGGGCGCGCGCGAGGGGACGACACGAAGATCCACGCATTGATCGATCGCATGCCTTCCACCAAGAGCGCCCCGCGCCCGAAAAGCGACGGCCGTCGCGAGCAGATCATCGACGCGGCGCTGAAACTCATGATCTCGGAGGGGCTCTACCAGGCCACGACACGCAAGATCGCGGCGGCGGCGCAGGTCAACGTCGCGACCTTGCACTACCACTTCCACGACAAGGAGGAGATCCTCCTCAAGGTCATGGAGCAGTTGGTAGCCAACTACCGGAGGAACCTGGCCCGGCAATTTTCGAAAGAGCAGCATCTGCT
This sequence comes from Pseudomonadota bacterium, assembly GCA_021792835.1. Classification (GTDB taxonomy): domain Bacteria; phylum Pseudomonadota; class Gammaproteobacteria; order Burkholderiales; family Burkholderiaceae_C; genus Thiomonas_A. Next base: position 16,297 of record JAJYTY010000041.1, read on the forward strand.
GCAGCGAATCGCCGATCTGCTGTACTTCATCTGGAGCGAGATCGAGAGTGCGCCAGGGGAGCAGCTACTGCTTCAGGAGATGACGATCTTTCTCCTGCGCAATCCCGAGACGGAACGGATGGCGCGCGACAAGGACCGGGTGTTCCTGTCCCTGTACGTGGACGCCTTGATGGCCTCGACGGATGTAGCGGAGGACGACCGCCCCTTCATCGTCGAGCTGGCCAACTTCGCCTATACGTGCAACATCGGCATCTTCAACCAATGGCTGGCCACCCGCGACACATCGGGCCTGTTGCGCACCCTGGCCAATCTCGTCGCCGCCGCGCAGGCGGCAGCCCGCAGCCGCAGTTTCGGCGCCGTGCCCATGTAGTCCGGCGTGGCCACGGAGATCGCCCGTCGCAGGCACGACAGCGATTCCGCGGCATGGCCGTCCGAGCCCGGCGCCGGTCCGGTCGAAAGCCCGAGGCCCGCATGGTCACGAGGCATCGTCGTGCGACGGGGGCCCGCCGGGGGGCGTAGCGTGCGGCGCTGCATGTGGCGTTGCTTCCACGCCGTGTCCGGCGCGATCCAGGCGTGACTCGTCCAGCCATTCCCGCCACACCGCGAGCAGCACGGCGAGCACCACCGGGCCCAGGAACATGCCCACCAGGCCGAAGGCGGCCAGTCCGCCGAGCACGCCGAACACCACCAGCACGAAGGGCGCGCGGGTGCTGCCGCTGATCACCAGCGGGCGCACCAGGTTGTCGACCCAGCTGACGACCAGCAGTCCCCACAGCAGCAATCCGACCCCCGCGCCGACACGTCCCTGGGCGAACAGCCACAGCACCGCGGGCACCCACACCAGCGGGGTACCGAAGGGCGCCAGCGCGAACAGCGCGGTGACCGCGGCCAGCAGCACGGGCGCCGCGAGGCCGGCCCACCAGTAGCCGAGTCCGGCGAACAGCCCTTGTACCAATGCAGTGACCAGAAGTCCCCACAGCACCGCGCGGGTCATGTCCGCACCCGCCTGCAGGTAGGCGTCGACGCGCGGGCCCAGCAGATGCCGGAAAACCGCCCGCGCCTGACGCAGGCCACGCTCGCCGTCGCGATACACGAAGAACAGGGTCAGCAACGCGAAGCCGAATTTGGCGGCGTTGCGTCCGGCACCGCCGAGCAGCGCGAAGGCCTGCTCGGCGGCCTGCGCGCTCCACGGCGCCGCGCGCAGCCGGGTCGCCACCTGTGCGCTCGACAGATCGCGCAGCAGGTCCTGCAGCATGCCGCCGAGCAGCGGCAGGCGGGCCAGCGCATCGGGGAGCTGCAGGGCCCCCGCCGACAGGCGCGCGCCGGCCTCGGCGAGCGCGTGGACCAGCTCGTTGCGCAGCAGCACGCCCAGCCACAGCGCCGGCAGCATGAAGGTCAGCGCCATCGCCACGGTCATCAGCAGCGCCGCGACCGACGCGTGTCCCGGCATGCGTCCGCGCAGGCGCTCGTACAGCGGCCAACTGGTGAAACCGAGGATGGTCGCCCAGGCCACCGAGGCCAGGAAGGGCTGCAGTACCAGGTAGGCCAGCCCCAGCAGCAGGAGCAGCAGCAGTCCCAGCGTGACGCGGCGCAGCGCCAACGGGGATGCTGCCGGGTCCATGTCGTCGAGGTCGTGGACCTGCGCGGGCTCAGGCGCGCGACTGCTGCAGCGCGGCGATGCGTTGCTCCAGCGGGGGGTGGCTGGCGAACAGTTCCATCCACGCCGGACGGTCGGTGATTCCGGCGGTGGCCAGGTTGCGCGGCAACCCGCCGGGCTGCATTTCGCCGAGGCGGCGCAGCGCGCCGATCATCGGCTGCGGGCTGCCCAGCAGGCGCGCCGATCCGGCGTCGGCGCGGAACTCGCGCTGGCGCGAGAACCAGGCGACGATGATGCTGGCCAGCACGCCGAACAGGATGTCGCACACCAGCGTGGTGACCATGTAGCCGACGCCGGGGCCGCGGTACTCGGAGTCGCCGCGATGCAGCGCGGAGTCCACCAGGAAGCCGACGACCCGCGACAGGAACACGACGAAGGTGTTGACCACGCCCTGGATCAGGGTGAGGGTGACCATGTCGCCGTTGGCGACGTGGCTGATCTCGTGGCCCAGCACGGCGGTGGCCTGTTCGCGCGACATGGTCTGCAGCAGGCCGGTGGACACCGCCACCAGCGCGTGGTCGCGCCGCGCTCCAGTGGCGAAGGCGTTGGGTTCGCCCTCGTAGATCGCCACGTCCGGCATGCCGATGCCGGCGCTGGCGGCCAGGCGCGAGACGGTGTCGAGCAGCCAGGCCTCCGCCTGGTCGCGCGGCTGCTCGATGACCTGCGCGCCGGTGCTGAACCGGGCGATGGTCTTCGACATCAGCAGCGAGATGAAGGCGCCGCCGAAGCCGATCACCGCGGCGAACCCCAGCAGCGCCGGCAGGTTCAGGCCATAGGCGTCGAGGTAGCGGTCCACGCCGAGCAGGCGCGTGACCACGCCGAGCACGACGAGTACCGCGAGGTTGGTGGCGAGGAACAGCACGATGCGTTTCATGATCGGATCCCGGTGGAAGTCGGGGAGGATGGGAACGGGTTCAGGCCATCGGCTGGATTCCGGCGAGCAGCCAGCCGGTGCTGCGGTCGCGCGGTCGCGTGAAATGCCAGACTTCATCGAAGGACTCGGCCGCGCCGGCCGCCGGCTGCCCGCGCAGCAGGCCGGAGAAGCGCACGCTGACGAGTTCGGCCAGCGGATGCTCGACGTGTTCGAGCATATGGGCCTGCAGGCTCAGCACCTCGGTGTTCTGCGCGTCATCACCGAGCCGGATCAAGTCGCGGCGAAATTGTTCATACAACTCCGGGGTGCTGGCGTCGCGCAGGGCCTGCAGGTCGCCGGCGTCGTTGGCCTGCTGCAGGCGCAGGAATACGTCGCGTGCGCGCTCGACGAAGCCGTCGGCGTCGAAGGACGCGTGGGCTGCGGCGCCGCCGGCAGTCCAGGTCGGGGCGTCAGCGACACGCGGGCCTGCCGCCGCGGGCTGCCACGGCGCACGGACCGCGGGCGCGCCGCGAGCCCGGGCGCCGTTCATGACCAGGCGCAGCAGCGCGAAACCCCCCAGCGCCAGCAGCAGCACCATCAGCCACGAGCCCAGCGCGGGTGCGAGCCCCAGGTGCGCGAACAGCGCGCCCAGGCCGAGTCCGGCGGCGAGCCCTGCCAGCGGGCCCAGCCACGCGTTGCGCCGCGGCGGCGCCGCCGGCGCGGCCGCCGTGGGCGTGCCCCGGGCGTCCGCGCGCGGGTTCGCCTGGCTGCGCGTGGCGGTGTCGGCCGGGCGCACCGGCGCGCTGCGGGTGATCTGCGGCCGGTACAGGCCGCTGGCGCGCCCGCCGCCCAGGCGCGCGGCGTGGGCGTCGAGGCTCGCCAGCAGCAGGGCGGCTCCCAGCGCGAGCGCGATCACGCGCGCGGCCTGGCGGCCGCGGCGGCCGGGGTTCGAAGCGGGGGTGCGTGCATGCATGGCATGGACTCCAGCGGGAATGATATGTAACAGGGTGATACCGCTGCAGTGTAGGCCTTTCCAGCCGGGAAATGTCTGCGAAATCGTCTACATTCGGTTGAACGAGACTTCGAAAAAACCGAAGTCAGGTGCGTCGACGAGGCCACGGAGGGACCGGGCATGGCGAGCTACAGGTTGCGGCATCTGCAGGTCTTCTGGGTGGTGGGGACCGAGGGGAGCATGAGCGCGGCGGCACGCCGGTTGGGCGTCGCCGTGCAGACCGTCAGTTCGCAGGTACGCGACCTGGAGCGCGACCTCGGCTTCACGCTGCTGCGCGTGCGCGCGCGCGGCGTGGAACTGACTCCCGCCGGACGCGCCGCGCTGGAACTGGCCGAGCCGATGTTCCAGCTCGCCGAGCGCGTCCCGCAGGCGGTTGCGCAGGCGGCGGCGGGCGAGGGCATGGTGCTGCGCGTGGGCATCGCCGACAGCCTCCCCAAGCTGCTGGTGCGCCAGTTGCTGCGGCCGGTGTGCGACGGCGGGCGCATGCGTCTGGTCGGGCTGGAAGGGGAGTTCGACGACTTGCTGGCCGAACTGGCGCTGCACCGCCTGGACATCGTGCTGGCCGATCGTGCCGCGCCGCCGCATCCCAGCCTGAAACTGCACAGCCGGCTGCTCGGCAGCGCCCAGGTGGCGTGGTTCGCGCAACCCGCGCTGGCGCGGCAGGTCGAAGGTGTGGCTTTTCCCGAGTTGCTGGGGCGCCTGCCGCTGCTGTTGCCGACCGCGCATGCGGCGCTGCGCGCGCGCCTGGACGACTGGCTGGCGCGCCACGACATCCGTGCCCGCGTGGCGGGGGAATTCGAGGACAGCGCCCTGCTGGCCAGTTTCGGGCAGTCTGGAATGGGCGCCTTCGCGGCGCCGGACTGGTCGGCGCCGCAATTGCTGCACGAGGGCGGACTGGTGCGACTGGGGCTTAGCGCCGAGGTGACCGAGAGCTTCTACGCCATTGCCGCGCGCAGGCGCATCGAACATCCGGCGCTGCGGCGTCTGCTGGAGGCGGCTGCCGAGGTTCAGGCAGCCGCGGCCCGCATCGCCGGGCAGGCAAGCGACGTGGACTGAGCAGGGCAGGCTGCCCGACATCCAGGCCGGCGCCGGCCCGAGTTGCTCAGGTCATTCAGAATTTCACGAACTCCCCGCTAGCGAGCGCCTCTTCGGCTTGCTGGTGCAGGGCTGCCGCGGCAACGTTCGGGCCCTTTGCCGGGGCTGCGTGACGGGCCCGCTCCCCCGTCACGCCGGCCAGCCGGAACCTGGCGACGTTGTGCTGCAGTTCCTGCGCCTGCGAACTCATCTCCTCGGCGGTCGCCGCCAGCTGCTCCGAGGCAGACGCGCTTTGCTGGGTCGCCGTGTTGATCTGGCCGATCGCCACGTTGACCTGGGTGATCCCCGTCGTCTGCTCCGCGCTCGCTGCGTTGATCTCGGCCACCAGGTCCGCGGTCTTGACGATGGCCGGCACGACTGCGTCGAGCAGATTCCCGGCTTGTGCCGCCTGTTGCACCGAGGAACGCGAGAGCTCGCCGACGTCCTTCGACAACCCCTGGGCGCGCTCGGCCAGCTTGCGCACCTCGGCAGCGACCACCGCGAAGCCCTTGCCCAGTTCGCCGGCGCGCGCCGCCTCGATGGAGGCGTTCAGGGCCAGCATGTTGGTCTGGTAGGCGATGTCGTCGATCGCCGAGATCTGCTCGGCGATCGACTGCATGTCGGCCGCCGTCTTGCGCACCGCGGCGCCGCCTTGCTGTGCCTGGGTCGCGGCCTCCTGGGCGATACGCGCGGTCTGGCTGGCATTGTCCGCGTTCTGCCGGACCATGGAGCCGAACTGCTCGATCGTGGCCGAGGTCTGCTCCACCGACGCCGCCTGCTCGGACGCCCCTTGTGAAAGGGACTGCGAGGTTGCAGAGACCTCCTTCGATGCCGTGGCGATCGTGTCGGCAGCAGAGCGAATGGCGCCGAGCGTGGTGTTCATGCGTTCCACCATGTTGTGCAAGGCACGCATCAGGGCGGCGATCTCATCGTTGCCATCGCTGGGGATCTGCGCCGTCAGATCGCCGCCGGCGACCTGGTCGGCGATCGCCACGGCCGCCCCCAGAGGGCGCACGATCGAGCGAACGAGCAGGCTGCCGACCCCTGCGGACACGAGCAGCGCGACGAGGATCGCGGCGATGGTGATGGCGATGGCCCTGGACGCGGCGGCCTTCTCGCTGCCGGCCAGGGTGCCGGACTTGCGCGCGATGAAGTCCACCATGTTGTCGGTATCGGTGTTGTAGTCCTGGAACAGCCGGTGATCCTCGCCGTCCGCCGTGCTGATGGCCTGCGCCAGGTTGTTCTGCCGGACTTGCGCGACCTGCTCGTTCAGCGCCTTGCGATAGCGGCGCCAGCTGGCGTGAAGCTTGTCCACGATCGAGCGCGTGTCAGGCGTCCGCGCGTACTTGTACATCTGCACGAAATCCTGATGGACCAGACCTTCCTTGTGTTTGATCTTGTGGATCGAGTAGGTCAGCGCCTGCCCGCCGACCCCGGCATTCGCCAGCAGGCGGAACTCGGTGCGGCGCGCGTCCATGAGATCCGCGTTCAGATTGCTGTCCGCGGTCAGTCCCGGCACCCACGTATCGTTGAGTTGCTCGATACCGCCGACCAGCGCATGGATGCGCAGGACGGCGAAGGATCCCACCGCCACGGTGATCAGCGATGCCGTCGCAAACGAGATGATCAACCGCCACTTGATTCGCATGATGTGATCCTTCGCGCCGATTTCCGAACCATGATGGGGAGGGGTTGCCTGCCAAGGCCGAGACCCCGGAGAGTTGTGCCCTGCATCGAGCGGTCATCCGGCTCGGCACGGGAATCACGAAAAGCTCGCCACCGCGCGGACTCCGGCGACCAGCAGATC
>JAJYTY010000265.1 GCA_021792835.1 Pseudomonadota bacterium
GTGAGCAAGGCCGCGACGCTGGAGCTGATGCGCCAGGTCGACCTGGTGGTGGTCACCGGCTCGCAGAACAACGTGCGCGCCGCCTATGAAAGCGGCACCCCGGCGATCGGGGTCGGCGCGGGCAACGTCGCGGTGATCGTCGACGAGACGGCCGACGCGGCGCAGGCGGCCAACAAGATCCGCCGCTCCAAGACCTTCGACAACGCCACCAGCTGCTCCTCCGAGAACAGCGTGGTGATCGTCGACGCGATGTACGACGCGATGCTGCAGGCGCTGGCCGCGGAAGGCGGCGTGCTGCTCGACGCGGCGCAGAAGCAGCTCCTGCAGCGGACCATGTGGCCGTCGGGCAAGCTGTCGCCGGCCGTGACCGCCAAGGCCGCGCCGGTGATCGCCGCGCTGGCCGGGCTGCAGGGGCCGCGATTCGAGGACGCACGCTTCCTGATGGTCGAGGAGACCGGGGTGGGCCACGAGCACCCCTTCTCCGGCGAGAAGCTGTCGCCGGTGCTGACCGTGTACCGCGCGCGCGACTTCGAGCATGCGCAGCAGATCGTGCGCGCCATCTACGAGCACGAGGGCGCAGGACATTCGATCGGCCTGCACTCGCAGCGCCCCGAGCGCGCGATGCAATTGGGCCTGGGCATGCCGGCGTGCCGGGTGATCGTCAACCAGGCCCACTGCTTCGCCACCGGGGGCAGTTTCGACAACGGGCTGCCGTTCTCGCTGTCGATGGGCTGCGGGACCTGGGGTCGCAACAGCATCTCTGATAACCTGAACTACAAGCACTTCCTGAACATCACGCGAATCGCCTCGCCGTGTACTCCGGACGAACCGAGCATCGAAGACATGTTCGGCGCGTACCGCAGGCGCCACGGGCTGAACTGAAGCACCGGGCACACCCGGCGGCGCGGGCGAGACGCGTGGCGCCCGCGCCACGATGAACCAACGCACCAATCCGCTGCTGTGGAAACAGCTGCTGCAGCGCAGCGCCCGCAGCAACCTCAGCCTGCAAGGGCAGATCCGCGAGATGCTGGTGTCGGCGATCCTGGACGGCCTGATCGCCCCGGGTTCGCTGGTTCCGTCGGGTCGCGAGCTCGCCGAGCACCTCGGCGTGGCACGCAACACCGTGGTGCTTGCCTACAAGCAGCTGGCCGACGAGGGCTACCTGCTGTCGCGCCAGCGCAGCGGCCACTTCGTCAATGCCGAGTTCGTCGCCGGGCTGCGCGCGCGCGATCCCGGTGCCGGCAGCGCGCAGGCGAGCCCGGCGCCGGCGGACTGGGATGCCCGGCTGCGCATGCGCCCGAGCCGGCAGCGCAGCATCCACAAGCCGGCCGACTGGCAGAAGTTCCCCTACCCCTTTCTCTACGGACAGTTCGACGCCTCGCTGTTTCCGACCGCCAACTGGCGCGAATGCTGCCTGAAGGCCCTGTCGGTGCTGGACATCCGCGACTGGGCCCCCGACCACATCAACCGCGACGACGACACCCTGGTGCAGCAGATCCGCACCCGCGTGCTGCCGCGCCGCGGCGTGTGGGCGGCGGCCGACGAGATCGTGGTCACGGTGGGCGCGCAGCACGCGCTGTACCTGGTGGCCGACCTGCTGGTCGGCCCGCAGACCTCGCTGGCGCTGGAGGACCCCGGCTACCCCGACGCGCGCAACATCTTCGCCCGCCACACCTCGAAGCTGCTGCCGATCGCCGTCGACTCCGACGGGCTGCCGGTGGACGAGCGCTTGCACGACGTCGACTACCTGTACGTGACCCCCAGCCATCAATGCCCGACCGGCGTGACCATGCCGCTGGAGCGCAGGCGGCGGCTGCTGCAGCTGGCCGACGAGCGCGACCTGATCATCATCGAGGACGACTTCGAGAGCGAGAACCGCTTCGGCGGCGAGCCGATCCCGGCGCTCAAGAGCCTGGACCACAACCACCGCGTCATCTACATCGGCAGCCTGTCGAAGAGCTGGGCGCCGGGTCTGCGCCTGGGCTACATCGTGGCACCGGCGTCGCTGATCCAGGAGATGCGGGCGCTGCGGCGGCTGATGCTGCGCCACCCGTCGGCGTTCATCCAGCGCGCGTTCGCGCTGTTCCTGTCGCTCGGACACCACGACTCGCAGCTGCGGCGCATCGCGCTGGCGCAGCAGCAGCGCAGTCGTGCGGTGCTGGATGCGCTGGCGCGCCACGCTGGACAGTGCCAGGTCACTCCGGTGATCGGTGGCGGATCGTGCTGGCTGCGCCTGCCCGACGGCGTCGATACCGCCGAACTGGCACGCCGCGCGGCGGCGCGTGGCGTGCTGATCGAGACCGGGGACGTGTTCTTCTTCAGCCAGCCGGCGCCGGGGCCCTTCCTGCGCCTGGGCTGGCAATCGATCCCGGAGAAATCCATCGAACCCGGGATCGTCGCGCTCGGCTCGCTGATCCGCGAGCTGCAGGCTTCGCGCTGAGGCGACGGCGCCCCGCGCCGCCGTCCCGGCGCGGATTTCGAATGCCCGTCAATGCGCGAGGATTCCCATCGCGCGCTTCTTCAGTTCCAGGAAGCGCGGATCGAAAGCCACTTCGGCGGTGCGCGGGCGTTCGAGTTCGATCGGCACGTCCAGCGCGACCCGCCCGGGACGGGCCGACAGCACGACCAGGCGCGTCCCCAGGAAGATCGCCTCGTCGATGTCGTGGGTGATGAACACGATCGTGCACTGCAGCTGGTCCCACAGCGAGGTCAGGAAGGTCTGCATCGAACTGCGGGTCTGCGCGTCCAGCGCGCCGAAAGGCTCGTCCATCAGCAGCACCTTGGGCTTCATGACCAGCGCGCGCGCGATGGCCACGCGCTGCTGCATGCCTCCGGACAGCTCGTAGGGCTTGTGTCGCGCAAAGGCCTCGAGCCCGATGGTGCGCAGGATCTCCCCGCTCGCGCGCCTGCGCTGCTCGCGCGACACGCCTTGCAGGTCCAGCCCGAATTCGATGTTGTCCTGCACGTTGAGCCAGGGGTACAGGCCCGCCTGCTGGAATACCACGACGCGATCCGCGCCGGGCTTGTTCTTGACTTCTCCGTCGACGTAGATCGCCCCGCGCGACGGCGTGGTCAGACCCGCCAGCAGGTGCAGCAGCGTGGTCTTGCCGCAGCCCGACGACCCCAGCACGGTGACGAACTCGCCGCCCTGGAACTGCAGATTGATGTTCTCCAGCGCGGTGGTCGAGCCGAAGGTCTTGTAGAGGGAATCGATGACGATATGCACTTGGTTCTCCTCGGCGCGACGGGGGCGGCGCATCGGCCGCGCCCGCCGCGCCCGGGGCTCAGCGGCCGGTCGAGTACTGCGGCGCCACGTTGTCGGCGAAGCTGGCCGGCACCTGCTGGATGCGCCCGATCTGCTTGAGCACCTTGGCCGTGTTCACCAGGGTCATGTAGGTCGCCGAACTCTCGATCCCCGCGCCCTTGCCCATCACCTTCGGCGTGCTCTGGTCGGGGCCGGAGAAGAACTCGTAGCCGGCCATTTCCTTGCGCGCCACGTCCACCGTCACGCCCGTCTCGCGGGCCATGTCGGCGAGCGCCTTGGCCGGCTGCTCGCGCGTCATCTGGTAGCCCTCGTTCATCGCGGCGACGAATCCGCGCACCAGGGCCGGATGCGCGGCAGCCCACTTCGAGTCGGCGATGCACACGTTGTAGCTCGACGCGGTGCGCGGCAGGTCGCCGTCGTTCTTCAGCACCTTGCCGCCGGCGGCCTGCAGCGCGCTGAACACCGGATCCCAGACGATCGCG
>JAJYTY010000042.1 GCA_021792835.1 Pseudomonadota bacterium
CAGCACGGTCTGCAGCTTGCTGGAGTTGGGGTTGCCGGCGTAGGACAGCTGGATGTCCTTCAGCGTGACCCCGGCCTTGCCGTCGAGCCCGGTGTGGGTCACGTAGAGGTAGATCTCGGCGCACAGAAGGCCGAAGCACACGAGGACGATGAAACCGGTGTGCTGGAGTTTTTCGACGATCGATAGCTGGTTGAGCTGACGCATGATGGAGGGGCGGGGGGGACGGGAATGCGGGCTACGGGCTCACGTTGCGAAAATGACCCGGATCAATGTATTTAATGGTTTTCCCGCATCGTACTCCCTGCTCCGATCGGGCTGCAACGCCGCAAACCGGCCAAGGGGTATCGGAATATTGCCGGCTGGTTGTTGCAGCGCACACCGGGGGGTATGCGCAGGTGCCGAGGGCGCTTTGAATGGCGCGCCCGTCGCCCCGGCACGACAGCGCGCCGCAGATTGTTGCAATTGCGACACGCCCGGCAGGCGCCGGCCGGTGCCTGCGAACGCGTCGCGGGGTCTTGCGCCGGCGCCTCGGCACTCGGCCGCTTCGTGCTTAAATCCACATGCCGTGCGGCCACGAACCGCCGCCCGACTACCAGAAGAGCTCGCGCCGCACGCCCACTTCATGGAGACCGTTCCGATGAGCAAGAACACCCCGGCCATGCCGAAGCTGCACCTGACCTCGAAGAACCTGGGGATCGGCATCAGCGAGAAAAACCGCGAGGCCATCGCGCAGGGCCTGTCCCACCTGCTGGCCGACACCTACACGCTGTACCTGACCACGCACAATTTCCACTGGAACGTCACGGGACCGATGTTCAACACCCTGCACCAGATGTTCATGGCGCAGTACAACGAACTGTGGACCGCTGTCGACCCGATCGCCGAACGCATCCGCGCGCTCGGCTACAGCGCGCCCGGCTCCTACGCGGCCTTCGCGCAACTGACCCGGCTGGGCGACGTACCGCTGCAGCCGCCGAAGGCCGAGGACATGATCCGCATCCTGGTCAAGGGCAACGAGGCCGTCGCGGCGACCGCGCGCGAACTGCTGCCGCTGGTCGAGAAGGCCGGCGACCAGCCGACCACCGACCTGCTCTCGGCGCGCATGGACATCCACGAGAAATCGGCATGGATGCTGCGCTCGATGCTCGGCGAGTGAGCGCACGCTTCGCTTGCACCGGCGGCGCGCGTGGCCTGCCGCGCGCGCCGCGCCGAGCCGATGAACGTCCGATGACCTCCCGATGAACTCCGCCAGTCCCGTCCATCCCGCGCCGCGCGGGCGCGTTGCACTGTGGCTGGACCTCGTGCGCTGGAACCGCCCGGCCGGCTGGCTGCTGCTGCTGTGGCCGACGCTGGCAGCGCTGTGGATCGCGTCGGCGGGCTTTCCGGGGTGGCTGCTGCTGGGGGTGTTCAGTGCCGGCACGGTGCTGATGCGCGCGGCCGGCTGCGCGGTCAACGACGTCGCCGATGCCGAGTTCGACCGCCACGTCCGGCGCACCGCGCGCCGCCCGGTGACCAGCGGCGAGATCGGCCGCGCCGAGGCGCTCGGCGTCGGCGCGCTGCTGGCGCTGGCGTCCTTCGGGCTGGTGCTGCTGACCAATGCGCTGACCGTCGCGCTGTCGGTGTCGGCGCTGCTGATCGCCATCGCCTACCCCTATACCAAGCGCTGGCTGGCGATCCCGCAGGCCTATCTGGGCGTGGCCTTCAGCTTCGGCATCCCGATGGCCTTCGCCGCGGCCTCCGGCGCGGTGCCGGCGCTGGCCTGGTGGCTGCTGCTGGGCAACCTGTTCTGGGTGCTGGCCTACGACACCGAGTACGCGATGGTCGACCGCGCCGACGACCTGCGCATCGGCATCCGCACCTCGGCGATCACCTTCGGGCGCTTTGACGTGGCCGCCGTGATGGGCAGCTACGCGACGTACCTGCTGATGTGGGGGGCCGCCGGCGCCTACCTCGGCCTGGGCTGGCCGTACTGGCTCGGGCTGGCGGCCGCGGCCGCGATGGCGCTGTGGCACGGCAGCCTGATCCGCGGGCGCGAGCCGGCGCGCTGCTTCACCGCGTTCCGGCTCAACCACTGGGTCGGCTTCGCGGTGTTCGCAGGCACCGTGGCGGCCTACGCGCTGCGCTGAAGCGCGGCGTCGCGGGCCGGGAGCAGCCCGGGCCCGCGAGCACTCGCGGCCGTCTCAGGGGTACAGACCGCGCTCGGCACGTGCCTCCAGCACGCGCTCGCAGGCGACGACGAAGGCCGCCGTGCGCAACGGCACCTTCAGGCGCTCGGAGGTCTCCCAGATCGCGGTGAAGGCGCCGACCAGGATCTTCTCCAGGCGGGCGTTGATCTCGTCCTCGCTCCAGAAGAAGCTGGAGAAGTCCTGCACCCACTCGAAATAGCTGACGGTCACGCCGCCGGCGTTGCAGATCACGTCGGGGACGACGAGGATGCCGCGGTCCAGCAGCACGTCGTCGGCCGCCGGCAGCGTCGGCCCGTTGGCGCCTTCGAGCACCATGCGCGCCTTCAGGCGCCGCGCCCGTGCCTCGGTCAGCTGCCCCTCCAGCGCGGCCGGGATCAGCACCTCGCAGTCGATGCCCCAGAAGTCCTCGCCGGTCAGTACGTCGGCGTCGGCGTAGCCGGCCACGCCGTGGCGCTCGCGCACATGCGCGTTCAGCCGCGCCACGTCGAGCCCGGTCTCGCGGAACACGCCGCCGGTGTGGTCCTGCACCGCGACGACCTTCGCGCCGGCCGCCGCGAACAACTCGGCGGCCACGCCGCCGACGTTGCCGAAGCCCTGCACCGCGATGCGCGCGCCGCGCAGGTCGAGCCCGATGCGGCGCGCCGCCTCGCGCCCGGTGACGTACACGCCGCGCCCGGTCGCCTTCACGCGCCCCAGCGAGCCACCGAGCTGGATCGGCTTGCCGGTGACCACCCCGGTCGCGGTGCCGCCGATGTTCATCGAGTACGTGTCCATCATCCACGCCATGATCTGCGGGTTGGTGTTGACGTCCGGCGCGGGGATGTCCTGCTGCGGCCCGATGATGATCCCGATCTCGCTGGTGTAGCGCCGGGTCATGCGTTCGAGCTCCTTGCGCGACAGCTGCTCGGGGTCGACGCGGATTCCGCCCTTGGCGCCGCCGTAGGGCAGGCCCACCGCGGCGTTCTTCACGGTCATCCACGCCGACAGCGCCATCACTTCCTCGAGGGTCACGTCGGGGTGGTACCGCACGCCCCCCTTGCCGGGGCCGCGCGACAGGTTGTGCTGCACCCGGAAGCCTTCGAAATGCCGCACCGAGCCGTCGTCCATCTCGATCGGCACGTCGACGATCAGCGCGCGCTTCGGCCGCCGCAGCGTCTCCGCCCAGCGCGCCAGCGGGCCCAGGTACGGCACGACGCGGTCGACCTGCGCCAGGTACGTCTGCCAGGGGCTGTCGGGATGCGGCGAAATGTAGGAGAGATGTTCCTGGCGAGCGGAGGCTGGAACTTGTTGCAGCATGGGTGCGGACTCCTCGGACGTTGTGCGTCATGCATGGTCGTGCCCCGCCGGCATGGCGGGGTGTCCGCGGCCGCCGGGGTTGGTTGGCAGGCTGTTGAAAGACCGGAGGGGGTCGCGTTGGTGCAGAATCGGGATGATGGGCGCGCGCCGGATCGCAGCGCGGGCTGGGCGCCCGCGCAAGATCCGGGGTGCGGCCAGCGCCCGATTCTGCACCAACCCTTCGGGCGCAGGCGCTGCGGGCGATCTGCGGCGTTGCCCAAGCAGGCCAGGCGCCCAGCCTGGCCTTGGCTTGGGCGCCTTGCAGCTCATCCCGCAGCGCCTGCGCGCGGCCCCCTCCGGTCTTTCAACAGCCTGCCAAGCACTCTACGCCCGCGCCACGCGTGCTGCAAATCTCGGGACATCCCGATACAGGTCGGCTCGCCGCCGCCGCGCGCCGCGGATTCGCCCGCGCCCGGGGGGCCCGGGCGGGTCCCGGCTTCAGCGGTCGAGCGCCTGCATCGCCGCCTGCGGATAGCGCGCGCCCTGCGCGGCTCCGGGCGGAAGCTCGCGGTCCAGGCGCGCCAGGTCGTCGGCGCTCAGGTCGAGCTCGAGCGCGCCGAGGTTCTGCTCCAGGCGCTGGATGCTGCGGGTACCGGGAATCGGCACGATGTCGGGCCCCTGCGCGAGCAGCCAGGCCAGCGCAAGCTGCGCCGGGGCGCAGCCGCGCTCGGCGGCCATCGACTGCACCAGGTCGGCCAGGCGCACGTTGGCGGCCAGCGCGTCGGCCTGGAAGCGTGGCGAATGGCGGCGCCAGTCGCCGGGGTCGAGGTCGTCGAGCGTGCGGATGCTGCCGGTCAGGAAGCCGCGTCCCAGCGGGCTGTAGGCGACGAAAGCGATTCCCAGCTCGCGCACCGTGGCCAGCAGTTCGCCCTCGGGGTCGCGGCTCCACAGCGAATACTCGGTCTGCAGCGCGTGGATCGGGTGCACCTTGTGGGCGCGGCGGATGGTCTGCGGCGAGGCCTCCGACAGCCCCAGCCAGCGCACCTTGCCGGCGCGCACCAGTTCGGCCATCGCGCCCACCGTGTCCTCGATGGGCACGTTCGGGTCGACGCGGTGCTGGTAGTACAGGTCGATGTGATCGACCCCCAGGCGCTTCAGGCTGGCGTCGCAGGCCTCGCGCACGTACTCGGGACGCCCGTTGACGCCGAGGAACTCGCGGTTCGGCCCGCGCATGTTGCCGAACTTGGTGGCCAGCACGACCTGCGCGCGGCGATCGCGGATGGCGCGGCCGACCAGTTGCTCGTTGTGCCCGGCGCCGTACATGTCGGCGGTGTCGATCAGGTTCACGCCCAGATCCAGCGCGCGCTGGATGGTGGCGATGGACGCGGCCTCGTCGGCCGGGCCGTAGAACTCGGACATGCCCATGCAGCCGAGGCCGAGGGGGGTAACCAGCGGGCCGTCGCGGCCCAGTCGTCGTTGCTGCATCGTGGGGAACTCCTGCGAAACAAGACACGCCGTGCGCGGCGACGCCCCGATGGCGCTGCGCCGCATGCAGGCACCAGCATCCATCCTAGGCAAAAATGACGCGGCGCTGATCGGACAATACTGGACCCGCTGCAAGCTGGAAGACAATGCGCCATGCCGCGACCGCGCCCGCCAACGACCTCCCCGACCCGCCCGACACCGACGTCACCATGCCCGGCATGCTGAAACCAAGCATCACGCGATGGCGTCCCGGCGCATATCTGCGCGCCAGCTGGTGGATGTCGTCCTGGCTTGGGCTGCGTGCTCTCGCACAGGCAGGCCTGGTCGTGGCGCTTGCACGCACCCTGGGGCCGACCGACTACGGCGCCTTCGTGGCCGTGCTGGCCATCGCAAGCTTCTTCACGCCGCTGGCGGGGATGGGGGTGCAAGCCGTGGTACTGCGCGAGGGCTCGCGCCACCCCGGCGATCTGCCGCGCCTGCTGTGGAGCGCGAAACGGGTCTGGCGTATCGGCGTTCCGGTCTTCGGGACCGTGGCCTGCGCGATCGTGCTGCTGACGCTGCGTCATCACCTGGGCGACTCCCTCGGGCTGCGCCTGGCGATCGTCGCGATGGTGTTCTCGGAGGTGGCCAGCTCGTCGCTGACCGAGATCGTCACGCGCAGGGCGCAGGCGCTGCGCCGCACCCATGCCTATGGCGCCCTGCAGGCCGGCCTCGTACTGTCTCGTGTGGCTGCACTGGGATTGTTCCTGGCGTCGCGCGACCGCAGCCTGCAGCTTTGGCTCATCCTGTACGCCGCGAGCAGCGCCGTGTACGCATCGGTCGTGGCTCGAAATGTACGGCGCGACGCCGCCGGTCCGCTGCCTGGCGGGGGGCCAGCGGCACTTGCGCGTGATGGAGTTCCGTTTGCATTTGCCGCCTTCGCGTGGCGGCTGCAGATCGAATTCAACAAGCCTGTGCTGGCCATGCTGGGATTCGCGACGGTGGGGATACTGGGCGTGGCGCAACGCGTCGTCGACCTCGCGGCAATCCCGCTGATCGCCATGCAGGATGCGTTGTGGCCTCGCGTGTTCAGCCGCGCATCCCCGCCGTCCATGGTGCTGCGGATCGGGCTGACCATCGCGCTGCTCGCACTTGTCGAGGGCCTGCTGCTGTACGGCCTTGCGCCCTGGCTGCCTCGTCTGTTCGGATCCGACTTCGGCGCTGCGGCGCAGGTTCTGCGCATGCTCGCGTGGCTGCCCCTGCTGCAGCTGGCGCGCGGCGCGGGCATGATTCATCTGTCCGCCACGGGGCACAGTTCGCGTCTCATACTGGTGTACGCGCTGGGCGCCGCCTTCGTTGTCGCGAGCACCACTTGGCTGGTCGCACACCACGGCCTGCAGGGTGCCATCGTCGCCCTGTATGCGGCAGAGGTGTTCACGATCGCGCTGCAGTGGCTGGTGTACCGCTCGCCCCGCAACGTCTGAGGCCGCCCCGCGAACGCGGCCGCGCCCTCAGCGCTGCGCGTGCCTAGAACTCGTTTCGCTGAGCAGCGCAGCCCAGGCCGCCACGGATTTCTGTATCGTGAAATCCGCGGCGCGCCGCCGCAGCGCAAACGCATCGGAACTGGCCTCGCCGCGAAGCACCCGGGCGATCGCTGCGCCCAGATCGCGGCGCGCGACCAGCACGCCGACACGCCCGTCGAGCAGGATTTCGCGAGGACCGTAAGGACAATCGACGGCCACCACCTGCAACCCCGCCGCCATCGCTTCCACGAGAGCGTTGCCGAATCCTTCGAATCGAGACGCCATCACGAACAAACCATAGTTGCGCAGCACGTCCAGGGGCTGCGCCGCGACCCCGCGCAGGCGCACGCGTTGCTCGAGTCCGTGCTCGTGGATGCGACGACGCAAGGCTGCGCGTTCGCTGCCGTCGCCCCAGATGTCCAGGCTCCAGTTCAGGCCCCGGTCCAGGCGCGCCAGCGCGTCGATCAGGAGGTCGTGACCCTTTTCCGGCGCCAGGCGGCCTATCGAAACCATGCGCGACACCGACGGCGCATCCGAGGCCCGCGGGTCGAACCGCAGCCAGGCCCCATCGACCACCGGATTGTGGATCAGCGCAAGGCGACGCGGCTGTCGCCGATAGAGGGCCCTGATCTCCTGCTCGATTCCTGCGGAGACGGCAACGACGGCATCGGCACGCGCGTAGACCGGGGAGGCCCCCAGCTTGTACAGATGATGGCGAAGCCGGGTCCATGGATCGCTTGCTGCGCCTCGCACAACATGCACGTTGTGCACGCCGTGCACCAGCACCGCGTCGACCCCGCTCAGACGCAACGCGAGCACACTGAGCAGGCCCACGTCGGCGAAAGCCGTCACCACGTGCGTCGGGCGCCACGTGCGCAGTACGTTGACCAGCGCGGGAACGAAACTGGCGAGGCTGCCCGAGCCAAGCTTGTGCACCTCGAAGCGCTGCGCCGCCTCCCGCGTCAGGCCGCCGTCGGCCCGACGCAGCGCAAACGCGCAGGCCATGCCGCGATCGGCCAGGCCCCGCGCGAGCTGCAGGCTCACGCGTTCCACGCCGCCGAACACAAGGCGCGGCAGCACCCACAGCACGCGCGCGTGGGTGGGCTGCATCACGACACTCCGGCAGGACCTTGCGGTCCGGCATCGCCGTCCGGGCACAGCCCCAGCGCCACAGCCGCCTGCGCGGCGATCGCCTGCCAGTTCATCTGCGGCGGGGACCCCACCACCAGCGGGTCGCGCAACTGCGAGTCGATGCTTCGCGCCAGCGATGCCGGATCGGAGGGTTCGGCCAGGCGGGTCTCGAGTTGCCCCGCCTGCAGGGGAAAATTGCTCAGCAGGTTCGCCGTCCGGGTCGCCGCGATGGGCCTGGCGCAGGCCAGGTACTCGGCGATCTTGCACGAAGAGGCCATGTCCAGGTAGGGCGTCGAACGATATGGAAGGGCGAGCACGTCGCAGCAGCCCAGCGCGAGCGCGACGCGTTGCGGCGGCAGGTTTCCAAGGTAGCGTACCCAGGGCCGCTGCAGATCGAGTCCTTCGCGCGCAGCTCCGGCCACCAGGAGTTCGATCTCGCGTCCGTCGCGCCGCAGCCGATCGATCGCCCCGAGCAGATCGTCGATTCCGCGATCGGGATCCAGGCTGCCCACGTACCCGACGAGCCGGGCCTGGGTGTCAAGCCCGAACTCGGCGCGGCAGGCGTCGCGCTCGCGCGGGAAGAAGCGCTCCGGGTCGATTCCGTTCGGAACGATCACGCTGCGCGCGGCGGCCGGATCGCACTGCGTGGCCAGCGCCCGGCTCGCGAACAGCAGGTGGTCGGCGTGCGCGAGCAGGAATGCCCAGAGATCGAAGCCAGGCCATGAGCGGTACCCTCGGAACAGGTCATAGCGGTCATAGACGTCGAAGGCGAACCGCGCTCCCAGCATGCGCGCGAGCAGCCAGCCGAGCAAGCCGATGTAGCAATCACCGCTGGCCACCACGTGCGTGGGACGCCGCGACCTGGTGGCCACGAGTTGCGCGAGCAGCGCTCGCAGGAAGCCGGCGCCGGGAACCGGAGTGCTCAGCACAGGCAAGGAGCCGTCATGGTCGGTTCGTGACTCGCGCCCGTGATAGTCGATCAACCACAGCTGCGCCGCGATATGCATGCCGGCCCAGCGCGACGGCAACTCGAAGATGCGCCCGTAACGCTCCAGCAGCGCGTCTCGGTTGGTGTAGTACCTCTTGCCGATGAACAGCACGCGCGGCTGGCGCTGCGGCGCGGTGCTCACCATGAGCTCCGGCCGTGTCCGGGCGCCGCCGGCGCCTTGCGGATCACGCAGATCAGCGTCGGAATGAGCCCTTGCAGCCGCCACAGCAGCGCATCCGGCAGCCACGCCGCGAGCCGCGCCTGCAGGCCCTTCGCACCTTCGATGGAGAGGGTCTCGCGCAGCGCCTGCACCTCGACGTGGCGCCCGGCCAGCCCGGCCTGCGCGAGCAGCGCGTCGAGTTCGCGCAGGCTCAGGGGTTCGCAGTCGTAGTGGCTGCCGCGCCCGGCCAGCCGCAGGTACGGCGAGCGCAGGCGTCGCGGCAGCCAGCTCAGGAAGGCCAGCCGGTAATGCGGCTCGACGAGCATCCAGCGGTTGGGCACGGCCAGGTACGCGACTCCGTCGTCGGCCAGCACGCGGCGCAGTTCGAGCAGGTGCGCCAGTTGTGCCCTGCGCTCGCCGACATGCTCGATGACGTGGTTGCTGAGCACGACGTCGAAGGATGCGTCGGCGAACGGCAGCGCGGTGTCCCGCACCTGATGGAACTCGTAGCTGTCGCGCACCGTGCGCAGATCGGCGACATCGACCGCGACGAC
This sequence comes from Pseudomonadota bacterium, assembly GCA_021792835.1. GTDB lineage: Bacteria > Pseudomonadota > Gammaproteobacteria > Burkholderiales > Burkholderiaceae_C > Thiomonas_A. The sequence continues at coordinate 9,282 of JAJYTY010000042.1, forward strand.
GCGGCAGCGCAGTCCCGGATGGGTGGCGAAGTAATGCGCGATGCCGCCCGAGCCGGTACCGATCTCCAGCAGGCGCAGCGGTTCCTGCGCCGCCTGCAGCCCGAGCAGGCGCTCGATCTTGCGCCCCTTGTGCCGGCGCGACGCGAGGTCGAGCACGGCATGCGCCTGGCGCGACCGGTTCATCCACTCGCCTCGCCGTCGAGGCCGACGGCTCGCCGCACGCCGTCGCCGAAGCGCGGCCAGGCGAATACCTCGGCGAAACCCCGCACCCCGCCAGCGGGAAGCGGCCGCTGCAGCAGGCGCAGCACGGCGTCTGCGAAGGCTTCGCCGTCGCCGGGGCGCACCAGCGTTCCGCTGACTCCCTGGCCCACCGCATCGGCCACGCCGCCGCAGGCATAGGCGACGGTGGCCAGGCCGTGCGCCGCGGCCTCCACCGCGACCATGCCGAAGCCCTCCGGGTCATGCGGCAGATCACGGATCGGAAATACATGCAGGTCCGATGCGAAGTAGGCGTCGTGCAGCGAAGCGTCGTCGAGTCTGCCGAGCAGGCGAAGGCAGCCCCCGACTCCGGCCGCGCGCGCCGCGTCCAGGATGTCCTGCGCGCTTTGCGCGTGCCCGTACAGCGCGTTCGACGGAGCCTCCCCGACCACCGCCAGCACCACGTCGCGGTGGCGCTGCGCGATGCGCGGCAGCACCTCGGCGACGAATTCCCGCAGGCCCTTGCGCCCGGTCAGCCTCCCGACCGAAAGCAGCAGCGGCGAGTCCGCCGCGATGCCCTGCGCCTGGCGAAAGCGCGCCCGCGCCCCGGCATCCGCCGCGGGCAGCTCCGTTCCGGGATGGACGACGCGGATGCGGCCCGGCGCGATTCCGATGCCGCGCGCCAGCTGTGCGGTGGCTGCGCTGTTGGCGATCACGCAGTCCATGCGCCGCAGCGCCGGGCGCCACAGCGCGCGGTACACCGGATGCGCGACACTGAGGTCCAGCCCGTGCACGTAGGCCGCTGTGCGCGCCCCGCAGGCGCGCGCCGCCCACCACGCCAGCGGCGCCGTCAGCCCGCTGCCCGCCAGCACGAGCTGCGGACGCCAGGCGAGGGCTTCGCGCCAGGCCAGCCACCAGGCGCGCGCGAGGAAGCTGCGCAGCGGGCGCAGCGCGGCCTCGCGCACCTCGATTCCGTGCGGGGCCCGCACGGCGGCGCCGCGCGGGCCGACCAGCCGCACATCGCAGCCGACGCGCAGTTCGTCGGCCATGTGCCAGTTCAGCCGCTCCATGCCTCCCAGCAACGGAGGAAAGTTGCGGGTGATGAACAGCACCCGCCGCCGGTCGTGGCCCTCAGCCATCGCGCCTGTATGTCAGGTTGGTGATCTGCTCCGAGATCAGTCCGATGAGGAACACGATGACCCCGGCGCTCAGCAGCAGCGCGCTCATGTTCGTGAAGCGTCCCTGCGCGTGGTAGGTGTAGAGGTACCAGCCCAGGCCGAGGGACAGGAATCCGGTGGCCACCGGGGCGAACAGCTTCAGCGGCGAATACAGCGTGGCGATCTTGAAGATGATCAGCAGGAAGCGCACGCCGTCGCGCAGCGGCCGGATGTGGCTGGTACCGATGCGCCGTGCCGCGCGGATCGGCACGTAGGCCACCGGGTAGGCGCTGCGGAAGAAGGCCATGGTGCTGGTGGTCGGATAGGAAAATCCGTTGGGCAGCAGGTGCACGAACTCGAGGAAACGCTCGGCGCGCGCGGCGCGGAAGCCGCTGGTCAGGTCGAGCACCGGGTGCCCCGTCATCCAGCTCGCCAGCCGGTTGTAGAGGCGATTCGCCAGCCCGCGCCCGACGCTGGCCTGCGAGCCGCCGTCACGCGCCCCGACGACCATGTCGTAGCCCTCGTCCAGGCGCTCCAGCAGGCGCGCGATGTCGGCCGGGTCGTGCTGGCCGTCGGCGTCCATGAACACCAGCACGTCGCCGTCGGCGGCGCGTGCGCCGGCCTTCACCGCGGCGCCGTTGCCCATGCCGTAGGGTCGGCGCAGCACGTTGGCGCCGGCCTGCTCGGCGAGCAGGGCGGTCGAGTCGCTGGAGCCGTCGTCGACCACGATGACCTGCGCCCGCGGATGCAGCTCGAGCACCCGCCGCACGGTATCGCCTACCGCCCCCTGTTCGTTGCGCGCGGGAAGAATCACCGAAACCCGTGCCGGGCCCACGGCGCCTTGGGTCTGGCGGATTCGCTGCTGGCTTTCCATCTACGGCCCCTCCCCGTCGGTGGTCGCGCCACGCGCGCGCGGCGCGCCCGGCTGTGGCATTAGCGTACGACGCGCTTCACGTGGAGCGCTCGGCGCGCCGTCGCGCGCAGCGATCTGCCGCCGCAGGGCGCGGCGCATGTGCAACTCGCTGTCGCGGTAGAAGCCGACATGGCGCAACCACAGCTGGTTCAGCGTTCCCATGCTCCAGCCGTGGATCCGCACCAGCGGCGACGGCACCGCATCGAGCAGGCGCAGAGCCAGGCGCGGATGGCCGGCGCCACCCAGTTCGGCCGCCAGGCGCAGCCGGACTCCCGGCGGCAGCCCCGGCAGTCGCAAGGCCCGCAGGTCCAGCGCGTAGGCCGTCGCGGCGTCGCCATGACCCAGCGCGATCAGCGCCTGCTCGTGCAACAACTCGCGGCGTACCTGCGGCGCCAGCGCCTGCGGGCTGCTCAAGGCCGCGGCCACCAGCTCGCCGCGCATGTCGGGGCCGAGCGCGGTGCATCCGGACAGCCCGTCGAGCAGGCGTTGCAGCTGGTACTGCACCACCCGGCTGCCGAGCTCGGCAGTGGCCGCCGCGCGCAGAAGCGCGGCGCGCAGCCCGGGCGGAGCGACGCCCTGGCTGCACGCCACGCCGGCGCGGTCGATCAGCAGCAACAGGCTGCGGGGGTGTTCGCGCAGGGCCGCATCGAGCAACGCGGCGGCCTGCGCCTGGTTGCCAACGCGGCTCCAGAAATTGGCAAGGTATTCCTGCGCACGCGGCGAATCCGGATGTTCGTGCGCCCACACCAGCGCCTGCTGGAAGGGCCTGCCCCACTCGGCGGCGCGGCGCGCGGTCTGCACCCCGAACAGCGCCAGCAGCACCAGCGCGCCGACGCCGACCCAGCGCCGCGACGGCCGGCACAGTGCCACCACCGCCCGCGGCTCCGCGCCGGGCTCGGGAATCGCCAGCCACGCCAGCGGCCAGAACATCAGCGCCGCGGGCAGGTAGTTGCGGTGCTCGAACACCAGCTCGAGTTGCAGCCAGGTCGACTCCAGCAGCTGCCCGACGAGATAGAACATCACCGCGGCCCCGGTCGCGACCCACGCCGCGCCGCGGGCGTGGCGCGCGCGCCACGCCGCCGCCGCCAGGCCGAGCAGGCCCAGCGCGGCCGGCAGCGTGATCCACGGATGCAGCAGCCCGGTGGACACGGCGACGTCGTCGTGGAACAGCCCGCCGTCGTGCGCGCGCGCCAGCCAGATGTCGCCGAGGTAGCTCCACACGATGCGCGTCTCGCTGAGCAGGCGCTGCCCGGGGGTGAAGGCGCGTCCGCTGGTGGCGCCGGTCCACACCTGCGGCAGGTGGTACAACAGGAAACCCAGCACGACGGCGGCGGGAACACCCAGGAACACCAGCTTCCAGACCCGCAGGCCGCGGGGAGCCCGCGCCTGGGCGCGTTGCAGCACGAACACCTCGAGCACCCACGCCAGCAGCGGCACCAGGGCCCCGTTCTCCTTGCTGATCGTGGCCAGCAGCGTGCCCAGGGTCAGCGACACGCTGATCCACGCATAGCCGGCTCGAGTGCGGCCCTGCGCCAGCAGTTCGCGCCCCCGCACGTAGCCCCACAGTCCGGCGAAGCCGAACAACGCCGCCAGGATGGCCATGCGCTGCACCACATACAGCGTCGTGCTGACCCAGAACGGGTCGAGCATCCACAGCCCGGCCGCAAGCACGCCGATCCAGGTTGCGCGCCGGGGCTGCGCGCCGTGCACGCGGCTGAGCGCCCGCAGCAACCCCGCCAGCAGCACACCGCACACCATGTGCAGCGCGACGTTCGTGAGCTTGAACCCCAGCGGCGAGGCCGGCCAGTCGCGTGCATTCAACAGGAAACTCGCCAGCGCCAGCGGACGCCCGGTAGGCCCGGCGAATCCCGATGTGATGAAGGCCACCGCCTTCCACAGCGCGTCGATGCGGCCGTAGTCGCCCAGCGGCGCGAGGTTCGAATAGTCGTCGAACAGGAAACTTCCCGTGCGCCCAGGCCAGTAGACCAGCCAGGTCGTGGCCAGAAGTGCAAGCAGCGCCAGCAGGGGCACGACGCGCCGGCTCTGCTTCACGACCGCGCTCCCGCCTCTGCGACTGGCGCTGCGGCGAAGCCGGCAGACGCATGCGCGGCAGCCACGCGCCCGGCCCCGTCAGCGGCCGCGCGCGCCGCGCGCAGTTCGAGCCACAGCGCGTGCAACTGCGCGCGATGCAGCCCGAACGGGTCGAGTTCGCGCATGCGCTGCAAGGCGTGACCTGCCTGCGAGAACTGGTGTCCGGCGATCTGCAGATGCGCCAGGTTGGCCCAGTACTGCCGCTTCCACGGATCCAGCGCCACCGCGCGCAGCATGTCGCGATACGCCCATGCATACTGGTGGGACACGTTGGCCTCGAGGTTCGCCCGAAGTGTGTACAGCTCGGCGCTTCGCGGGTGGCCGTGCAATCCGGCATCGACCATTGCAAACAGCTGCCGCAGATCCTCGGGCGTGTACTGGCACACCTTGTCGACCGCGCAGTTCACCAACGCATATGCCGCGCTGACATTCGGCACGCTCAGGGGCTGCTCGGCGAATCCCCTGCGCAGCGCGTCCCACCACTGGGTGCGCACGGCAAGCCCCAGCTTGGCATGCATGAAAACCAGTGCCTGCAACGGCTGCAGGTTGCCGCCCGGCAGCTTTGCCGCGGCGAGCATCTCGCGGTTGGCCAGCTGGAACAGCGCGCTGTCCGGCCCCGATGCCATGATGTAGAGCACGCGACCCAGCCCGTACGCGGCGCGCGGCGAGCGCGGATGCGTGGTGGCCTCGAAGTAGGCCAGGCGGTAAGGATTGCCCCAGACCTGTGCCCGGATCGCGGTGAACCCCGCATACAGCGCCACCAGCCCGACGCACAAGGTGCCCGCCAGCACCGGCCAGCTACCGCGGCGGCGCGGACTCCACGCCCCGAGCAGGCCGAAGACGGCCATGAACACGCCCCAGCTGGGCAGGTAGTTGCGATGCTCGAACACCAGTTCCAGCGGAACGAAGGTGGAGACCAGCGATTGCCCGGCGAAGAACCACAGGATGCCCAGCGAGACCACCGGGCGGCGCCGGCGCAGCCACAGCCCCGCCGCCAGCAGCGCGCCCAGCAGCATCCAGCTCGTCGTGGTGCTCCACGGCCGCGCCCAGGAGGTCGACAGCGCGATGTCGTCGTGATACAGGCTCAGCTCATTGGGATTCGGCAGCAGGGTCCAGTGCAGGTAGTCCACCAGCACGCGGCCTTCGGTCAGCAGGCGCTGCGCGAGCGTGAAATGGCGCGTTGCGTAGGCGGCGCCATCGAGCGCTCCGGGCAGCAGCCAGGCGAGTCCGAGCACACCGGGAAGGATGAGCACCAGCGCATACACACCGAACAGCGAACAACGTGCGTCGCGCTGTTGGCGGCTTGCGGGCGCTCCGCCGCAGTCGCCGCGCAGCACCACCCACTCCAGAACCACGGCATAGGCCGGCAGCATCACGCCGGTTTCCTTGGCCAGCGCGGCCAGGACGGTGCAGCCGAACAGCCCGCCCCAGATCCAGGCCCAGGCACGGCGCTGCGGGGCCCCGCGCTGCACGGCGTCGCGCAGCAGCATGCGGCCGCGCCAGTAGGCGAGCAGCCCGAGCAGCACGAAGAACGCGGCAAAGGCCTCCTCGCGCTGCACCACGTACAGCACCGCGGTGAGCTGGATCGGCGCCAGCAGCCAGGCGGCCGCCACCAGCACGCCCAGCACGCGCGCCGGCAACACCCAGTCGGCGGCGCCGGGCCCGGCGGCCTCGCGCTGCCGCCCGCGCACCCATTCGAGCACCAGCACCGACAGCACTCCGACCAGCGCCGCGTTGGCCAGGTGCAACAGGACGTTGAACACCTTCAAGGGCAGCGGGTCCATGCCCCAGATGCGGATCTGCGCGGCGAAACTCAGGGTCGACAGCACGCGTCCGAAGGGACCGGCGCGCCCCGACCAGATGGATGCCCAGAAGTGGTGGCCAAGCGCATGCGGCGCCAGCGCCGGCTGGTCGACGATGTTGGGGAAATCGTCGAACACGAAGCCGCCGTGCAGCCCGGGCATGTAGACCAGCCAGCCCAGCACGGCCAATGCCAGCGCGGCCAGCGCCAGCAGCAGGCGCGGCGAAGCCGCCGGGCCCCGGGGGGGCGGCGCGGCGTCCTGGCGGCGAGGCGGTGGGCGCTGGGTCTGGTTCATCGATGCCGGCATTGTGCCTTGTCAAGCGATGCGGACGGCGCCCACCGCGCGCCGGCGCGCTGGGTACACTGCCCCGATGGATTCCGGGACGACGCCGCGGCCGCGGCGCCGTCCCCGCGAAACGACACCAGGCAAGGAGCAGGACCATGCATCTACCGGGATTGGATTTCCAGCTCGGCGGCGACCTCGACGCGCTGCGCGACGCGGTACGCGAGTTCGCGCAGGCCGAGATCGCGCCGCGGGCGGCCGAGATCGACCGCAGCGACACCTTCCCAGCCGACCTGTGGCGCAAGTTCGGCGAACTGGGCCTGCTCGGGGTCACCGTGCCGGAGTCCGACGGCGGCACCGGCATGGGCTACCTGGCCCACATGGTGGCGATGGAGGAGATCTCGCGCGCCAGCGCTTCGGTGGGCCTGAGCTACGGCGCGCATTCGAACCTGTGCGTGAACCAGATCCGGCGCCACGCCACGGTCGAGCAGAAGCGCCGCCACCTGCCCGGGCTGGTCTCGGGCGAAAAGGTGGGCGCGCTGGCCATGAGCGAGCCGCAGGCCGGCTCCGACGTCGTCAGCATGCGCCTGCGCGCCGAGCGCAAGGGCGACGCCTACGTGCTCAACGGCAGCAAGATGTGGATCACCAACGGCCCCGACGCCGACGTGCTGGTGGTGTATGCGAAGACCGACCCGGCGGCCGGCGCGCGCGGCATCACCGCCTTCCTGGTCGAGCGCGGCACCCCGGGCTTCTCGGTGGCGCAAAAGCTCGACAAGCTGGGAATGCGCGGCAGCCACACCGGCGAACTGGTGTTCGAGGATTGCGCGATCCCCGCCGGCAACGTGCTGGGCCAGCCCGGAGGCGGCGTGCAGGTGCTGATGAGCGGTCTGGACTACGAACGCGCGGTGCTCGCCGCGGGCCCGGTGGGAATCATGCAGGCGGTGCTCGACAACGTCGTGCCCTACGTGCACGAACGCCGCCAGTTCGAGCAGGCGATCGGCGAATTCCAGCTGATCCAGGCCAAGCTGGCCGACATGTACACGACCCTGCAGGCCGCGCGCAGCTTTCTCTACACCGTGGGCAAGAACCTGGACGCACGCGTCGAGGGCGCATCGCGCGACCTGCGCAAGGATTGCGCCTCGGTGATCCTGTGGTGCGCGGAGAAGGCAACCTGGATGGCCGGCGAGGGCATCCAGGTGTTCGGGGGCAACGGCTACATCAACGACTACCCTCTGGGGCGCCTGTGGCGCGACGCCAAGCTCTACGAGATCGGCGCCGGCACCAGCGAGATCCGGCGCACCCTGATCGGCCGCGAACTGTACGCGCAGACCGCCTGAGCCGGCCGCCGCGGGCAGGCCCCGCGGCGCCGGGCCCGGACGCGGCCGCTCAGGCGGCGCGCCGCATGCCGACCTGGTCGAAGGCGGCTTCCAGGCGCTGCAGCGCGCCGCGCACGTCGAGCAGCTTGTCGAGCCCGAACAGGCCGATGCGGAAACTCATGAAGTCCTTCGGCTCGTCGCAGGCCAGCGGCACGCCTGCGGCGATCTGCACGCCGGCCGCGGCGAAGGCCTGCGCGCTGTGGATCGCCGGGTCGCGCGTATAGGCCACGACGACCCCTGGCGCCTCGAAGCCCGGCGCCGCCACGCTGGCCACGCCGCGTGCACGCAGGCTGTCGCGCACCAGCGCGCCGAGCTCGGCCTGCGCCTGCTTCAGGCGCGGCAGGCCGATCGCGAAGCACTCGCGCATGACGTCGCGAACCCGCAGCAGCGAATCCGTGGGCATGGTCGCGTGGTAGGCGTGGCCGCCGGATTCGTAGGCCCGCATCACCTTCAGCCATGCCGCCAGATCGCAGGCGAAGCTGTCGCTGCGCGTCGATTCCATGCGACGCAAGGCGCGTTCGGAAAGCATCGCGAAGCCCGCGCACGGCGTGCCGCTCCAGCCCTTCTGGGGGGCGCTGACCAGCACGTCGACGCCGACCTCGCGCATGTCCACCCACATGGCGCCGGAGGCGATGCAGTCGAGCACGAACAGCGCGTCCACCTCGTGCGCCGCCTCGGCCACCTGGCGCAGGTAGTCGTCGGGCAGCATCATGCCGGCCGAGGTCTCGACGTGCGGCACGAACACCACCGCCGGGCGCTGGCTGCGGATGGCCTGCGCCACCTCCTGTGCCGGCACCGGGGCGAAGGCCGCCTGCGGCGCCCCCGACACGGCGCGCGCCTTCAGCACCGCGATGCTGGCGCGGGGGCGCGCGACCTCCAGGATCTGCGACCAGCGATAGCTGAACCAGCCGTTGCGCACCACCAGCGCGGCAACGCCTTCGTCGCTGCCGACGAACTGTCGCGCCACCGCCTCCATCGCGAAGGTCCCGCTGCCGGGCACCACCACTGCGGCCTCGGCGCCGTAGGCCTGGCGCAGCATCGACGAGATGTCGCACAGCGCCTCGCGGAAGCGCCGCGACATGTGGTTGAGGGCGCGGTCGGTATAGACGACGGAATATTCGAGCAGGCCGTCGGGGTCGACCTCGGGGCGCAGTCCTGGCATGGGCATCTCTCCTGTCGGTGCGGCCGCGCTGGCGGCGTGCCGGGGCGGCTCCAGGCCCCCCGCATCGCGCCGCGCGCCTGCGCTGCCCGAAGGTGGGCAGGCCGGAAAGCCTAGCATGACCTGTCGCAAGCGACAGGACAGCCCCGGGCTTGTCCCGTGCGCTTGCGCGCGGTTACAGTGGACGCTGCAGCCGCTGCGACACCCCCGCAGCAGCTGTCGTCGCCCCTCGAAGACGCACGCCCTGGCATGAACCAATTCCCGACCCGTCTGGACTCGCAGGTGGCCTTCGCCATCGCGCGCGCCATGCTCGACGGATTCAACAAGCACTACCGCTTGTTCCGCCAGGTCAGCCGCGAGGCGAAGGCGCGTTTCGAGGCCGGCGACTGGATCGGGCAGCAGCGCGCGCAACGCGAACGCATCGCCTTCTACGACACCCGGGTCGACGAGGCCACCGAGCGGCTGCAGGCCGAATTCGATGCCACGCGCCTGGACATCGAGGTCTGGCACCAGGCCAAGCTGCACTACATCGGCCTGCTGACCAACCACCTGCAGCCCGAACTGGCCGAGACCTTCTTCAACTCGGTGACCACCAAGATCCTGCACCGCAGGCATTTCCACAACGACATCCTGTTCGTGCGCCCGGCGATCTCCACCGAGTACATCGAGAACGACGAACCGGCGGCGCAGCCGACCTTCCGCGCCTACTACCCGACGCGCGAGAACCTCCATGAGACTCTCGTGCGCATCGTGCACAACCAGCAGCTGCAGCGCCCCTTCGCCGACCTGGACGGCGACGTCGCGCTGGTCGTGCGCGAGCTCGACCGGCGCCTGGAAGGACAGCGCCTGCGCGGCAACTTCCAGATCCAGGTGCTGTCGTCGCTGTTCTTCCGCAACAAGGGGGCCTACCTGGTCGGGCGCGTGATCAACGGCTACTGGGAGGCGCCGCTGGCGCTGCCGATCCTGCACGACGAAAGCGGCCGCCTGGTCATCGACACCGTGCTGCTCGACGAGGACGACATCCTGCTGCTGTTCTCGTTCGCCCGCGCGTATTTCATGGTCGACATGGCGGTGCCCTCGGCCTGCGTGCAGTTCCTGCGCAGCCTGATGCCGCGCAAGCCGCGCTCCGAGCTGTACAACGCGCTGGGCCTGGCCAAGCAGGGCAAGACCCTGTTCTACCGCGACTTCCTGTACCACCTGCGGCATTCCAGCGACGACTTCACGACCGCGCCGGGGATCCGCGGCATGGTCATGCTGGTGTTCACGCTGCCGTCGTTCCCTTTCGTGTTCAAGGTCATCCGCGACTTCTACCCACCGCCGAAGGACACCACCCGCGAGCAGATCAAGTCCAAGTACCTGCTGGTCAAGCGCCACGACCGCGTCGGGCGCATGGCCGACACGCTGGAGTACTCGAACGTGGCTTTCCCGCGCGAGCGCTTCGATCCGGTGCTGATCGAGGAGCTGCGCGCCACCTGCGGGTCGCAACTGGAAGAAGACGGCGAGCTGCTGGTGATCCGCCACTGCTACATCGAGCGGCGCATGATCCCGCTGAACATCTACCTGCGCGAGGCCACCCCGGAGCAGCTGGAGGCCGCGGTGATCGACTACGGCAATGCCATCAAGGACCTGGTGGCCGCCAACATCTTCCCCGGCGACATGCTGTGGAAGAACTTCGGCGTGACCCGCCACGGCAAGGTGGTGTTCTACGACTACGACGAGATCGAGTACATCACCGACTGCAACTTCCGTCACGTCCCGCCGCCGCGCAACGAGGACGACGAGATGGCCGCCGAGCCCTGGTATTCGGTGGGCCCGCATGACGTGTTCCCGGAGACCTTCGGGCATTTCCTGCTCGGTGACCCGCGCGTGCGCGAAGTCTTCATGCGCCACCACGCAGACCTGCTCGACGCCGCCTTCTGGCAGGCGCAGCAGCGTCGCATCCGCGACGGTCACGTGATCGACGTGTTCCCCTACGACGCCGCCCGCCGCTTCGCGCGGGCGGTCCCCGCGCCGGCGGACGCCGGCCAACCCAAGCAAGCCATGGAGTTGTCATGAGTTCCGATCCCGTAGTCATCGTGTCCGCCGCGCGCACCCCGATCGGCGGACTGCTGGGCGATTTCGCGTCGCTGCAGGCGTGGGAGCTGGGCGCGACCGCGATCGCCGCCGCGGTGGAGCGCGCCGGACTGCCGAAGGAGGCGGTCGACGAGGTGTTGATGGGTAACTGCCTGATGGCCGGCCAGGGCCAGGCGCCGGCGCGCCAGGCGGCGCTGAAGGCTGGGCTGCCGCAAGCCGCCGGCGCGGTCACGCTGTCGAAGATGTGCGGCTCGGGAATGCGCGCGATGATGTTCGCGCACGACATGCTGGCCGCCGGCAGCGCCGACGTGATGGTGGCCGGCGGCATGGAGAGCATGACCAATGCGCCGCACCTGGCCTTCGTGCGCAAGGGGGTCAAGTACGGGCAGACGCAGTTCTACGACCACATGGCCCTCGACGGCCTGGAGGACGCCTACGACCGCGGCAAGGCGATGGGCGTGTTCGCCGAGAACTGCGTCGCGCGCTACGGCTTCACGCGCGAGGCCATGGACGCCTTCGCGGTGGAGTCGACCGCGCGCAGCAAGCTGGCCAACGAGGACGGCAGCTTCGCGTGGGAGATCGCCCCGGTGGTGCTGTCCGGGCGTGGCGGCGAGCAGCGCATCGAGCGCGACGAACAACCCTTCAAGGCGCGCCCGGACAAGATTCCCGGGCTCAAGCCGGCCTTCCGCAAGGACGGCACCATCACCGCGGCGACCTCGTCGAGCATTTCCGACGGCGCCGCCGCGCTGGTGATGATGCGCGAATCCGAGGCGAAGCGCCTGGGCTGCCAGGTGCTGGCGCGCATCCGCGCGCACGCCGTGCACGCGCAGGCCCCGGAATGGTTCACGACGGCGCCCGCCGGCGCCATCGACAAGGCGCTCAAGCGCGCCGGCTGGAGCAAGGAAGACGTGCAGTTGTGGGAGATCAACGAGGCCTTCGCCACCGTCACCATGGCGGCGATGCATGAGTTCGGGCTGTCGCACGACGCGGTCAACGTGCACGGTGGCGCCGTCGCTCTGGGCCACCCGATCGGCGCCAGCGGCGCGCGCATCGTCGTCACGCTGCTGGGCGCGCTGCGCAAGCGCGGGCTGTCGCGCGGCGTGGCGGCGCTGTGCATCGGCGGCGGCGAGGCCACCGCGATGGCCGTCGAGATGGCCTGAGCGCGGTCCGTCCCCAGGCGCGCGCGGCCGCCGCCGCGCGCGCGCAGCCCTTTCGGAGTCGCGTCATGCCCGTATCGCCGATCACGCTGTTCTTCGACTTCTCGTCGCCCTACTCGTACCTGGCGAGCACGCAGATCGAGGCGCTGGCCGCGCGCCACGACCGCGGCATCGAATGGGTGCCGGTGCTGCTCGGTCCGGTGTTCGCGGCCACCGGGTCGCGCCCGCTGACCCAGCAGCCGCTGAAGGCCGAGTACTCGCTGCGCGACCTGGCGCGCACGGCGCGTTTCCTGGGCGTGCCCTACCACCACCCGCAGCCCTTCCCGGTGGCCACGCAGCAGGCGGCGCGCGTGCTGGTGGCGCTGCAGCGCGCGCAATCTCCGCTGGCCACTGCATGGACCCACAAGGTGTTCGAGGACTATTTCGTGCAGGGCCACGACATCTCGCAGATGCCGGTGCTGCATGCGCTCGCGGCCTCGCTGCGCCTGGACGCGGCGCAGATCGACGCCTGGTGCGCGGACGCCTCGGTGAAGGACCAGTTGCGCGCCAATGTCGAGCGCGCGCTGCGCGCCGGCATGTGCGGAGCGCCGTACTTCGTCGTCGACGACGAGCCGTTCTGGGGCGTCGACCGCCTGCCGCAACTCGAGCGCTGGCTGCAAGCACGCTTCTGAGCCCGGCGCCGGCAAACCCCGATCCATCACCCGCATGTCCGAGGAGACGAACATGGCCCTGAGCACCAGCTACGCCTGCGGCAGCCGCGAGCAGCCGCTGATCACCCAGACCCTGGGAGACTTCTTCGATGCCATGGCAGCACGCCAGGGCGAACGCGAGGCGCTGGTCGCCTGCCACCAGCACCGACGCCTGAGCTGGACCGAACTGGCGCGCGAGGTCGACACGCTGGCCAGCGCGATGCTGCGCAGCGGGTTGGCGCGGGGCGACCGCGTCGGCATCTGGGCGCACAACTGCGTCGAGTGGGTGCTGATGCAGCTGGCCACCGCGAAGGTCGGGATCATCCTGGTCAACATCAATCCGGCCTACCGCGTCGCCGAGGTCGAATAC
>JAJYTY010000266.1 GCA_021792835.1 Pseudomonadota bacterium
CTCGGGCAAGTTCCGCCCGGTGCTGTTCTTCTATCCGAAGCCGGTGCCGATTCCCGTGTTCTCGAAGGTTCCGGTTTCGGCGCAGCTGGGCCTGGACGTGACCCTGCCGCAGTTCCGGGCCATCGTGGTGAAGGCCGGCACCCCGCCGGACCGCGTGAAGAAGCTCGCCGACGCGCTGCAGAAGGTCGCGCAGACGCCCGCGTTCAAGGCCTACCTGAACCAGCAGTACGCCGACCCCAACAGCTACGTGCCGATGCAGGACGCCGACGCCTTCATGTCGAACTGGCTCAAGCAGGCCGAGCTGACCATCGCGGCATCGAAGTGAGCCTCGCGGCGCCGCACTCCGGTGCGGCGCCGGCGCGGACTCGACCGGATCGATTCCCAAGGAGGGGGACGATGTCCACCAGCACACTCAAGCGCGTGATTCCTTACCTGGTCACGCTGGCCCTGGCCGTGTTCCTGTATGTCAAGGCGGGCCAGTTCGACATCGTCGGCCGACCTGGCATGCCCGGGCCGGACTTGTGGCCGAAGATGGCGTGCGTGCTGCTGGCCGCGACCTCGCTGTTCGGGCTGCTCGGCGCGCTGTTCGGCAGCTCCGAGCAGACCCCCGTCGAGGAGGTCGACGACGCGCTCGTGTCGCCGCCGGAAACCCACCCGCACCTGGTGTGGATCGGTGTGGCGACGACCGGACTGTACGTGGCCTCGCTGCCGTACCTGGGGTTTTTCATCGGCACTTCGCTGTTCGCCGCGGCGCTGCTGCTGATCGGCGGCATGCGCCGCTGGGCCTGGCTGGCGCCGACGGCGATCGCGCTGGCCGGCGTGTTCACGCTGATCTTCATGAAGGTCGTGTACGTCTCGCTGCCGCTCGGGACCGGGCCGTTCATGAAGGTCTCGATGCTGATCTTCAAGCTGCTCGGAATCCATTGAAATGAACGTGATGCACGATCTGGCGCTGGGCATGATGCATGTGTTCCAGCCCCACGACCTGCTGATGCTGGTCGTCGGAATCCTGGTGGGCATGCTGGTGTCGATCATGCCGGGGCTGGGATTCGTGATGGGCGTGATCCTGGCGCTGCCGTTCACCTACAAGATGCCCATCGAGCCGGCGGTGATCCTGCTGACGGCGATCTATTTCTCCGGAACCTACGGCGGCTGCTTCACCACCATCCTCTACCGCATTCCCGGCGAGCCCAACGACGTGCCGCTGCTGTGGGACGGCTACACGATGGGCAAGCGCGAGGGAGCCGCCAAGCCGCTGGGCTGGGCACTGGTGGCGGCGCTGATCGGCGGTCTGGTGTCGTCGGCCGTGATGGTGGCGCTGACCCAGCCGCTGACCGACGTCGCGCTGAAGTTCAACTCCGAGGACTATTTCGCCGCCATCGTGTTCGGCCTGACCACGGTGGTGTCGCTGGCCGGCAAGTCGCTGGCCAAGGCCTTCATCAGCATGAGCCTGGGTCTGCTGGTGGCCTGCATCGGCGTCGACAGCATCTACGGCGTCAGCCGCTACACCTTCGGCGTGCCGATCCTGGGCGACGGCGTGCAGCTGGTGGCCGTGCTGGTGGGCATGTACGGCCTGGGCGAGGTGTTCAAGCGCATCGGCCAGGGCCTGGCGATCAAGGGCGCTCCGGGCGACGCCAAGCTCAAGGTGCAGACCAGTTTCCCGAAGCTGCGCGAGATCTGGGGCGTCAAGGGCGCGATCCTGCGCAGCAGCGCGATCGGCACGCTGCTGGGAGTCGTGCCGGGAGCCGGCGCCACCATCACCTCGTTCATCTGCTACGGCGTCGAGAAGCAGTACGGACGCGAGCGCGACAAGCTCGGCACCGGGCATCCGAGCGGCATCGTGGCACCGCAGATCGGCTCCACGGCCTCGGTGGCAGGGCACCTGATCCCGATGCTCACGCTGGGCATCCCGGGCAGCGCGGCCACCGCGGTGATCCTGGCCGCCTTCCTGCTGCACGGCGTGCAGCCCGGGCCCATGCTGCTGTCGGACCCGAGCTCGCGCGTCACCGTCTACACCATCCTGGCGTCGATGTTCGTCGCGGTGATCGGCATGTGCCTGATCGGCTTCTTCTGGATCCGCCTGGTCGTGCGCGTGCTGCTGATCCCGCAGTACCTGCTCAACGCCATCGTCGTGCTGTTCTGCCTGGTCGGAGCCTATGCCGACCGCAACTCGATGTCCGACGTGTGGATGATCCTGATCTTCGGCGTGCTGGGCTACCTGTTCGAGAAGTACAGGTTCCCGATCTCCCCGATGGTGCTCGGGGCGA
The DNA here is from genome assembly GCA_021792835.1 of Pseudomonadota bacterium. GTDB lineage: Bacteria > Pseudomonadota > Gammaproteobacteria > Burkholderiales > Burkholderiaceae_C > Thiomonas_A. Next base: position 2,268 of record JAJYTY010000266.1, read on the forward strand.
TCCTGGGTCCGATCGGCGAGTCCAACTTCATGCGCAGCATGGTCGTGCACCACGACGACTGGACCGCCGCGTTCACGCAGCCGCTGAGCGGAACCCTGCTGGCGATGTCGGCGTTCGCGGTGTTCTATCCGATCCTGCGCGACTTCCTGCACTGGTTGCGGCGTCGCGGCCGGCGTCCGGCGCTGGCCGGGGCCGCTTCCGGGCCGCAAGGCTGAGAGTGTTCCCCACGTTCGCGGTGTTCGCGCCTCCCTAGGGGACGCGGGCCCGGCTTGGGGCGGTTGGTTTCAGTTCGTGGGTTGTCGGGCCTCGTCCGTTCGCGGGCGAGGCCGTTTTTTTTGGGGCGCCCGGCAGGGCGCACCTGCCTTGAGGTCGACGTCCTCTACTGGCCCGGCAAGGGGAAGAGTTGGCCGAAGGCAAGGGTTCCGCGGGCGACCGCGGGTCTGAAGGAAGCCGGATGGCAATGCGCTGGCCTGACGAACAGGAAGCGGATACGAGGCGACGCATCGGGGTGAGATGTCCAAGTTCATCGAAGCCCGAACCCTTGCACGTAGCGGTGCGGCGTAGATCCGACCGATGTTGTCCGTCGACGTGTCGAACAAATCGGCTATCTGCCTTCGGCAGCAGCCCACGTGGTCGCATCGCCTGCCGGGCGGAGCGGCCGGTCAGGTGCGACCGGAAAGACCGGTCATGATGTTCCGGAATTCGCGCTCCTCGGAACTTCTGACGGGGTACAGGCACTAACTCGCTGAAGACCACAGTTAGGACTTGCATCGATCACGACCAAGTCCCACAAATGCCTCACCAACCAGGACGCCCGATGGAAGCTTCCCCGCAGTTGCAACAGTCTTTCGCGACGGCTGGTCGACCATGCTATCGAGCCGTCCTTGTTGGCGCCGGGGCCATGGGCAAGCGACACCTCACTGCGGTCCAAACATCAACACATGCGCGGCTAAGTGCGATCTACGACCCACGTCCTGCCAGCGACCTCGGGCTGGATCCGTACCACGCGGCCAGGCACGTCCGAACGCGCGATGAGTTTCGACGCAGCCTGGAAGGTGCTGACTTCGCAGTGATCGCAGCCGACACGTCACATCACCTAACGGTCACTCTCGACGCCCTTGGTGCAGGCGTCCCGTGTTTGCTTGAATAGCCCGCAACGGGTTCGGTCACTGGGTGCGGGCGAATTGCCGAAGCTAGCCGTGCCTATGGCGTGAAGGTGGCCGTCGCGCACGTGGAGCGCTTCAATGCCGCGCTCATCGAGGCGGAAGCCCATCTTCGAGGGGGCGTGTGGCGGAGGATCCAGTTCACTCGGTTGAATCCGCTTAGCGCGCGCATGAAGCGCCAGTCACTTGTTCGAGACCCCCCGATGGTCAGGTCAAACTGCTCCACCTTTGGCCGGTCAAACTGCTCCAGGCAGGACGGCTGGATTATGAGGCATCGGCGGTGACGGCGATGCGTGCGGCGGCCTCCTTG